>JACAEG010000015.1 GCA_013388965.1 Pseudorhodoplanes sp. | reverse complement strand
CGCCGGTGGCGAGCGCCGCCGCCGTGACGCGGGGCGAGGTTTACGGATGGGTCGCACTTGGCCGCGCCCGCGCTCCCCGCTTCGGGGGCGTGAATTTCGATGGCTACGGGATTTCGGCGCAGTCGCTGCCGCCGCCCGGGACGGTGCTGACCGCACGCTGGCCGATGCCGGTGTGGTCGGAGCTTCAGGACAATGCGCGTCCGGATCTCACGCGCGCGCGCGCGCTGTTGCGGCCGGGCATGTGCGTGCGCGTGATCTCGACGCGCGCCGGCGCGAACCGGCTCTGGGCCGAGGTGACCCAGGCGAGCTGCCCTTAGCGGCGGCTATTCGGCGGCGACGGCCTGCGGCTTGGGCTGCCAGTCGGCGATCTGTGCGGTATCGTATGCGACGCGCCACCGGCCAGGCTTTCCGCCCGCATACACGTTCTCGGACAGGGTCTGCAGGAATTCCGCTCGCGGGATCATGCCGAAGCCCTGTTCCTCGAGCGTCGGCGTATTCTTCTTGCCGTCGTTGAGGACGTAGCCCCATTCGGCGAGATGCCGATTGAGCACCGAGAAGCCGACCTTCGAGGTATTGCTCTCGTGGGAGAATTGCGACTCGGTGAAGAAGACGCGCCCGAGCGCCACGCCATAGCCGCCGCCGACAAGCGCCCCGTCCGCATTCCAGACTTCGAACGAATGCACGAGCCCCATGTCGTAGAGGGCCGCATAGGCGCGCATGATCCGCGGCGTGATCCAGGTCGTGTGCCACTTGCCCGCGCGCCGTCCCGAGCAGGCCTTGATGACGCGCTCGAAGGCGGTGTCGAACGTCACCGTGTAGCGCTTCTGGCGCATCAGGCGGCGGACATTCTTGTTCATCCTGTAGTTGCCGAAAAACAGGACGCAGCGCTCCGGCGGCGACGTCCAGGTCAAGGCTCCGTAATGGTCGGAAGTGTAGAGCCCGCGCTGGTAGGCGGAGACGAGCGTCTGCGGCGAGAGGTCGTGGACGATGCCCGCACATTCGCCGTCGACGTGGGTCTGGCTCGGGTCGGGCAGGCCGGTGCGCGCGGCGACGCGGTCCTGCAGCCACATCACCGCGAAGGGCAGCAGCGCAACATTGTAATGCTTGATCGCCCAGACCCAGCGCAGCACGTTGCGCTCGATCGCTTCCAGCATGGATTCGCGAAACAGGCCGCTGCGGAGCGCCGCGATTTCCTCGGCGGCCAGCAGCATGAGATCGGGTTCGATGGGCATTCCGGAACGGACCAGAGATTGGGATGGCGGTCCGCGTTATATTGGCCCGGATATCGTCCGCTTCGTGCTCTTTCGGTGTGATTTTAACCAGTAACCCTAATGAGGGCCTGCCCGGCACTCCGAAAGTCGGGTGCCGGCAAAGCCGATCACTCCGCCGCGACCATCATCTCGTTCTGCGGCCGGCCGTGTTTCGGCTCCCATTGCGCGACCGTCGCCAGGTCGGTTTCGACCTCCCAGCGGCCCGGCTTGTCGGGCATGCGGATCGCGTTCGCCAGCCGGTCCAGATACTCCTCGCGCGGGATGACATGGAAGCCCATGTCGAGCACGTTCTGCGCCGGCCCCTTGTTGTCGTTGAGCGCAAAGCCCCATTTGGCGAGATGCCAGTTGAGCATGCAGAAGCCGATCTTCGAGGCATGCGTCTCGCGCGCGAATTGCGATTCGATGATGAAAATGCCGCCGATCGCCACGCCATAGCCGCCGCCGACGAGGCTGCCATTCGCGTCCCATACCTCAAAGGAATGCGCGTGCCCGGCATCGTGCATCTCCGCGTAAAGATGCATGACCTGCGGCGTAATCCAGCTGATCGGCAGCTTGCCGGGCCGCGGCTCCGCGCAGGCCGCGATCACGCCCTCGAAGTCGCGGTCGAAGGTCACGCGATGACGGTTCTGACGCAGCCGCGAGCGCAACCGCCGTGACATGTGGAAGTTCTCGAAATCGAGTATCGCCCGTCGCGGCGGCGACCACCATTTGGGCGGCCCTGCCAGGCCGCTGGCATGCAGGCCGATGCGGTAGGCGCGCATGAGCGTGTCGACCGAAAGGTCGTATGCGATCCCGCACAGTCCCTCGCATGTGTCCGGGGCCTTGCGCGGGTCGGGCAGGCCGCGATTGCCGAGCGTTCCGGCCAGGACGTGGCGGGCGATCAGCAGGGCGGACCGTGCGCGCGCCGGCTTCAGGCAGCGCGCTATGCCGAGGACGTTGCGCAGGACGGCCTGGCGCGGCGTTTCGCGAAAAAGGGCCGTGCGGCGGGCGGCCCGGTTCGCGGGCTGGGCATGCGGCGGCATGGACTTCCCCTCGGAACGTGTCGCCGATTTCGTTTTTCGACGCCGCGCAGGGTGGTGGGGCCGGGGTGAAAAGGCGGTTACCGCGCACGCGGAATTTCCGTGGAAAAGCGCGGCAAACCGCCGCGCGGGACGCGAATTCGACCCTATATCTGGAGCGCAGAAAAACGCGCAGGCCGAACTCGACAGACCGGGAATCAGCGACTAGAACCCGCCATGGCGACACCCCCGCTCCACGAAAAGATCCTCATCGTCGATTTCGGCTCGCAGGTCACGCAGCTCATCGCGCGGCGCGTGCGCGAGGAAGGCGTCTATTGCGAAATCGTGCCCTTCAACCGTGCCGAGGAGGCGTTCTGGGCGATGCAGCCCAAGGCCGTCATCCTCTCCGGGGGGCCATCCTCCGTGCTCGACAAGGATGCGCCGCTGGCGCCGCCGTCGATCTACGAGGCGGGCGTGCCGGTGCTCGGCATCTGCTACGGCGAGCAGGCGATGGCGCAGCAGCTCGGCGGCGCGGTCGAGGCCGGTCATCACCGCGAGTTTGGCCGCGCGGAGGTCACCGTCACCGAGGACACGCCGCTGTTCGAGGGCGTGTGGAGAAAGGGCGAGAAATATCCGGTCTGGATGAGCCACGGCGACCGCGTGACGAAGCTTCCCGACGGCTTTCGCGTGGTCGGCACCTCGCCGAATGCGCCGATCGCGATGATCGCGGACGAGAAGCGGAAATTCTACGCCACGCAATTCCATCTCGAAGTGGTTCACACCCCGCACGGCGCGGCGCTGTTGCGCAATTTCGTGCGCAAGATCGCCGGCCTCAAGGGGGACTGGACGATGCGCGCCTTCCGGGAGGAGGCGATCGAGAAAATCCGCGCGCAGGTCGGGAAGGGACGGGTGATCTGCGGATTGTCGGGCGGCGTGGATTCCGCGGTGGCGGCCGTGCTGATCCACGAGGCGATCGGCGAGCAGCTTACCTGCGTGTTCGTCGATCACGGCCTGCTGCGGCTCGGCGAGGCCGAGCGGGTCGTGGCCTTGTTCCGCGATCATTACAACATCCCGCTCGTGCATGTGGATGCGTCGGAAACGTTTCTGAAGGCGCTCGAAGGCGTCGAGGACCCCGAGGTCAAGCGCAAGACCATCGGGAAATTGTTCATCGACGTGTTCGAGGCCGAGGCGCGGAAGGTCGGCGGCGCGGAATTTCTGGCGCAGGGCACGCTTTATCCTGACGTGATCGAGAGCGTCTCCTTCACCGGAGGGCCCTCGGTGACGATCAAGTCGCACCACAATGTCGGCGGACTGCCCGAGCGCATGAACATGAAGCTCGTCGAGCCGCTGCGCGAACTCTTCAAGGACGAGGTGCGCGCGCTCGGCCGCGAGCTCGGTTTGCCGGACGTGTTCGTCGGGCGCCACCCGTTTCCGGGGCCGGGGCTTGCGATCCGCTGCCCGGGCGCGATCACCAGGGAGAAGCTCGACATCCTGCGGCTCGCCGACGCGGTCTTCATCGAGGAAATCCGCCGCGCCGGACTCTATGACGATATCTGGCAGGCCTTCGCCGTGATCCTTCCGGTCAAGACCGTCGGCGTGATGGGCGACTTTCGCACCTACGACTATGTCGTGGGCCTGCGCGCGGTCACGTCGACCGACGGCATGACGGCGGACTTCTATCCCTTCGACATGCGCTTCATCGGCCATGTCGCCACCCGCATTATCAACGAGGTCAAGGGCGTCAACCGCGTCGTCTATGACGTGACCAGCAAGCCGCCGGGAACGATCGAGTGGGAGTGAGGGCCCACATTTCCGCGCCCTAATGTTTGGGCAGTGACTCGATCAGTTCCGCCACGACCTTGCGAACAGGCCTGAGATCGATCGCGGGCGGCATGTCATCGCGGCCGAGGCTCCTCACCGGTTCGTCCATGCCGAACAGGGCGCGCAGCAGGCGCGGGTAGAGGAGCTGCCCGAGCAGCCGCTGCGCCGCGTCCGCGCTCGTGCGCGCCGGCAGCCCGAAGGCCACCTTCAGATAGGCGCTCAGGCGCGACTGAACCTCGGTGAACATCACGTCGTAATGGCTCGCGGCGCCCTCCGGGAAGCGCGCGGTTTCCGCCATGCTCACGCGGCACATCTGGATCGACGCCTGGTAGAGCAGGATTTCGAGATAGCGCGCGCAGAACAGCGTCAGCGCCTCGGCTGGCTTGTCCGCATAATCGCCGGGCATTTTCAGCCTTGTCAGAAACAGCCCGCGCACGAATTCGATAACGGCAAGGAACAGTTTCTCCTTGCTCTCGAAATGCGCGTAGAGGGATCGCTTCGATGTCTGTGCGCGCGCGGCGACGACATCCATCGATGCCCGCTCGAACCCCATCTCGAGGAACACGTCCTTGGCGGTCCACAGGATGTGTTCGCGCAATTGGTCGCCGCGCCTTGCCATATCCGCTTGTCGCCTATCCCGGCGGCGTTGACAAAAAGTAAACGGTACGGTATGGTTTACTTATATCGCCCACAGGACGCAGATAGTCATGATCGTCGTCACAACGCCGACCGGCGCCATCGGCCGGCAGGTTCTGGATCGTCTTCTCGCAGGCGGCGACGCCGTGCGCGCCATCGCGCGCGACCCGTCGCGCCTGCCCCCGGCCGAGCCTGGGCGGTTCGAAGTCGTGGTAGGGTCGCACGGCGATACCGATGTGGTGAACCGTGCCTTCGAGGGGGCCGACTCCGTGTTGTGGGTCGTGCCGCCGAACCCGCACATGGACAGTCTCGATGCGGCCTATCTCGAATTCACGCGACCGGCCAGCGCGGCGATGCAAAGGCATGGCATCAAGCGGGTGGTCGGCGTCTCCGCGCTCGGCCGCGGATTGCCGGTCGCACGGAATGCCGGTTTCGTCACGGCCGCGCTGGCCATGGACGACCTGATCGCGAGCACGGGCGTGAACTACCGTGCGCTCGCGATGCCCTCGTTCATGGACAATCTTCTTCGCCAGGTCGAGCCGATCAGGGCCCGCGGCCTGTTCTTCTCGCCGCTTGACCCTGACCGCAAGCATCCGACCTGCGCCACGCGCGATATTGCGGCCGTCGCGACAAAGCTGCTGCAAGATTCCTCATGGAGCGGGCGAGCCGATGTCCCGGTGCTCGGTCCGGAGGATCTGTCCTGCAACGACATGGCGCAGATCATGTCGGAGGTGCTCGGCAGGGAAGTGCGCTTCCAGCAGCTCTCGCTCGAGTCCTTCAAGGCCCGGCTGAAGGACAGCGGGATGTCGAACGCTTTCATTCAGGGTTATGCGGACATGATGGCGGCAAAGAATGCGGGTCTCGACGATGCCGAACCGCGCACGCCGCAATCGAGCACGCCGACCAGCTTCCGGCAATGGTGCGCGGAGGTTCTGAAGCCTGCCGTCGTGAACTAGCCGCGGTCGGGCAGGGGAGATGCATCAAAGCGCGTTGCGCTGTTGTCGTCCCGCTTCGTATATCGCTGTCCGGGGTCGTTCATGCCGCGCGCATTCAAGATCGTTCTCGCCTTCCTTGCCGGCCTGATCGCAGGCGAGGCGGTCCCCATTCTCTATTACATCGTCGCGACGAATTACTTCGGCCTGTTCGAGCGTGACGGCGGCGGCGCGATGGGCGCGATCTTCATCCTCGGTCCGGTATTGGCGTTCGTGCTCGGGAGCATCGCTGCGATTGTCGCCGCCAGACGCACAGCCTGAGCGCGGCCATCCCGGCGGAGACAGGCCGGGGGGGGGGG
>JACAEG010000040.1 GCA_013388965.1 Pseudorhodoplanes sp. | reverse complement strand
CGGCACGCGCGAGCAGGAACCCCAGCATCATGCCCGCGGGTCCCCCGCCGGCGATGCAGCATTGCGTCTTGATCGGCGGCGTCGGCATGCTAGGTCATCCCCCGCTTGCAATTCGCATTCGGCAAGAACAAACGATGTCTGCTGATCCCGCCGCCCGCAGCTTCGCCCATGTCGAGACCTGGGTCTTCGATCTCGATAATACGCTCTACCCGCATCATCTCAATCTGTGGCAGCAGGTGGACGAGCGTATCCGCAATTACATTGCGGATTTCCTAAAGATTACGCATGACGAGGCGTTTCGCCTGCAGAAGGACTATTACAGGCGCTACGGGACTTCCATGCGCGGCATGATGACCGAGCACGGGATGAAGCCCGACGACTTCCTCGCCTTCGTGCACGAGATCGACCATTCGCCGCTGGTGCCGAACGCGGCGCTCGGCGACGCGCTGGAGAAGCTGCCGGGCCGCAAGCTCATTCTCACCAACGGCACGCGCGCGCATGCCGCCGCCGTGATGAAGCGGCTCGACATCGATCGCCATTTCGAGGACGTGTTCGACATCGCTGCCGCCGATCTCGAGCCGAAGCCGCTGCCGAAGGTCTATGACCGCTTTCTCGCGCGCCACGGCGTCGATCCGACGAAGGCGGCGATGTTCGAGGATCTCGCGCGCAATCTCAGCGTGCCTCACGCGCTCGGCATGACCACCGTGCTGGTGGTGCCGGAAGGCACGCGCGAAGTGTTCCGCGAAGGCTGGGAGCTCGAGGGCCGCGACGACCCGCATGTCGATTACGTGACCGACGATCTCGCGGGATTTCTGGGGCGGATCGTGGCGGCGCGCTGAGACTCAGGCCGAGAGCGCCTGGGTCAATGTCGCAAGCCCGAAGCCCGCAACCGCGGCGCCGGCAAGGCGCAGCGGCCATGCGGCGTAGCGATCCATGATTGCCCTCGCGGCCATCATTGTCCCGACGGCAATCGCGGACTGGACGACGGCGAGTCCGGCGAAATAGGCAACGAGCGGCGCGGGTTCGGCGCCCACAATCGACTCGCCGAGCGCGTATCCGTGCACAAGACCGGTCGCGCCGAACAGCACGAGCAGGATCGTCGCAAAGCGCAGCCGATGGCCGGCCAGAACGGCGCCGAGCAGGAGCAGCGAGAGCGCGACGCCCGGTTCCGCGGCCGGGATCGTCACGCCGGCGGCATGCAACGCGGCGCCCGCGATCATCAGCGCGACATAGGCGAGGATCGGCCACATGCCCGTCCGCGCCAGCGCCGCGAGGCTCCCGACCGCGATCAGCGCGGCGAAATGATCAAGTCCGAGAACGGGATGCGCGAGGCCGGAGACGAAACCCTGCCCCCAGGTGACGGGCATCTGCCCGTCCATCGCGTGATGCGCGAGCGCCGGCTCCGCCATCGCCACCAGGATCGCCGCCGCAAACCGCTTCATCCGCGCCTCCCCGAACCCGTTGCCAGCAAAGCAGAAATCGGGTCCCGCCGCCAAGCCCCGTGGCCCCTGTCGCGGTTGACAATTGCGGTCGCCTTCGCAAAACACCTGCACATCTTCGCGCGGGGCCGCATCATGTTCGACAAGCTTGCCACAACCATCGACGAGGCCTTCGACAAGCGCGACGGCATCACGCCGAAAACGCGCGGGCCGGTCCGGAAAGCGGTGGAACAGGCGCTGGACCTGCTCGATTCCGGCAAGGCGCGCGTCGCCGAACGCGGCCCGGACGGGCGCTGGCAGGTCCATCAATGGCTCAAGAAGGCCGTGCTTTTGTCGTTTCGCCTCAACGACATGAGCGTGATCAAGGGCGGCCCCGGCAAGGCCGTCTGGTGGGACAAGGTGCCCTCCAAGTTCGAGGGCTGGACCGCCGCCAGGTTCAAGAAGGCGGGCTTCCGCGCGGTGCCGAACAGCGTCGTGCGGCGCTCCGCCTATATCGCGCCGGGCGTGGTGCTGATGCCGTCCTTCGTCAATCTGGGAGCCTATGTCGATTCCGGCACCATGATCGACACCTGGGCGACCGTCGGATCCTGTGCGCAGATCGGAAAGAATTGCCACATTTCCGGCGGCGCCGGCATCGGCGGCGTGCTCGAACCGCTGCAGGCCGGCCCCGTCATTATCGAGGACAATTGCTTCGTCGGCGCACGCTCGGAGGTGGCCGAGGGGGTGATCGTGCGCGAGGGCTCGGTGCTCTCGATGGGCGTCTATCTCGGCGCCTCGACCACGATCATCGACCGCGAGACCGGCGAGACCATGCGCGGCGAGGTGCCGCCCTATTCCGTGGTCGTGCCCGGCACCATACCCGGAAAGCCGCTGAAGAACGGCCAGCCCGGCCCCAATCTCTATTGCGCGGTGATCGTCAAGCGCGTCGACGAGAAAACCCGGTCGAAAACAAGCATCAACGAGCTCCTGCGGGACTGACCATGCCCGCCGATCCCGTTGCGCTCGCCCGCGACCTGCTGCGCTGCCCCTCGGTGACGCCGGCGGAGGGCGGCGCGCTCGGCGTGCTCGAAGCCGCGCTGAAGCCGGCCGGGTTCACCGTGCACCGCATGGTGTTTTCGGAGGCCGGCACGCCGGACGTCGAGAATTTCTACGCCCGTATCGGCACGTCCGGCCCGCATCTGATGTTCGCCGGCCACACCGACGTGGTCCCGACCGGCCCGGAAACCTCCTGGTCGCATCCGCCTTTCGCGGGCGACATCGCGAACGGCACGCTGTATGGGCGCGGCGCGGTCGACATGAAGGGCGGCATCGCTGCTTCTGTCGCGGCAACGCTCGACTATCTCGCCGCGCATGGCGGCAGGCCGAAAGGCTCGATCTCCTTCCTGATCACCGGCGACGAGGAGAGCGTCGCCATCAACGGCACCATCAAGCTGCTGAAATGGGCCGCGCAGCACGGCGAAAAATTCGACAATTGCATTCTCGCAGAGCCGAGCAACGTGGATGTTCTGGGCGACACGATCAAGATCGGCCGCCGCGGCTCGCAGAACGGCACGCTGATCGTGCACGGCAAGCAGGGCCATGTTGCCTATCCGCACCGGGCTGAGAACCCGATCATGGGGCTGGTCGCGCTCATTGCCGCGCTGAAGGCCGAGCCGCTCGACACCGGCAGCGCGCATTTCGATCCGTCGAATCTCGAATTCACCTCGATCGATGTCGGCAACAGGACCGTCAATCTCATTCCCGGCGAGGCGCGCGCGCGTTTCAATATCCGCTTCAACGACCGTCACAATCAGGAATCGCTCAAGATACTGCTGGAGAAGCGTGCGCTCGCTGCGTCCGGCGGAAAAATCCGCTTCTCGTTCGAGTGGGAGCCGTCCAACGCCGATGTGTTCGTCACCGCGCCCGGCCCCTTCACCGATCTTGTCGTCGATGCCATCGCCGAGGTGACCGGCCGCAAGCCGGCTCTGTCGAGCTCGGGCGGCACGTCCGATGCGCGCTTCATCAAGGATTATTGTCCGGTGGTCGAATTCGGGCTGGTCGGCCAGACCATGCATGCCATCGACGAGCAGGTGCCAACCGCCGACCTCGTGGCGCTGACCGCGATCTACCGGCGCATTCTCGAGCGGTATTTCGCTCAGTAATCCACCCGCACCAGATAAAGCCCCTGCGGCGGGGCGACCTGGCCACAGGCCGTGCGGTCGCGCGCAGCCAGCACGGCGGCGAGATCGTCCGGGCTCCACTTGCCCTCGCCGACATGGACGAGCGAGCCGACCATCGAGCGCACCTGGTTATGCAGGAACGAGCGCGCTGAAACGATCACATTGACGTTCCAGCCTTCGGTCTCGATCTCGAGTCGGTCGAGCGTCTTCATCGGCGATTTGGCCTGGCACTCGGTCGAGCGGAAGGTGGTGAAGTCATGATGCCCGGTCAGTCGGCGCGCGCCCTCGCGCATCGCGGCGATATCGAGGGGACGCGCAACCCGCCAGGCGCGCGGCAGATCGAGCGTCAGATCGGGACGACGGTTGACGATGCGATAGAGATAATGCCGCTTCGTTGCGGAGAACCGCGCGTTGAAGTCGTCGCCCACCCGTTCCGCCGCGAGGATCGCGATCGGCTCCGGCCGCAGATAGAAATTGAGCGCGTCGAGCACCGTGCCGCCGTCGTGCTCGCCCTGCAGGTCCGCATGCGCAACCTGTCCCAGCGCGTGCACGCCCGCATCGGTGCGGCCCGCCCCCTGGATGGTGACGCGGCGTCCGTCGAATTTCTCGATCGCGGTCTCGATCGCATCCTGCACCGTCGGGCCATCGGCCTGATATTGCCAGCCGCGATAGGGGCCGCCGTCATACTCGATCAGAAGCTTGTAGCGGGGCATGATGTCTCGTTCAGCTCACAATGCCGATAAGTCATCCTGAGGTGCGAGGCGCATAGCGCCGAGCCTCGAAGGATGGCGGGCGCGATCCGGGCCGTCGCCCTTCGAGGCGGTCGCTCCGCGACCGCACCTCAGGGTGACGGGGATGGAGAACGCACCTTTTCCTCTACGCAAGCCTTTCACCCCTTGCGAGCCTGTTGCCGCGCAGGAACTCCTCCGCTTTCATCGGCTGTCTGCCGGCGCGCTGCAATTCGAGGATGCGGACCGAGCCGCTGCCGCATGCAACCGTCAGGCGGTCGTCGAGCAACGTGCCGGGTGCGCCGCTGCCCTCGCCCCTCGTTGTGCGCAACGCCTTCACGCGCACGACCGCGCTGCCATCGCCAAGTTCGAACCATGCTCCGGGAAACGGCGACAGCCCGCGGATGTGGTTGTGAACGTCCTGCCAGGGTCTCTTCCAGTCGATCCGCGTTTCGGATTTTTCGATCTTGGCTGCATAGGTGACGCCGGTTTCGCTCTGCGGCGTCAGTGTAAGGGTATCGCGCTCCAGCGCCGCGAGCGCGCGGAGCATCAGGTCGGCCCCGAGCGGCGCAAGCCTGTCGTGCAAATCTCCGGCCGTCATGTCCGGGCCGATGGGCACGCGCTCCGCCATCGCGATGGGGCCGGTATCGAGGCCCTCCTCCATGCTCATCACCATCACGCCGCTCTCGGTATCGCCCGCCATGACGGCGCGGTTGATCGGCGCGGCGCCGCGCCAGCGCGGGAGGAGCGAGGCATGCAGATTGAAACAGCCGAGCGGCACGGCTTCGAGCACGGCCTTCGGCAGGATAAGGCCGTAGGCGACGACCACCGCGACATCCGCGCGATGGCTCAGGAATACAGCGAGCGCCTCCTCGCTGCGCAAGGACTTCGGAGTGAGCACCGGGATGCCGAAGCGCTTGGCTTCGCGCGCAACCGGCGTGTCCTGCAGATCCATCCCGCGCCCTGCGGGTTTGGGTGCGCGCGTATAGACGGCCGCCACCTCGTGTCCCGCGCCGACGATTTCCACCAGCGTCGGCACCGCGAAGTCCGGCGTGCCCATGAAAACGACGCGGAGCGTCATTCAGCCCTCCGCGCGCCTGGCGGCCTTGGCAAATTTCTTGATGACGCGATCGCGCTTCAGCTTGGACAGGTGATCGATGAACAGGATTCCGTTCAGGTGATCGATCTCGTGCTGCAGGCAGGTGGCGAGAATGCCTTCGGCGTGCACCTCCTGCGGATTGCCCTCGCGGTCGAGATATTTCACCTTCACCTCGGCGGGCCGCTCGACCTCCTCGTAATATTCCGGGATCGAGAGGCAGCCTTCCTCGTAGGTCCGCTTCTCCTCCGAAAACCAGACGATCTCGGGATTGATGAAGACCTGGGGGGCGGGCGGATCGTCTTTCCTGGCAAGGTCGATCGTGACGACGCGCTTCGGCTCGCCGAGCTGGATGGCCGCAAGGCCGATGCCCGGCGCGTCGTACATCGCCTCGAACATCTCCTCGATCAGCTTGCGCACCGAGGCATCCACCCGGGTGACCGGTTCGGACACCAGGCGGAGACGCTTGTCGGGGAGGACGATGATCGGACGCAGGGCCATTTGCGGCGATGTAAGGTTTCGCGGGTTTGGGGTCAAATGCCTTGAATTCGCGGCGAATTGCCGTGACGTTCCCACTTCGTTCGCCAGTGGGTCCGAATCGGGCTAAAAGCGGCGGATGGAGTTTTCCGACCAGATTTCTGCGCTTCTGCGCGACCCTGTTTTCGTGGCTGCGGCGACGGGCGCCGCCGGCGTCGCCATCCTCGCCGGCGGTGTCTGGCTGATCGGGCTTGCCGTCCGCGCCGCCCGCCGCCGCCGCGAGGAGGCCCATGCCGCGCAGGAACGCATGATGGAGCTTGCGCATCTGCAGGCGGAGACGGCCGGGCGCGTGCGCGCCATGAGCGAGATGCTGCATGCGCAGCACGCCGAACTCCAGCGCGCGGTGAACGCTCGCCTCGACGCGGTGACCCACCATCTCGGCCAGTCGATGCAGGCAACGACCCGCCAGACCACCGACAACCTGCAGAAGCTGAACGAGCGGCTCGCCGTGATCGATACGGCGCAGAAGAATATCACCCAGCTTGCGTCCGAGGTGACGTCGCTGCAGGGCATCCTGTCCAACAAGCAGCAGCGCGGCGCCTTCGGCCAGGGACGGATGGAGATCATCGTGCGCGACGGCCTGCCCGCCAGCGCCTACGAATTCCAGTTCACGCTGTCGAATCGGACCCGTCCCGATTGCGCCATCTTTCTTCCCGATCAACGCCCGCTGATCATCGACGCGAAATTTCCGCTCGAGGCCATGACCGCGTTGCGCGACGCCCGGACCGACGAGGAACGAAAGTTCGCCTGCGCGCGCGTCCGCCAGGACGTGCTGCGGCATGTCAACGACATCGCCGAGAAATATCTGTTGCCGGGCGAGACGCACGAGCTGGCGCTGATGTTCGTGCCCTCCGAATCCGTCTATGCCGACCTGCATGACGGGTTCGACGACCTCATCCAGAAGGCGTTTCGCGCCCGCGTCGTCGTCGTGTCGCCCTCACTCCTGATGCTCGCGATCCAGGTGATCCAGCAGATCCAGCGCGACGCGCGCATGCGCGAGGCCGCGGAACTGATCCGCAACGAGGTCGAGCTTCTGTCGGACGACCTGTCCCGGCTGCGCGATCGCGTGGTCAAGCTCGAGAAGCATTTCGGGCAGGCGAACGAGGATATCCGCCAGATTCTCGTCTCGGCCGACAAGATCGACAAGCGCGCCGGCAAGATTCGCGAGCTTGAATTCGAGGGCGCCGATGACATTCCGTCCGGCGTCGTGATCCCGGCGCCGATCGCCCGCCGGCTCGAAGCGGGCGAATGACGGAGCGCGCCGCCGTCGGGACAGCGCCGGACCTGCGCTCGCGCGTGAGCGAGGCGCTGGCGGTCTATCTCAAGCCGCGCGTCCTGATCGTGCTGTTTCTCGGGTTTTCCGCCGGACTTCCGCTCGCCCTGTCAGGCTCGACGCTGCTGGTCTGGATGCGCGAAGCCGGTGTCGATCTCGGTACCATTGGATTGTTCGCGCTGGTCGGCACGCCCTATACGGTGAAATTCCTGTGGGCGCCGGTGGTCGATGCGCTCGACGTGCCGCTGCTCTCGCGCCTGCTGGGGCGGCGGCGCGGATGGCTCGTCTTCTCCCAGTTGCTGCTGATGGCGGCGATCGTGTTTCTCGCCTTCTGCAATCCGGTCGCGGCGCCCGGCCTTGTCGCGCTCGGCGCGCTGCTGGTGGCGGCCGCGTCGGCGACGCAGGACATCGTGATCGACGCCTTCCGCGTCGAGAGCCTCGAAACCAGCGAACAGGCCGCCGGCATGGCCGGCTATGTCGCGGCCTATCGCATCGGCATGCTGGCCTCCGGTGCGGGCGTGATTGCGCTCACCTGGTGGCTCGAACAAATCGGCGTCCCGCGCGACACCGTGTGGATGTGGGGCTATAT
>JACAEG010000107.1 GCA_013388965.1 Pseudorhodoplanes sp. | reverse complement strand
TCGGGCTGGAGGACATCGACGATGCCGCCTGACGATCGCGCTGGCGCCGGGCCCCTCGATCCGAACCGGCTGCCGCTCTTCATCGACGATCGCGAGCTGCACCGCAGGGTCAATCCGCGGCTCGGGGAGGATCGCTTCCGGGCCGCAGTCCGCCGGATGGAGGCCGAAGGTTTTCCCCAGATTAGTTCCCTGTGGGGCGGGCGATACTGGCGTGGCGTTGTTGCGTGGCTTGACGACAGGAACGGAGTCGGCGGCAATGCGGCAATCATCGACGCCCAGGACGGGCCGGAAACCTTCGATGCCCCCCAGAGGCGACAGGCCGGGGTTCAAGCGCGGCCGCCACGGTCTGCCGTACTGGATCGCCCGCCAGGTCGTGCGGGATCCGATGGATTTCCCCGACAGGTGCATCCCGCTCCCGCCCGACGCGGATGACGCCAGTCTCTCGGCGCTTTGCCGCGGGCATTCCGCCCGCCTGCTGGCGTGGATCGACGAGCGCAAGCGGCCGGACGACAAGGGCCAGGTCGCGCACGTCACCCGCTACGACGGCACCATGCGTTCGGCCTGCCGCATCTATCAGGAGCATCCGCTCTCGCGCTTTCACAAGGTGAAGGCCAACACGCGGCGCACCTATACGGACAGCCTGAAGGTCATCGAGACCACCGTGGGCGCCCGGCTGATCCGCAACGTCACCATCCTCGACGCGCAGCACTGGTACGACAATTGGCGGTTGCCGGCGGAGCCCGGCGGGCCCGAGCGGGTCGATCGCGCGCATGACGCGATCTCGATGGTCAAGACCGTGCTGCGGTTCAACGCGGCGCTGCGGCGCAACGACTGCAAGCAGCTGCTCGAGGACCTGAAGAACGCGACCTCCATGCTGACCTTCGAGCGCGGCGGTGCGCGCGAGGAGGAGATGACCTATGCGCAGGCCGGCGCCTTCGTGCGCAAGGCGCTCGAGATTGGCCGCGCCGGCGTGATGCCGCCGGAGCGCGCGCGCTCGATGGCGATCGGCGTCGCCGCACAGTTCGAGCTGCTGCTGCGCCAGAAGGACGTCATCGGCGAGCGGCCGAAGACCGCCGCCGACATCGAGAAAGCGGTCAAGCGCGGCGCCACGGCGATCGATTGCGGCGGCCAGATCTGGACCGGCTATTTCACCTGGGAGAATATTGCGGGCTGGCGCTGGCGCATGCGGACGTCCAAGTCGAAATACCGCTCGGCCGCGGATTTCGATTTGCAGAACTATTCGCTGCTCTTCCCGCTGCTGGACAGCGTGCCGCATGGCGAGCGCCAGGGCGCGATCGTGACCGGCGAGCACGGCTATGCCGTGCAGGAGCGATCCTACCGGAAATGGTTCCGGGCGATCGCGCGGGCGGCCGGCATCCCGGACGAGGTCTGGAGCATGGACAGCCGCGCCGGCGGGCTGACCGAGGCCGAGGAAGCCGGGGTCGACATCGAGCTGATCAAGGACGCCGCCACCCATACGCGCCGCGACACCACTGTCCGCTACATCCGCCGCCGCGCCGCCAAGATCGCCATGGTTCAGGTCGCCCGCAACGCCAAGCGGGTGTCCGACAGTGGCGACGGAACGACGTAAGAACCGCCCGTCAGAATCGCAGCCGAAAGGTCAGAATCGCATGCAACAAAAACAGGTAGTTAGATGGTCGGGGCAGCAGGATTTGAACCTGCGACCCTCTGCTCCCAAAGCAGATGCGCTACCAGGCTGCGCTATGCCCCGATGCTGTTCAGTTCCGCTTTCCATACGAAGTCCGGCCTGCCCGTGCAAGGTCACGGAAAAGACAGGAACTTCGGCGGTTGAAGTCAGTTCCGGAAAATCGGGTGTGCCACCCGGTCGCCCGGCGCGATGCCGAGTTTCCTCGCGGTCCCGCCGATCACTTCCAGGACCGCACGAACCGCGCCGTTGGAGGGTACGATCTTGGTTGAGAGCGGAACGGTATTTTCCGCGATCCGCCAGATCCGTCCGTCGCCGCGGATGAAGATCATGTCGAGCGGAATATAGGTATTCTTCATCCAGAAGCCGAGCTCCTGATCGCGCTGGAAATCGAACAACATGCCGTGGCCTTCCGGCAATTCCCTGCGATACATGAGGCCCTGGGTCCGCTCCGCCTCGGTCGTCGCGAGTTCGACCGTGAAGACGTGGACGCCGTTGCGGGAAACGATCTCGACGGTCTTCTGATCCGCGGCCGCGGCATGCTGGCCCGAGAGGACCAACAGGACACATGCCGCCATTGCAAGGCGCCGTGCCCAACCTTGCCCACGCGCTAACGCCAACGCGAACACGAGACGATCTCAGTGTGAGGCGGGACCGTGCGGACCGCTGTCGGGATGGACTTCCGCCGCCATCAGTCCCTTCGGCCCGGGGCCGTAGCGCACCAGCACGGTTTGCCCGGGGCGCAATTCGGTAATGCCGTAGCGGCGCAAGGTTTCCATGTGGACAAAGACGTCCGGCGTCCCGGGCCCCCGTGTCAAGAAGCCGAAACCGCGCAGGCGATTGAACCATTTGACTTCGGCGCGCTCCAGCCCGCTGGTCGGCGTGACCGAGACATGGGTGCGCGCGGGCGGCATCTGGGCTGGATGAATGGCGGTCGATTCGTCCATCGACAGGACGCGAAAGGCCTGCAGACCCTTCGGCCGCGGCAGAACCTCGCAGACGACACGCGCGCCCTCATAGGCGGTCTGGAATCCGTCCCGTCGCAGGCAGGTTACATGCAGAAGGACGTCCGGCATGCCGTTGTCCGGCACAATGAAGCCGAACCCCTTCGAGACGTCGAACCATTTGATGACGCCGGAGATTTCAATGACATTCGCGGCGGCATGATCCGCAACATCAACTTCCCGGTCGAATCCGAAATCTGCCCCGGATCCTTTGGACTCAATCCCGTCCGACGACATGACGTCGTATTTGCCGCTTCTCTGGCGTCTCTTGCGGACGCTTCACCGAATCTGTGCTGCCTCAAACATAACACTGGCATGCCGATGGAAAAGTACAAAGTGCGCGCAAGCAAGACCCGACCCGGGCGCCTGTGCAAAAGTGAACCCGAAGGATTCAATCGGTCACGAACGGCGCGAGCGCGTCTCCGATGTCGTCGCGCACCACAAGGTCGGCAATGTCATCGAAATCGGTGGGTTCGCGATTGATAATGACCAGCCTTGCACCGTTTTGCTTCGCCTTGAGCGGGAATCCGGCTGCCGGCCACACCACCAGCGAGGAACCGATCACCACGAACAGGTCGCAGGCCGCGCTCAGCTCGCTTGCTCTCTGCATCGCATCCTCCGGCATGGCTTGCCCAAAAGACACGGTCGCAGTTTTTATGTGTCCGCCGCATGAGCAATCGGGCGCGCGCCCGCCGGCAGCGTCGAATCGCTCCCTCACCCAGTCGAGCTGGTAGTGCCGCGCGCAGTCGAGGCACGTCGCGTAAGTCGTATTGCCGTGCAGTTCGACGATGTCTTGCGGCGGAATGCCCGAGACTTGATGAAGATTGTCGATGTTCTGCGTGATCACACCCGGAATCTTGCCGGCGCGATAAAGACATGCCAGCGCGCGGTGACCGCGGCCGGGCCTTGCGCCGCCGAAATGCTCCTGCATCAGGAAGCGGCGGCGCCAGGCTTCGTCGCGCATCGCCTGGCTTGCGATGAAGTCCCCGAAATCGATCGGCCGTGCTCGGGTCCACAGCCCTCCGGGCGACCGGAAATCGGGAATGCCGCATTCCGTCGAGATGCCGGCGCCCGTGAAGGGCACGATCGCGTCGGACCCGTCAATCAGGTCGCGCAATTGGGCGATGGCGGTCGGAAGATCGGGCGCGAGCATGCGGCGGTTCCTGCGTTCGCACGAACCGGAAATATATTGCGCTACGGGTGAGTTTGCATGCCCCGCAGGGCGTCGCGCCACCCCTGCAGGAACAATCGTCCATAACGGTAGAGCCCCATGACGCGCGTGAAAATGCGATCCGGGAGCTGCGCCAGCGCGAGAATGCCCAGGGCGACGGGAAGCGGCATGTGCTGGGTGCCCCGCGCGCTCCGCCACGCCTTGAGGATTTCCGGCAACCGGTAAAGCCGCTCGTTCTTTTCGCGGATGCTCCGCCAGATGGCCGCATGCCGGCTCGAGCAGTGGCTGAGCAGCATCCCTTCGTCGCTGACGCGATAGACATAAAGCGCCTTGGGAATCTCGATTGCCCGATAGCCCGCGGCCGCCATGCGGATATTGAAGTCCCAGTCTTCATACCCGTCCCGCATGGACTCGTCGTAGCCCCCGAGCGTTTCCCACACCGACTTGCGCATCAGGATGCAGGACGGCAGCTTGTTCGAGAAAAGGATCTCAAAGCGGTTGAACTTGCGCGGGAAGATCCGCTGGATCGCGCCCACCGCGCGCAGATGCGTAAACACGAAGCCGACATCGGACGGCGCCGCCCGCAACGCGGCGACGGTTTCCTCAAGATGGTTCGGCTCCAGCGTGTCGTCGCAATCGAGCGGCAGCACGAAATCGGCGCGGGCCGCGCGGAATCCGGTATTGCGCGCGGCGCCGGGCCCCTGGTTCGGCTGGCGCAGGACGGTGATCGAGGAATCGAGCTGCGCAAGCTTCCGCCGCGTCTCCTCGCCCGATCCGTCGTCGACGATGACGATCTCGAAATCGCGAAAGGTCTGCGCGGCCAGCGTCGCCAGCAGCTGGTCGATGAAGCGGCCGCCGTTGTAGCAGGGAACGACGATGCTGACGGCTGGTCTCTGCGCAGGCGACATGGCTTTCACTCACTCTTGCGCACGGAACCTAACCGGGAAATCTTGCCAAGCCATGTGCGCGCTTGCGCACACGCACGCCGTCCTGCAGATCGATAAAAATTGAATGATTGCGTCAAGGGGCCGCTAACCCAGTCGCTTCGCCCCCCGCCTTTTCGCGAAGGATTTAACGCACCGCTTCGGGTCCCGGCGATAGAGCTACGTCGGGGCCCCAAGGCGGTGACGTCGATGCTGCAAACCAAGACCGGATATTCCGGCCATGCCGGCGCATCGGCGAACATCTGGACACCGCAGCCGGCCGCCGCAGCCATCGAGCGCGCGCATGCCGCCTGGGGCGAACTGACCGCTCTCCGATCCGTCCCGGACGTCGCGTGGTTGCGCCTGTCCGTGGAGGCGCTGGAGCCGAACGCATTCTACGATCCGGTCTGGGCAAAGGCGGTCGCCGCGCATGCGGATGGCCGCACGGACCCGCAAGTCCTCCTCGCCTGGGATGGTCGCGGCCGGAACCGATTGATCGGGCTTCTGCCGGTGGTGTCGTCCTGGCGAGCCTTTCGATTGCCGCTCCCGCTCATGGTGGCATGGCATGCTTATGCGCCCTTGGCGACGCCCCTGCTCGATCGCGCCGACCCGAGCCGGGCCTGGTCGGCGCTCCTCGACGCCGCGGAAGACGCGGGCGCGCGTGCCTTGCTGCTTCCCAGCATGTCGGCGGACGGGCCTGCCGCGCACGCTCTCGGTTCGGCGCTGACCCGGCGCAACCTGTCCGCAATCGCCATCGCAGGCATCGAACGCGCGAGTCTCGATGCCACTCGCGATGCCGATACCCTGCTGCGCGAGGCGCTGGGTGCAAAGAAGCTCAAGGAGCTTCGCCGCCAGCGCCATCGCCTTGCGGATTCGGGCCCTGTGGCTTTCGAAAGCGCCACGTCGCCCGCGGACACCGCCCGGACGCTCGAAACATTTCTCGCGCTCGAGGCGATGGGATGGAAGGCCAGGCAGGGCACCGCGCTCCTGCAGCATGCGGGCGATGCCGCCTTCATCCGGCAGGCCGTGCCGGCGCTCGCCGCGCAGGGGCGCTGCGAGATCGTCAGCTTGGCGCGTGGCGGTGTGCCGGTCGCGTGCGGCATTGTCCTGCGGCACGGCAGCCGCGCCTTCTTCTTCAAGATCACGTTCGACGAGCAGGAGCGGAAGAACTCGCCCGGCGTGCAGCTCACGCTCGATCTGACGCGGCACCTGTGTGCCGACCCCGCCATTGCCGACGTGGATTCCACCGCCGATGCCGATCACCCGATGATCGACCACGTCTGGCGCGGCCGCCTCGCGATGGCCGACCTGTTCGTGCCGCTGCGCGCGGACGATCTCCGGATTGCCGCCATCCGCACCATCCTCATTGCCCGTCATGCCGCCCGCAACCGGGCGCGCCGCATCGTGCGGGCGATCCGAAGCGTCAGGGAGAGATATCGATGACCTTGCTCAGGGTGGATGACGACGCCTTCACCAATGACTTTCCAAACCGGACATTCGCGCTCAAGCACGAGCTTGCCAATCATCCGCTGCTGACGCTGCCGCGCATCGTGGACCTGATCCGCGAATTGCCGCGCGACCGGCTCGAATACAATTCCGGCCGGGCCGCGATCAGCCAGGACCCGAATGCCACCCCGCTGATCGACCTCGCCCCGGTCGAGATCGTGCGCCAGATCGAGACCTGCGGGGCGTGGATGGTGCTCAAGCAGATCGAGACGGTGCCGGCCTACCGGGCGCTCGTGGAAGAGACCCTGATGTCGGTCGCCCGCGCGCGCGGCTTTGCCACGCTGCACGAGGCCGGATTCGACGAGATCGAGGGATTCATCTTCGTCTCCTCGCCGCACTCCACCACGCCCTTCCACGCCGACAGCGACGAGAATTTCTTCTTCCAGATTCACGGCGAGAAGCGGTTCTACGTGTTCGACAATCGCGACCGCTGGATCGCGTCCGACGAGGCGCTGGAGGCCGTCGTCGCCAAGCACCGCAACCTGCCCTACGACCCGCGCTACGACGTGCGCCAGACGCCCTATCGGCTGTTTCCCGGCGACGGCATTTTCGTCCCGTATCAATGGCCCCATTATGTGCGCACGGCGGCCAGCCATTCGATCTCGCTGTCGGTGACGTGGAAAAGCGCGCAGGTGCGCCGGCTGAACGATCTGCACATCGTCAACTCGATGCTGCGGGGCCTCGGCTTTCCGCAGGCCGTGCCCGGCCAGAACGCGGCTTTCGATAGCGTGAAACTCGCGCTGTTCCGCACTGCGTCCACCGCGGTCGAGCCGCTGCGCAAGAGCGAGGCGATGCGAAAGCTCCTGCGCGGTCTCGTGCTCGGCAAGAATGCCAACTATTACTATCGCGACGGCGCGAAGAAGGACGCGGAGAAGAAGGCGGCCTAGCGTCGGCTCGGCGCTTCGAGACGCGCCTCAATGCCCGAACCGCTTCCTGAATTCCTCCGGGCTGTAGCGCTTGCCGTCCTCGCCGTCCGTGATCGTCACGCCGGGACTTTGCCTGCCGCCTTCCGCGACGTGGAGCGCGTCGGTCGCATTGTCCCTTTCATAGGACAACTTGCCGTCGAGCGTGTTCACCTCGATCCGGAAGCGCATCTCCGATCTCCAAGCCTGCCGCAACCGAACCGGCTCCGGGAGGCCGACGCTCTCGTTGGAAGCGTCATCCCGGCGAGGCGG
>JACAEG010000169.1 GCA_013388965.1 Pseudorhodoplanes sp. | reverse complement strand
CGAGAACTTGTAGCCGCGGCGATACTCGAACTTATCGACCGCCTTCATCAGGCCGATATTGCCTTCCTGGATCAGGTCGAGGAATTGCAGGCCGCGATTGGTGTATTTCTTGGCGATGGAGATGACAAGGCTCAGATTCGCCTCCACCATTTCCTTCTTTGCCTGGCGCGCCTCGCGCTCGCCCTTCTGCACCGAATGCACGATCTTGCGGAATTCGCCGATTTCGAGCCCGGTTTCGGAGGCGAGCGCGTGGATGCTGCCGCGCAACTCCTTGAGCTTCTCCTTGTCGATGGCGACGAGATTCTTCCAGCCCTTCGCGGACAACTTGGAGACGCGGTTGAGCCAGCGCGGATCGAGCTCCGAGCCGAAATAGTTCTTGAGGAAGTCGTCGCGTGCGACGCCGTGGCTCTCGGCGAGCCGCATCATGAGGCCTTCGAGCGAAACGAGGCGCTTGTTGATCTCGTAGAGCTGATCGACGAGCGAATCGATGCGCGCCTCGTTGAGGCGCAGCGACTTCACCGCGGTGATGATCTCGTCCTTCAGCTTCTTGTATTTGCGTTCCTGCGACGGCGACAGCGACTCGTTCTGCAGGCGGTTGGCAATGTCCTGTTCCTGCAGCTTGCGCAGCTTCTTGTATTCGTTGGCAACGGTGTCGAAGGTTTCTAGCACCTTCGGCTTCAGTTCGGCCTCGATGGCGGCCAGCGACATCGAATTCTCGAACTCGTCGTCCTCCATGTCCGCTTCTGCGGCGAGTTCGCCGGGGTCTTTCTCCTCACCGTCACCGGCCGCAGGCGCGGCCTTGAAGGGGGTCGCACCCGCCGGCGCGGACGGAGGAGACACCTCCTGTGCCATCTCGACGCCGGGCAGCGGCTTGCCGTCAGGACCGACCGGCGCCGGCATCTTGGCGTCCGGGCCGGCATAGGTCGCTTCCAGATCGATGATGTCGCGCAGGAAGACCTTGCCCTCGTTGAGTTCGTCGCGCCAGATGATGATCGCCTGGAAGGTCAGCGGGCTTTCGCACAGGCCTGCGATCATCGCCTCGCGGCCGGCCTCGATGCGCTTGGCGATGGCGATTTCGCCTTCGCGCGAGAGCAGCTCCACCGAACCCATCTCGCGCAGATACATACGCACCGGATCGTCGGTGCGTTCGGACGGTTCCTTGTCGGACTTGACGATCAGCGGTTTGGACGTGACCTCGACCAGCTCGCCGCCCTCATCATCGTCATCCTCCTCCTTCTCGGCATCGTCGTCGGAGGCCTCGTCCTGCTCGATCACGTTGATGCCCATCTCCGACAGCATCGAGAGCGTGTCCTCGATCTGCTCGGAGGTGACCTCCTCGGAGGGCATCACGGCGTTGAGCTGCTCGTAGGTGATGTAGCCGCGCTTCTTGGCCTGCTTGATCATCTTGCGGACGGCGGCGTCCGAGAGATCGAGCAGCGGCAGCGGCGCGTCGGGACCGGATTCGCCGTCCTTGTCCTTGTCGGCCTCGTCCTTGACCTGGGCGGCCTTGGCTTTGATCGCAGCGCTCTTGATCTCGGCAGCTCGGTCCATCTTGATCGGGGCCTTCGGGCTGGGTTTTTCAGGAAGCTGGGCGACGGGCTTGACGGCAGCGGGCGCGGGCTTGGGCGGAGCCGCCTTCGACGGGGTCTTCGGAGGCGCCTTCGCCGGAGCCTTGGGGGGCGCCTTGGGCGGAGCCTTGACCGGAGCCTTGGCCTGGGTCTTGAGCGCAGGCCGCGCGGGCGCCTTGGCCGCAGGCTTTGCAGCCGGCTTCGGCGCCGGCCGCGCATGCTGCTTGGCGGCGGGCCGTGCGGTCTTTGCGTGCTTGGCGGCCGATCTGGCCGCGCTTTTCGTTGCCATAAACGTCTCTCTCCCGCGGCGCCCGTTACGCCTTCACACGCGGCTCCCCTACCCTATGGCGAGCCGCCTCAAAGACTGCCGCCGCAGCTCGCTCCGCATCCCGTCCGTCCCTTGCCATTTCCATGCCGTCGGCCGTGGCCAGGCCGCCGACTCAGGAATGAACGCCGGACATTTGCCCAGGGTCCCTTAAGCTCCAATTAACCCTGCCATAGCCGGGACATTCTGGGAAACCGGAGGAACACGACCCTCAAACCCCTCGCGCCGGCCGGCCTGACAATGCGCCAAAGCCCTCGATCAGCGCCTCGGTTCCCTCGAGCGCTGACAGACGGCCCTGCACATCCCGGATCCAGGCCCAGTTTGCCTCGCTCGGCTCCTCGCCCAGCGCACGTTCTGCGTCCTTGAGCTCCCTATTTAGCGTCCGCTGCTTGCGATGCAAGGTGACAACGTGGGTCCACCATTGCTCGACATCGGCTTCGGCTGCGCCTTCCCACGCCGGCCAGTCGGACGTGTGGGTGATGGCGTTTTTCACCTGATTCAGCGCCTTTTCGAGGCCCCTGCGCCGCAGGGTCGCCTCGAGCGCCGCGGAATCGAGGATATTCTCCTCGGTCCCGGCTTCCAGGATCGCGCGGCGGAGCAGATCGGCTTCCGCATGCAGGAATTCCAGCGCGGCGAATTCCTCGGCATGGCTCTCGAGCAGCCAGGGATGCCGGATCACCGCGAGCAGAATGAGCGCCTCGCGCGGGGGCGATACGCTGCGCGAGCCGCGTACCAGCGGGCTTGCGGAGAGCCGCGCGCTCGCGGGACCGAAGGCCTTACGCGCCGGACGACCGCCGCGCGGCCCGAAACGCGCCCCCTCCCGCCTCTCGGCGCGCCAGTCGCGCTCGAATTGCCGCTCGCGCGAAAAACGCTGCACCGGCTGGGGTGGCGCGAACATCGCACGCACGCGCTCCTGGAAGTCCTGCCGGTAATAGCGGCGCACGGTTTCGTCGCCGATGCCGCGGATGATGTCCGACAGCCGCGCTTCCAGTGCCGCGCGCCGCTCCGGCGTGTCGAAGCCGCCGCTTTCGGTCTCGCGCAGCCACAGCATGTCGGCGAGCGGGCGCGCGCCGTTCAGCACTTCGGCGATCGCCTCGCGTCCGCCGCTGCGGGCGAGATCGTCGGGGTCCTGCCCTTCCGGCAGCAGCGCGAATTTCAGGCTCTTGCCGGGCGCGAGCTTCGGCAGCGCGAGATCGACCGCGCGCCAGGCCGCGCGGCGCCCCGCGCCGTCGCCGTCGAAGCAGAGGATCGGCTCGTCCGCCATCTTCCAGAGAAAGCCGAGCTGCTCCTCGGTCAGCGCCGTGCCGAGCGGCGCGACGGTGGCGGGAAAGCCCGCCGTCACCATCGCGATCACGTCGATATAGCCCTCGACCGCGATCAGCGGCGCGCCCTGATGCGCGGCCTGCCGCGCGGCCGCGCCGTTGTACAGGTT
>JACAEG010000075.1 GCA_013388965.1 Pseudorhodoplanes sp. | reverse complement strand
GGCCGGCATCATCACCGGCGTGCTGCTGCAGGACCGCGCCGGCGAAGGCGCGGGCGGGCCGGAGCTGGCGTCCTATGGCGAGGCGGCGAAGCCGGCACAAGGTTCGTTCGCCCTGGTGCGCTTCGCCCCGCAGGCGACCGCCGCGGATATCCAGAAATTCCTGCAGGACAACAAGTTCGCGATCGTCGACGGTCCCAAGGACGGCATGTACCGGGTGCGGGTCGCGGTCACCGGCCTGCCGAAGTAAGAGCTGGCGCGAGTCATCAGGCAGATGCAGGACGGCAAGACCGTTAACCTTGCCTTGCCGACCCCGTAAGGCCCCGCCACAAATCGGGCGCCTGCACGCGCGATGTTAAGGATGGGCGGCGAAGCTTTGAGTTTGCGTACCCACCGGGAGCCCGGGGCCATGCGTCAACAGCCGTGGATCATGTCTTGGCTTGCGGCAGCCGCGGGCGCGCTCGCGCTTCTTGCGCCGCAATCCGCATTCAGCCAATCGATCGGTCCATCGCTCCACCCCAGCATCAGCGTCGGCCCGCGCATCGGCACGCCGTCGATGATTCCGATGGGGCCGCGCTCGCCGAATTTCCACACCGGGCCGCGCTACACGCCGCCGAAGACGGGGCATACCGACCGGCCGCCCTCGGGCGTCGGCACGGGCGTCGGCATTGCCGTCGGGACCGGCATCGTGACCACGATGCCCGCGTATCCGCAGCCCGTCTACGAGCAGAGAATTCCGGCGAAAGTCGTTGCGAAGCCGTCCGGCGACGGCAAGCCGCCGGCGGCCCGCAATTCCGCCGCGCGCGGACCGCAGCCGTCGGGCCCCGCCATTCTCTCGCTGGCCGGGCGTCCGCATGTGAGGGACGAAGTGCTGGTCGAGATTGCCGGCCTTCCTTCCGAGCAGGTGATTGACGATCTCGCGCGCCGCCATGCGCTCGGACGGCTCGAGGCGCGGGCCTTCAACCTGACCAATTCGACCTTCCTGCGCCTGCGGATTGCCGACGGCCGATCCGTCGAGACGGTGCTGCGGCAATTGCAGGGCGATCCCTCCATTCGCGCCTTCCAGGCCAATTTCCTGTTCGCACTGTCCGGCAACGAGACGGCGAGCGCGCCTGCGGACGCATTGCCGGCCGGCGACCCCGCGCAATACACGCTTGCGAAGCTCCGCATTCCGCAGGCGCATAGTCTCGCGAGGGGCAACCGGGTTCTGGTCGCCGTGATCGATTCCGGCATCGATGCGACCCATCCGGAGATTTCCAGCGTCGTGGCCGACGCGTATGACGCGCTCGATTCCAGCGAGCCAGCGCATCAGCACGGCACGGCGATCGCAGGTGCCATCGCGGCGCAGTCGCGATTGCGCGGCGTGGCCCCCGCGGCGAACATCCTTGCGGTCCGCGCATTCGGCTCGTCGGCCAAAACCGCCGAGGGCACGACCTTTGCCATTCTCAAGGGCCTCGACTGGTCGATCTCGAAGAACGCGCGCATCATCAATATGAGCTTCGCAGGCCCGCAGGATCCGGCGCTGTCGCGCGCGCTTGCAGCGGCGTCGCACAGGGGCGCGATCCTGATCGCCGCCGCCGGAAATGCCGGTGCGAAGTCGCCGCCGCTTTACCCGGCCGCCGATCCCAACGTGATCGCGGTGACGGCGACGGATGCCGACGACAAGCTTTTCGGCGCATCGAACCGCGGCAATCACATCGCGGTGGCGGCGCCCGGCGTCGACATTCTGCTGCCGGCGCCGGAGGCGAGCTATCAGATGTCGTCCGGCACATCCTTCGCGGCGGCGCATATCAGCGGCGTCGCCGCGCTCTTGCTGGAGCGCAAGGCCGCGCTCTCGCCCGATGCCGTGCGCAAGCTGCTCATCTCGACCGCGCGGGATCTGGGCCCCAGGGGCCGCGACCGCGATTTCGGGGCCGGTCTTGCCGACGCCTATCGGGCACTGGAAAATGCCGACGGGACGGTCGCATCGAGCACGGCGGCGACACGCTGACCGCCGCTCTCTGCCGCTCCGGGGCATGCGTCCTGCCATGACAGAAGAATGACGGTGTGCCAGCCTCACACCGTGAGATTCATCGCTCTTCTTCTGATCGCATTCATCGGTCCGGCACAGGCAGCGTCGATCCGCGTCGCGGATGGCGATTCCTTCAGCATCGGCAAGCAGCGATTCCGTCTGCACGGCATCGATGCGCCCGAACTGCATCAGCATTGCCGCGATCAGTCCGGCAAGGAATGGCCGTGCGGCGAGCGTGCGCGCACCGAGTTGCGCAGGCTGCTCGGGCACGGCCCGGTGCAATGCACCCCGCGCACGACGGACCGCTTCGGACGGAGCGTCGCGGTTTGCGCGGCGGGCGGACGCGATATCGGCGAGGCGATGGTGCGCGCGGGATGGGCGGCGGCCTATCCGGATCATTCAAGTCCCTATGCGGTCGCCGAGACGCAAGCGCGCCTGGCGCGGCGGGGCTTGTGGGCGGGTTCGTTCGAAAATCCGCGCGCCTGGCGGGACAACCATCCCAGGGACGATGCGTCCGATCCCCTCGTGCCGGCGGCGGTACGGCACTGGCTGCAGGAGAAATCCCGGGCAGCGCGCGAGGCGATCGTGGATTGGGTGCGCGGTCTTTGGGCGGGGGAGGCGCGGGACAAGCCGGCGCGCTAGGCCCGTTCTCCCGGTAAACAGATACCTTGCCGATCTCGCCGGGTCGCGGCGTCCTGCCGCATGAACCTTTCGGGTCGCCCCTCCGACAGAAGGATGTTGGCCAATCGCGGCCGCCAGGAAACCTCTCAAGGGGATCGTCATGTTCACGAAGTCGAAATTCGCTGTCGCGGCGATCGCCGCACTTGCTCTTGTCGCCGTCGCGTCCACCGGCGGCCAGGCCGAGGCCAAGGGCTTCGGCAAGGGTCTTGCCATCGGTCTCGGCATCGGCGCCGTCGGCGCCATCGCGGCCTCCAACGCCTATGCGCGCCCCGTTTATGTCGCGCCCGTCACCCGCTGCTACCTGAAGGACCGCTTCGATCCGTGGGGCCGCTACATCGGCACCGTCCAGGTTTGCCGCGCCTACTGATCCGCACGTTCTGAGCTGCGATCGGCGCTCGCGCCCCTTCCACCCCAGGCGCCGATCTGCTTGACCCGCCCGGCTTGTCCCCGCCGGGCGGGTCTTCATATTTGTTATAGAACATTACAAACGATTTCCTTTCTGCTAGACGCTCTTCCAACAAGAAGGCTTGGCGTGTGCGCTCCGTGCCTGTATTCGGGGCTGGACGTGCATAACAAAACATGCGGAATATGCGCCGCGCGTGGGGGGAAGCGTCCGAGATGAGTGCTGAGATCATCCTCGAAACCGAGGATCTCACGAAGGAATTTGCCGGGTTCGTTGCGGTCAACGGCGTCAACCTCAAGGTCGAGCGCGGGACCATCCATGCGCTGATCGGCCCGAACGGCGCCGGGAAGACCACCTGCTTCAATCTGCTGACGAAGTTTCTCAATCCGACACGCGGGCGGATTTCCTATCGCGGCCAGGATATCACCACGCTCGCGCCGGCCGACATCGCGCGGCTGGGCATCGTGCGCTCCTTCCAGATCTCGGCGGTTTTTCCGCATCTGACCGTTCTGGAAAATGTCCGCATCGCGCTGCAGCGCAAGCGCGGAGGGTCGTTCGACTTCTGGCGCTCCCGCAACGTTCTCGATGAATTCAACGACCGCGCGACCGAGCTGATTGCCGATGTCGGGCTCGCAAGCTTCGCGCATCTCGCCGCGATCGAACTGCCCTATGGCCGCAAGCGCGCGCTCGAGATCGCAACGACGCTGGCGCTCGATCCGGAAATGCTGCTGCTGGACGAGCCGACCGCGGGGATGGGGCACGAGGACATCGATCGCATAGCGAGCCTTATCAAGCGTGTCTCCGCCGACCGCACCGTCCTGATGGTCGAGCACAATCTCAGCGTCGTGTCAGACCTTTCGGACAGGATCACCGTGCTGACGCGCGGCCGCGTGCTCGCCGAGGGGGACTACGAGACCGTGTCCAACAATCCGGAAGTGCGCGAAGCCTATATGGGTGTCGGCCATGCTTGATGCGACGCGCACGCCGCTGCTGGCGGTCGAGAACCTGCAGGCCTGGTATGGCGAGTCCCACATCCTGCACGGCGTCGATTTCGAGGTCCATGCCGGCGAGGTCGTGACTCTGCTCGGACGCAACGGCGCCGGAAAGACGACCACGCTGAAGTCCGTGATGGGCATCGTGGGAAACCGCACTGGATCGATCCGCTTCGAAGGCAAGGAAACGATCAACCTGCCGTCCAACCACATCGCCCGGCTTGGCATTGCCTTCTGTCCGGAGGAGCGCGGAATCTTCGCGAGCCTCGATGTGAAGGAGAACCTGCTGCTTCCGCCCGAGGTGAAGCCAGGCGGCCTGCCGCTCGAGCAGATATTCGAGCTGTTCCCGAATTTGCGCGAGCGGCTCGGCTCCAGCCAGGGCACCAAGCTGTCCGGCGGCGAGCAGCAGATGCTGGCGATCGGGCGCATCCTGCGCACGGGCGCGCGGCTCCTGTTGCTGGACGAACCGACGGAAGGGCTTGCGCCGGTCATCATCCAGCAGATCGGCCGCACGATCCGCACATTAAAGCAGCAGGGGTTCACCATCCTGCTGGTGGAACAAAACTTCCGCTTCGCTTCGACGGTCGCGGACCGCTACTATGTCATGGAGCATGGCCGGATCATCGACCGGCTGGCCAATTCGGAGCTGGAATCGAAACTCGACAAGCTTCACGAATATCTCGGCGTTTGAATAAGTGCCCTGAGCACGAAAAATAAGGAGGAATACGGAATGACACGAAAGATTTTGGGTCTGGCCGCCCTGTCGGCCGTATTGATGAGCGGGACGGCGTTCGCGCAGACGACCGTGAAGATCGGCGTCCTCAGCGACATGTCGAGCCTCTACTCGGATATCGGCGGTCCGGGCTCGGTCGCCGCCGCCAAGCTTGCGATCGCCGACTTCACGGCGAAGAACAAGGACATCAAGGTCGAGCTGATCGGCGGCGATCATCAGAACAAGCCGGACGTCGGCTCGCAGATCGCCAACCAGTGGTATGACGTCGACAAGGTCGATGCGATCGTCGACACGCCGAATTCCGGCGTGGCGCTTGCGGTCAATGAGATCACGCGCAGCAAGAACAAGACTTTCCTTGTCTCCGGCGCGGCGTCGTCCGACCTGACGGGCGCGAAGTGCTCGCCGAACACGATCCACTGGACCTACGACACCTGGAATCTCGCGAACGGCACCGGCAAGGCCCTTGTGAAGACCGGCGGCGACACCTGGTTCTTCCTCACCGCGGATTATGCGTTCGGCCATGCGCTCGAGCGCGACACCGGCGCGGTGGTCGAGGCGAATGGCGGCAAGGTGCTCGGAAAGGTGCGCCATCCGCTGAACACCAACGACTTCTCGTCGTTCCTGCTCCAGGCGCAAAGCTCCAAGGCCAAGGTGATCGGTCTCGCCAATGCCGGCGGCGACACGATCAATTCGATCAAGCAGGCGGCCGAGTTCGGCATCGTGAAGGGCGGCCAGAGCCTTGCCGGTCTGCTGGTTTTCGCAAGCGACGTCGCGGCCCTCGGACTGCCCACGGCCCAGGGCCTCGTGCTGACGGAAACCTGGTACTGGGACCTGAACGACGACAACCGCGCCTTCACCAAGCGCTGGCAGCAGGAGCGGCCGGGCAAGTTCCCGACGATGGTGCAGGCCGGCGTCTATTCGGCGGTCACGCATTATCTCAAGGCGGTCGCGGAGCTGAAGAGCGCCGCCGACGGCAAGGCCGTCATCGCCAAGATGAAGGCCATGCCGACCGACGATCCGCTCTTCGGCAAGGGCGAAATCCGCGCCGACGGCCGCAAGATTCACCCCGCCTATCTGCTCGAGGTGAAGAAGCCGGAGGAAAGCAAGTATCCGGGCGACTTCTACAAGGTGCGCGCGACCATTCCGGCCGCGGAAGCCTTCCGTCCGCTCGCCGACGGCAAGTGCCCGCTGGTCAGCGGATAACGACGAACCGGCCCTCTCCCCGGCGGGAGAGGGCCTTTCTTGCGATGTGCAGCAAGCGGGCAAGCCCGGTCTGACATCAGCAGAATCGCTCACCGCTTCGTGCCGCTTCCTGTGACCCAGGAGGCGGCTCCAACGTCGATACCGACCCATGTTCGAAATCTTCGGCATTCCCTCCCAGGCGCTGTTCGGTCAACTCCTGATCGGGCTGATCAACGGCTCGTTCTATGCCCTGCTCAGCCTCGGTCTCGCCGTGATCTTCGGCATGCTGAACATCATCAATTTCACGCACGGCGCGCAGTACATGCTGGGCGCATTCTGCGCGTTCTTTCTGCTGCAATATGCGGGGCTCGGCTACTGGACGGCGCTGATCGTGGCGCCGCTCGCCGTCGGGATATTCGGCATGATCATCGAGCGCCTGTTCCTGCAATGGCTCTACAAGCTCGATCATCTGTACGGATTGCTGCTGACCTTCGGCCTCGGTCTCATCATCGAAGGTGTGTTCCGCAACTATTTCGGCTCCTCCGGTCTGCCCTATCGGGTCCCGGAATCGCTCCAGGGCGGCCAGAATCTCGGCTTCATGTTCCTGCCGAACTATCGCGCCTGGGTGATCGTGTTCTCGCTGTTCGTGTGCCTTGCGACCTGGTTCCTGATCGAGCGCACCCGGCTGGGCGCCTATCTGCGCGCGGCGACCGAAAACCCGACGCTGGTGCGCGCCTTCGGCATCAATGTGCCGCGCATGATCACGCTGACCTATGGCTTCGGCGTCGGCCTCGCGGCGCTCGCCGGCGTGATGGCGGCGCCGATCTACAACGTGTCGCCCCAGATGGGCGCCGACCTCATCATCGTCGTGTTCGCGGTCGTGGTGATCGGCGGCATGGGCTCGATCATGGGCGCGATCGTGACCGGCTTCGGCCTCGGGGTGGTCGAGGGGCTGACCAAGGTGTTCTTTCCGGAAGCCTCCAACACCGTGATCTTCATCATCATGGCGATCGTGCTGCTGGTGCGGCCGGCCGGCCTGTTCGGACGGGGAGCCTGACATGGAGCGCGTGCTCGATCCGATTGCGACGTCGGCCGACCGCCCGAAGGCGCGCGCCGAAGTGGTTGCCTTCGTCGTGATGGTTGCCGCCCTGATCGTGGCGCCGTTCTTCCTATACCCGCTGTTCCTGATGCAGGCGCTCTGCTTCGCGCTGTTCGCCTGCGCCTTCAATCTGCTGATCGGCTATGTCGGGCTGCTGTCGTTCGGACATGCGCTCTATTTCGGCTGGGCGAGCTATCTTGCCGCGCATGCGGCCAAGATCTGGGGCCTGCCGCCCGAGCTGGCGATCCTGACGGGCGCCGCCACCGCGGCCGTGCTCGGCGTGATGGCCGGCTCCCTCGCGATCCGGCGGCAGGGAATCTACTTCGCGATGATCACGCTGGCGCTCGCGCAGATGATGTATTTCGTCGCCCTGCAGGTCCCGTTCACGGGCGGCGAGGACGGCATCCAGGCCGTGCCGCGCGGCTTCATGTTCGGCTTCCTCGACCTGTCCAACCAGATGACGATGTATGCCGTGGTGCTCGTCATCTTCCTCGCCGGCTTCCTGTTCATCCACCGCATCATCAACTCCCCCTTCGGCGAGGTGCTGAAGGCGATCCGCGAGAACGAGACCCGCGCCGTCTCGCTCGGCTACAAGACCGACCGCTACAAGCTCGCGGCCTTCGTCCTGTCGGCGACCCTTGCGGGCGTCGCCGGCGGCACCAAGGCGATCGTGTTCCAGCTCGCCTCGCTTACCGACGTGCACTGGGCGATGTCCGGCGAAGTCGTGCTGATGACGCTGGTGGGCGGGCTCGGCACCGTATTCGGGCCGGTGGTGGGCGCGTTCGTGATTATCGCGATGCAGAACTACCTGAGCGCCTTCGACCAGTGGGTATTCGTGATCCAGGGTGTGATCTTCGTGGTCTGCGTGCTGCTGTTCCGGCGCGGCATTGTCGGGGAGTTTGCGCATCTCTTACGGATCAAGCTGTAGCGTTCTTCCTCCGGCATATTCCCGGCACCCGTCATGTCCGCTCTGTTTTCCCCGTTCAGGCTCGGCACGCTCGACTTGTCCAATCGCATCGTCGTCTCGCCGATGTGCCAGTACAGCGCCGACGACGGCTGCGCCAACGACTGGCACATGGTGCATCTCGGCATGCTGTCGAATTCGGGGGCTTCGCTCGTCATCGTCGAGGCGACGGCGGTGGAACGGTCAGGGCGCATCACGCATGGCTGCGTGGGGCTTTACTCCGACGACAACGAAGCCGCGCTTGCTCGGGTGATCGCGCATTGCCGGCGGATCGGCTCGGCGAAATTCGGCATCCAGATCGGGCATGCGGGGCGCAAGGGCTCCTCACAGCGTCCGTGGGAAGGCGGCCTCGGCCTCAAGACAGGGGAGGACCCCTGGGAGACGGTGGCACCGTCGCCCATCCCGTTCGGCGACGGCTGGCCCGCGCCGCGCGAAATCACCCGCGCCGAGATGGACCGCATCCGCGACGCCTTCGCAAACGCGGCCAAGCGCGCGGTGCGCATCGGCTTCGATGCGATCGAGCTGCACATGGCGCACGGCTACCTGCTGCATTCCTTCGTGTCGCCAATCTCCAATCGCCGCACCGATGAATTCGGCGGCTCGCTGGAAAACCGACTGCGCTATCCGCTCGAGATCGCACGCACGGTGCGGGCGGCCGTGCCCGCGCATATCGCGCTCGGTGCGCGCATCAGCGCGCATGACTGGCGCGACGCCGATGGCGGGCTCACCGCGGAGGATGCGGTTGCCTGGTCGAAGGCGCTCAAGGGGGCCGGCCTCGACTTCATCTGCGCCTCCTCGGGCGGCGTGACGGCCGACACCCGCAATCCGAGCGGGGCGGGCTACAATGTGGCGCTCTCCGAGCGCATCCGGCGCGAGGCCGGCATCGCCACGCGGGCGGTCGGCCTCATCACCGACCCGCATCAGGCCGAGGCCATCGTTGCCGGCGGCAAGGCCGACCTCGTCGCGCTCGCGCGCGCGATGCTCGACGATCCGCACTGGGGCTGGCGTGCGGCGCGGATGCTTGGCGCGGAGGTGACAATTCCGCCGCAATATCTGCGCGCAGGCCCGAAATTCTGGAGACCGGTCACGGCTGCGGCCGGTTGACGATGGACTCCGCCGTCTTCGCCGCGGTCCTTCTCGGCGCGGCCTGCCATGCCGGCTGGAACGTCCTCATCAAGCTCCGGATCGATCCGCTCGCTGCGACCATGCTGGTGGCGCTGGCCGGGGGGCTGGTCGCGCTCGCGCTGCTGCCGGTGACCGGATTGCCCGCGCGCGAATGCTGGCCGTGGCTGCTGCTGTCGATCCTGACGCACCTGTTCTATTTCGTCGGACTGATCGAGAGCTATCGCGCAGGCGAACTCGCGCAGGTCTATCCGCTCGCACGCGGCTCCGCGCCGCTGATGACCGCGATGTCGTCCGCGCTCCTGCTCGGCGAACGGCTCGCGGCCGGCGCCTGGATCGGGATTGCGGTGCTGGCCGCCGGCGTGCTGCTCCTGTCGGCGCGCGGCGGCCGCGATCTGGCGCGCATCGATCGCCTCTCCGTCGGCTTCGCGCTGTTCACGGCGGGGACGATCTGCGTCTATTCGCTGGTCGACGGAATTGGCGGCCGCGCCTCCGGCAATCCGCTCGCCTACACGCTCGCGCTGTTTGCCGGCGACGGCATCGTCATGGCGCTCTACACCTGGGCGAGGGGAGGCCGGCGCGTTTTTTCGGAAGCCTTGCCCTATTGGCGGCTGGGACTGGCCGGCGGCCTGCTGCAACTTGTGTCCTACGGCATCGCGATCTGGGCGATGACGCGGGCGCCGATTGCGCTGGTTGCCGCCTTGCGCGAGTCGAGCGTGCTGTTCGCCGCCCTGCTCGCGGTGCTGATCCTGAAGGAGCCGTTGCGCCCGGCGCGGATCGTGTCGGCCCTGATGATCGTCGCGGGCATGGTGCTGATCCGGCTGGCGTGACCGGCTCAGCCTTCGCGCGGGACATAGCCGTAGCGCCGTGCCAGCGTCTCGGGTGGCGCGCCGAGAAAGTAGGACAGCCGCAGCCGCCACATGAGGAGGATGGTGCGCAGGATGCCGTGCTTCTCCCAGCGCCGCCCCGACGTCGTGACGCGCGCGCGCAGGCAGAGCGGCGGCGAAACGCGCTTGAGCGCACGCGAGAGCGCGACGTCCTCCATCAGCGGGATATCGGGAAAGCCGCCGGCCTCGCGAAACGCCGCACGCTGCACGAACATGGCCTGGTCGCCGGTACAGATGCCGGTGATCCGCGAGCGCAGCGTCATGCCTGCCGCGACGATCGGCAGGAGCGGATGGGTACCCTCGATCTGCACATCGAAGCGGCCCCATGCGAAGCCGCTTTCGCGCAATCCCTCGCTCACGAGCCGGTCCGCATCGGCCGGAAGCCGCGTGTCGGCATGCAGGAACAGGAGAATGTCGCCGCGCGCCCGCGCCGCGCCGGCATTCATCTGCGAGGCCCGGCCGCGCGGCGCATGAAGGACGCTGTCGGCAAGAGGTTCCGCGAGCGTGGCGGTGACGTCGCGGCTCCCCCCGTCGACCACGATCACCTCGGCCCCACGCCCGCGCAGCGGCGCCAGTGCGGACAACGCCGCCCCGATGGTCTCGGCCTCGTTGAGCACGGGCACGACGATGGACAGCGTCATGGCGCAATCCCGGGAGCGCTGACGTTCACTCCGCCGCGTCCTTCAGCGCGCCGCCGCAGCTCGATCCCTGGCCGGCGGTGCAGGCGAAGCAATGGCCGGCGACCCGGATCGGGTGGCCGGCAAGGTTCTGGTCTAGCAGGTCCGACAGATGCACGCGCGTCGTGTCGTTGCGCATGAGCGGCAGATCGAGCATCTGGTTGAAGTCGCAATCGTAAACGTAGCCCTCGTAATCGACCGAGATCATGCTGCGGCACATGACGCCGCGCAGATTGGCGTCGAGATGCGACTGTTGCAGCAAGTCGAGATAGGTGTCGAACTGTCCCTTGGACACGAGCATCGAGCCGAAGCGCTGGATCGGCATGTTGGCGAGCGTGAACAGGCGATTGAAGACGATGCCGAAATTCTCCAAGAGCTCGCGCTTGTAATCCGCCTCGAGCGAGTCCTGCGGCGGAGGCAGCGAGGGTCCCTGCGGGTTGTAGACCAGATTGAGGACAAGGCCCTTGCGCTCGTCGCCATAGCCGAGCGCGTTCAAGCGCCGCAGCCCGCGGATCGAGGCGTCGAAAACGCCCTTGCCGCGCTGCCTGTTGACGTTGTCTGCCGAGTAGCAGGGCAGGGAGGCGACGATGTCCACCTGCTGCGCGGCAAGGAATGCGGCGAGGTCTTGCTGGCCGTCGAGTTCGAGGACGGTCAGGTTGCAGCGATCGATGACCCGCACGCCGAGATCGCGCGCTGCCGTGACCAGCCGCCGGAAATGCGGATTCAGCTCCGGCGCGCCGCCCGTGATATCGAGTGTGGAAATTCTCTGTCGCTCGAGAAACGCAACGACGATGTCGATGACCTCCGCCGCCATTTCCTCGGTCCGGTTCGGGCCGGCATTCACATGGCAATGCACGCAGGACTGGTTGCAGCGATAGCCGACATTGACCTGGAGCGTATCAAGCTGGTCGCGCGAGATGGCGGGAAACCGGATTTTGTCGAGAAGCGGCCAGGTGTCGCGCATGCGGAGTTCCGTCACTGAATTGCGAATGCACGTTCGCATGCGTGCTGCGCCGCCGGAAGGTTCCGGGCATCACACGCGCACAAAACTTTGTGAGGATCAGGCCGGATCGGCCATGTTGCGCGCGGTCGGTGCCGAGAACGGGATCTGGCCGAAGGCCGGCAGCTTGATGCTGAGCTGGCGCACATCCAACCCCGCGACCAGTCCCAGAAGATTGAGCTCCAGACCCTCGACCCATCCCGCCTTGAAGCCAAGCAGGCCCCAGAGGTTGAGCTCGACGCCGGTGCCGCTGTCGGTCCAGCCGGCATAGGGCATGGGCCTGAAGTCGCGGCCGATCGCGTTCGGCGGCAGCGTCGCCTGCAATTCGGGGATCGCGCGCAATACGGTCGCGACGAAGGTGTTGCTGTTGGGACCCGGCCAGAGCCGATAATCGCCGTATCCAGAGAAGGGATAGTCGCGCACCGCGGCTTCGATCCTCGGGATCAGCCTGTCGGCTTCGGCGCCCCTGACGTCGGCGACGATGGTCGGCGCGGTGCCGTACCAGCGTCCGTCCGGCGGCCAGCCGTTGCGGCGCACGGGATTTCCCCAGCCGACCACGTCGTAGCGGGTCCAGCTGGTCGCATTTTCGCGCTTGAACACGATCCAGCTATGGACCGCGACCACGCCCTTCAGTCCGCCGGTCCGGCCGGAATAGACGATAATGCGCGCATCGCGATCGGCATCGGCGGCCGGCAAGGTGCGCGTGCTCGACCAGTCGGCGGTGCGGAAACTGGACGGACGATCCTCGAACGCAAAATAGGCCGCGCGGGCCGCGACCGGCAGCAGGAACAGCGTAATGAGGGCGAGCAACATGAGTTTTCGGCGGCGGCGCGGGCGAGGCAGTGCTTGGATTTGCGACATGGATCGGAGAGCTAGGAAGGGTTTCGGACGGAATCGTGGCGGCACCAGGCGGCTTTCCGTCATTTGATCATGCGCGCGCGGTCGCGACAGGGCGGCGCAAGGCCGCGGCCACGGCGAGAACGATCGCGCGGCCGGCGCGATCGAGATCGCCGGCCGTGAAGCGGCCGCGGCGCTTGCGCGACGGGCGCGCACCCGTTCGGACTTTCGGCACATGGACGAACACGACCAGCGACGGACCGCCGGCGGCGGCGTGCTCGAGGCCCCGCCAATAGGCATAGTTGCAGACATAGCGCCCGGCATCGCGCGAGGCGTCCGCCGGCAGGCGGCACGACCTGACGGCATGAAGGAGGGGCGAAAGCGGAGCGCGAATGCTCCGAGAGTGCGGGCCTCCGGCCTCGATCGTTCGCGCGGTGGGAACGGAGGAGCCGGCGTCGGGCCGCGCCGCGATGGCGTTGCGGGCGAGGG
>JACAEG010000168.1 GCA_013388965.1 Pseudorhodoplanes sp. | reverse complement strand
GCGCGCGGCTCTAGCAGCGCACGCACGTCGTCGAGCGACGCGAACCCCCCCGACGCGATGACCGGAATCGAGACCGCCTCCTCAAGTGCAATCGTCGAATCCAGGTTGAGCCCCCGCAACATGCCGTCGCGCGCAATGTCGGTATAGACGATCGCGGCCACTCCGGCATCCTCGAAACGGCGGGCAACGTCGAGCGCGGTTAATTCGGACCCTTCGGCCCAGCCTTGAACGGCCACCTTGCCGTCGCGCGCATCGAGCCCGACGGCCACGCGAGCCGGCGCGCGCGCGGCGGCCTGTCGCACGAGATCGGGATTGCGAACGGCCGCGGTTCCGATGATGACCCGGTTGACGCCCTTGCCGAGCCAGCCCTCGATCGTGGCCATGTCGCGGATGCCGCCGCCGAGCTGCACGGGTATCGAAACGGCCTCGAGAATGCGTTCCACCGCCGCCGCATTCATCGGCTTGCCGGCAAAGGCGCCGTCGAGATCGACGATATGCAGGAACTGGAACCCGGCGCGCTCGAAGGCGAGCGCCTGTTCGGCCGGGTCGCGGCTGAAGATGGTCGCGCGCGCCATGTCGCCCTGTTCGAGGCGCACGCACAGACCGTCCTTCAGGTCGATAGCGGGAAAGAGGATCACGGCGGAGCCCTCACCTCCGACTGACGGGATTCGGCGGCATGGCGGCCGGGAGCGGGTCCGGGAATGATGTGCCGATCAAAGATCCCCACCCGACCAGCCCCGCTGCTCGACCTCTCCCTTTCAGGGGAAGGTCGGGAGCCGACATCAAACGGAGATTCATCAAGGCTTCCACCTCAGAAAATTTCCGATCAGCGCCAGACCGAGCTTCTGGCTCTTTTCGGGATGAAACTGCGTGCCAACCATGTTGTCACGCCCGACAATTGCAGTGACCGGCCCGCCATATTCGGCGTCTGCGACAAGATCGGATTTCTGTGCGGGCTTGAGCTCGTACGAATGCACGAAATAGGCGTGCAGGCCTTGCGGCCCGAGGGCGAGCCCCTGCAGCAGCGGGTGCGGCTTGCGCACCTCGATCGTGTTCCAGCCCATATGCGGAATCTTCAACGAAGGATCGGACGGCGCAATGCGGTCGACCTCGCCTGGAATCCAGCCGAGCCCCTGCGTCACCTCGTATTCGCGGCCGCGCTCCGCCATCAATTGCATGCCGACGCAAATGCCGAAGAACGGCCGCCCTTTCTGGCGCACGCTCGACTCCAGCGCCGCGATCATGCCCGGCACCGCATCCAGCCCGCGCCGGCAATCGGCGAAGGCGCCGACGCCCGGCAGCACGACACGGTCAGCGGCCGCGACGGTTTGCGGATCGTCGCTGACGACGATCGTCTCGTCCGCGCCGAATTCGCGCGAGGCTCGTTCGAAGGCCTTCGCGGCGGAATGCAGATTGCCCGATCCGTAATCGACGATCACCGTTGTCATCGCGGACCGCCCGGCTCCGGAAACAGGCCGACAACATCGCTTGCCGATCTCGTGGGCCCCCAGGTCGTCATGGGCCCAGGCCTGCCCGGCTCATTCTCCTTCTGCGTGCGCGCGAAGCGCGAGGCGAAATAGCGCCGCTCCGCGGCGTCCAGGTCGTCGCCCACGACCGAGGCGGTTTCCGCCCAGCCGCGGCGCGCGAGCGTCCAGCGCTGCAGGGTGGAGGCTTCCAGGCCGATCAGCAATGCGATGGCGGTATCGATGAGAAACTGCACGACCTCGCGCACGTCCAGATACCAGAACGCCGCGTGCAGCCCCGCCATGATCCCGAGATAGACCAGCAGCACGAGCCAGAGCCTGCGCCACAACATCCAGATCGGCCCGAGCAGGAAAGCCCAGAAATAGAATCCGTCGCGCACGAACACGGCCCTGTCCGATGGCACAGGGGCGCCGCGTGCGGCGGGCGGTTCGTGAACGGTGTAGACGGCCATGCCGGTCACACTTTCCTTGCCTGGCCGCTGGTTGCCGCGCAAGCGGGGATCCAGGGCCGGAAGAAATGAATTCCCGCCTGCGCGGGAATGAGCGGAGATTGAATCATTAGCCGCCGAGCGAGCCCTTGGTCGACGGAATTTCCGACGCCGCGCGCGGATCGACCGCAAGCGCGGCGCGCAGGGCGCGCGCCAGGCCCTTGAAGCAGGATTCCGCGATGTGATGGTCGTTCGAGCCATACAGCGTCTCGACATGCAGCGTGACGCCGGAATTCATCGCGAAGGCCTGAAACCATTCGTTGACCAGCTCGGTGTCGAAGGTCCCGATCTTGTCGCGCACGAATGTCGACTTGAACACGAGGAACGGCCGCCCCGACACGTCGATGGCGACGCGCGTCAGCGCCTCGTCCATCGGCATGTGCACGTCGGCATAGCGCGTGATGCCGCGCATGTCACCGAGCGCCTGCTTCACCGCTTGGCCGAGCGCGATGCCGACATCCTCGGTGGTGTGATGGTGATCGATATGCAGGTCGCCCCTGGCCTTGACGGTCACGTCCATGCGCGAATGGCGCGCCAAAAGATCGAGCATATGGTCGAGGAAACCGATGCCGGTCGCGACGTCGGACTTGCCGCTGCCGTCGAGATCGACCGCAACCTCGATGTCGGTTTCCTTGGTGGTCCTCTTGACCTTGCCCTTGCGCATCAATCCAATCACTCGCCTGCTGCAAAGGGCGCCTTTTAACAGGGGATTTGCACCCCTGCCACACCCAAAGCGCGCCGTTTGCATTCATGCCTCGCAGTCCCTAAATGCCCGCCGATACGAGGAAAATGCTCATGCAAGCGCAGGAATCGCCCGGCTGGCACGGCACCACCATCCTAACCGTCCGCAAGGGCGGCAAGGTGGTGATCGGCGGCGACGGCCAGGTCTCCATCGGCCAGACGATCGTGAAGGCCAATGCCAAGAAGGTCCGCCCGCTCGGCAAGGGCGAGGTGATTGGCGGGTTTGCCGGGGCGACGGCGGACGCCTTCACCCTGTTCGAGCGGCTGGAGACCAAGCTGGAACAATATCCCGGCCAGCTGACCCGCGCGGCGGTGGAGCTTGCCAAGGACTGGCGCACCGACCGCTATCTGCGCCGGCTGGAGGCAATGATGATCGTCGCCGACCGGGAGGTCTCGCTGGTGCTGACCGGCACCGGCGACGTGCTGGAGCCGGAAGCCGGCGTCATGGGCATCGGCTCGGGCGGCAATTATGCGCTCGCCGCGGCCCGTGCGCTGTTCGACGGGCCGCTCGATGCCGAGCAGATCGTGCGCAGGTCGCTCGATATTGCAGCGGACATCTGCGTTTACACCAATCGCAACGTCACCATCGAAGCGCTCGATGCGAAGTAATGCGGACCGGATCGGCTTCATTCCCGTGGAGCCGCAGCACTATCCCCTGCTCCAACAATGGCTCCACGAGCCGCACATGCAGGAATGGTGGGGCGATCCTGAGACGGAGCTCGGCTATATCCGCGACATGGTGGAGGGACGCGACACGACGCGCCCCTTCCTGATCCTGTTGAACCGCGCGCCCGTCGGCTACATCCAGTACTGGTTCATCGGCCATCACCAGAACGAGCAATGGACCAGGGATCATCCCTGGCTTCTGGAATTGCCGCCCGAAACCATCGGCGTCGACCTTTCGATCGGCTGCCCGGACAAGCTCTCGCAGGGCATCGGATCGGCGGCCCTCGCCGCCTTCGTCGCCAGGCTTCGCTCGGAGGGGCATGCCGGCATTATCATTGATCCCGACCCCGCCAATGCGCGCGCGGTGCGCGCCTATGGGAAGGCCGGCTTCCGTCCCGTGCCGCATCTCGAAGGCTGCACTGGCGACGTCCTGATCATGCACCACGTCTCAAATGCGAACGAGATACAATGACCGACTTTTCTCCCCGCGAAATCGTCTCCGAGCTGGACCGCTTCATCGTCGGCCAGGGCGCCGCCAAGCGCGCCGTCGCGATCGCCCTGCGCAACCGCTGGCGACGGCTGCAGCTCGACGACCGGCTGCGCGAGGAAGTGCTGCCCAAGAATATTCTGATGATCGGGCCGACCGGCGTCGGCAAGACCGAGATTTCGCGCCGACTGGCCAAGCTCGCCGGCGCGCCATTCCTCAAGGTCGAGGCGACGAAATTCACCGAGGTCGGCTATGTCGGGCGCGACGTCGAGCAGATCGTGCGCGATCTCGTCGAGGTCGCGATCACGCAGACGCGCGAGCGGCGGCGCAAGGACGTGCGGGCGCGCGCGCAGCTCGCCGCGGAGGAGCGCGTGATCGACGCGCTGGTGGGCGCAAATTCCAGCGCCGCCACCAAGGATGCATTCCGCAGGAAGCTGCGGGCCGGCGAGCTGAACGACAAGGAAATCGAGGTTGAGGTGCAATCGTCGGGCGGCGGCATGCCGCTGTTCGACATTCCCGGCATGCCGGGCGCGCAAATGGGCGCGATCTCGATCGGCGACATTTTCGGCAAGATGGGCGGACGCACCAAGACGCGGCGCATGACCGTCGAGGAATCGCACGAAATCCTGGTCAACGAGGAATCCGACAAGCTGCTCGATCAGGACGTGCTGGTGCAGGAGGCGATCAAGGCCGTCGAGAACAACGGCATCGTGTTCCTCGACGAGCTCGACAAGATCTGCGCGCGCGAGGGCCGCTATGGCGGCGACGTCTCGCGGGAGGGCGTGCAGCGCGACCTGTTGCCGCTGATCGAGGGCACCACCGTCTCGACCAAGCACGGCACGGTGAAGACCGACCATATCCTGTTCATCGCCTCGGGCGCCTTCCACATCGCCAAGCCGTCGGACCTGCTGCCCGAACTGCAAGGCCGCCTGCCGATCCGTGTGGAGCTGAAGCCGCTGTCGCGCGACGACATGCGGCGCATCCTCACCGAGCCTGAGGCCTCGCTCATCAAGCAATATATCGCGTTGATGAGGACCGAAGGCGTCACGCTCGATTTCACCGAGGACGCCATCGACGCGCTCGCCGATATCGCGGTGCAGGTCAATGCGACGGTGGAGAATATCGGCGCGCGGCGCTTGCAGACGGTCATGGAGCGCGTGCTCGACGACATTTCCTTCTCCGCCACCGACCGGCCCGGCGAGACCTTCAAGGTCGACGCCGATTATGTGCGCAGGAATGTCGGCGACCTCGCCAGCAATGCGGATCTGAGCCGGTTCATTCTCTGATTCACGATGTCATTCCAGGTCGCGACGCGCCTGAATGACGGCTGGTATTACCCCCGCCGCTTCCGCACGCGCACATAGAGCGCGCCCTCGCCGCCATGCGCGATGGCGGCGCTATCGAAGCCGATCACCAGCTCGCGAAATTCCGGCAGCGCCAGCCAGAGCGGCACCTGCCGCTTGAGCACCCCGCGCCCGCCGTCTCCGCGCACACCCTTGCCGGTGATCACAAGCACGAGCTTGTGATTCTTGGCCTGCGCGCGATGGAGAAAGCGCAGCAGCGTCCCGTGCGCCTCGTCCTGCGTCAAGCCATGCAGGTCAAGCCGCGCATCGATGTCGCGGCGGCCGCGGGCCAGACGCTGCTTGTCCTTGCGGTCGAGCGGCGCCAGCGGCGGAGGCTTTTTCGCTTCGACGCGCGGCGGCGATGCCGGCGACAACGTCGAGGGGATCGCGCGAACGGGCCAGGAAGGCGGAGGAGCGCCGGGCTCCTCGTCAGCCGGCGCGGAGGCCGCCTTGGCCCGCGCAGCCTTCTTCTTCAGCGGTGCGATGGAGCGCGTCACGCCCTGCCACAGCGTCCGCTCGTCCTCCGACAGCGCGCGACCCCTCCGTCCCGCCATGACGGCTCATTGCTTCTTGGATGCCGGCCGCGCCTTGGGCAGCGGGACGCCCGGGTCGAGCGCAGCAGGCTTGATCGCGGGCGTCTCCCGCGCCGCCATGCGCGTGGCCGCCGCCGAGGTGCCGACCTCGATCTTCGGACGCGGCAGCGGTAGCGGCGGGATGTCGGGGTCCTTCGCCGGATCGAGCTTTCGCGGAATCAGCATGACGAAGCGCCCGAAATGCTTGAAGCGGCCGGCTGCGCGCGCGGCCTCGTCGCCCGCGCCGAGATAGATGTCGGCGCGCGCCGGCCCGATGATGGCGCCGCCGGTATCCTGCGCGACCATCAGCCGGCGAAAGCGCGTATCCGCCTTCTCGGACTGAATCGGCAATTCCGCATCGATAAAGAATGGCACGCCGTAGGTGTGAATGTTGCGGTCGACCGCGATCGAGCGCCCGGCCGTGAGTGCGACGCCCTGCGCGCCGGGCGGGTCTTCGTGTTCGGAGAGATCGGTCTCGCGGAAGAACACATACGACTTGTTGAGGCGACGCAGGGCCGCGCCCTCCTCCGGATTGGCCTGCATCCACTCGCGGATCTTCTGCATCGAGATTTCCTCGCGCGTATAGATGCCGCGCTCCACCAGGAAGCGTCCGACGGCGGTGTAGGGATGACCGTTCTGCGCGTCATAGTTCAGCCGGATGATGCTGCCGTCTTCGAGCCGCACGCGCACCGAACCCTGGATCTGGGCGAAGAAGGCATCGATCGGGTCCTTCAGCCAGCAGATTTCCAGCCCGCGTCCGGCCAGCGCGCCATTCTCGATCTGGACTCGGTCCAGGTATTGTCCCGATTTGACCGCGACGGTCCGCTTGCCGAACTTGCCCTTGCCCTTTGCGTGGCGCAGCTTCCTCACCAGCAAGTCCGTCGGCCGGCGATAAAGCGGCGTCGCATAGACGTCGCTCTGAACTCGCGAACCTTCGACGATCGGCTCGTAATAGCCGGTGAAGAAACCCTCGGAGCCGCTCAGCGGCGCCAGCCGCGCAGGACGGAAATTCCTTTCGTAGAATTCGCGCGCGCCTGCGTCATCGAGCGGGATCGCGGCGACGGCGCGTTCGCAGATGTCGAACAGCGCGCCGAGGACGGGCCGCTGGGCGCGCGTCGCCGCCGGGCTGCGCAGGATCGCACGGCAGGATGCGAGATAGGCCGAGAAGGCTTCCGCATGGTCGTCTGCCGCCCAGCCCTGGATATCGCTCCACTCGATCAGTTCGATCTGGCTGTTGGGAATCTTCATCAGATCGCGCTTGGACTGCGCGACCGGCTTCTGTTTCGGAGCGGTCCTTTTCGCGGCCTTCGCATTGGCGGGCTTGTCGGCCGTCTTGTCCTTGGCGGCACCATTTGCCGGCTTGGCGGCCCAGGCCTCGGGCATATTGCCGCATACCGGCAGAAGCAATGCGAGCAGGATCGGCAGGAACCGCAAGGCGGTGCGCGAAGGGAGAAGGGGCTTCCGGATCATTGTCCGGCTTCGGTCGCCACAAGTTTCCAGTTGGGATCACGCGACGTCACATCACGCGCGAACGTCCATACATCGGTCACGTCGGTTACCTTGTCCGGATTGCCGTCAACGACATTGCCGGCCTTGTCGCGCGTCGCGGTGATGAGCTGCGACACGAAGCGCACGGTGATCTGGGCGGAATTGCCGCGCAATTCGGCGCCGATGATGTCGGCATTCTCGAGCGAGACGAACTTGCTCTCCACGCTATAGCCCTTGCTCTCGCGATCGCGGATGGCTTCGTCGAAGCCCTCGTAGACTTCGCGGGAAAGCAGGCTCTTCAGTGTCTTGCGGTCCCCGGCCGCGAAGGCGCCCACAATCATCTCGTAGGCCGCGCGGGCACCGGCGACGAAATGCCTGGCGTCGAAATCGCTGCTGACGGCCGCGATCGCGTCGAGGCCGGCGGCCACCGGCGTCCCCTTCTCGGCAATGCCCTTCCAGCGCTCGGCGGGCTCGATAGTTTCCGCCGGCCGCGCCACGGCGTCGGGCTTGCGCGGTGGGAGCGTGATGACCTTGTCGCCGGCGGGCGCCCTCGCATCGCGGGCCGAATAGGGATCGTAGGGCGGCCGTTCGCGCCCCGTCCGCTGGCCGAGCACATTCCGAAGGCGGAGGAAAATGAACACCGCCAGCGCGAGAAAGATGATGGTGTAGATGTCGAACACGTCGCGAAGGCCCTGCCTTGGAATACGATATCGGACGGAAAGAGGATGACTGGCCGCAAATGTCCCAATCCAGGCCCTAATCTAGGCACCCGGCCGGGCTAATCCATAGCGCCAGCCCGGATTCGGGTACAAACTTACGTGCCCTGGCAGCATCTCTGGCGGAGCACCATAGACGATCCGCCCCCCATCGCCAACCACGGCCGAGCCGCTCCATTCCGTTACGGCCAAGAATCGTTCTGATCGGTCTTTTGGTCCTTCCCGTGGCCGAATTGGCCGCGTTCGGCCCTGCGGCCGGGCTGTTCGGTGTCGTCGACGCCATTTTGCGCCTTAATCGCCGGTGGCTTCGCGATCCCGGCCCGCGCCGGCCAGCCAAGGACGATCGAAATCCGTTCGGGCGGCCCGCTGACGGTGTCCGGCGCCGTGAGGCTCGCGCGTCCGCCTGACCCACGCGGCTGGACTGTTCCTGCCGGTCCCGCGGAGTCGGAGCCGGATCGCGGCGGTCCTTTTGGCACGGGCACGGGGCTGATTCCGTCCTCGATCTCGCTCCGGAGCAATCGAGCCAGGTCCGAAATCCGCGCGGCGCGTGCCCAAGGAAGGCGCCGCGGTCCTGATCGGGGCGCGTTCTTGTAACGGCACTGGCCCCTATGTTAGCCACCGCCGCACCGAACAAGGCGCAAAGGACGAGGCGATGACCAAGACAGGAAACGGCGGCCAGCCCGGCGCCCCGGCGGGAGCGCAGCCGAACGCGCCGGCCGCCGAGCAGGCGGTGCAGCTCAACATCCTCGCGCAATACATCAAGGACCTGTCGTTTGAGAATCCGAATGCGCCGCGCTCGCTGCAGCCGCCGGAGCAGCCCGCGATCAACATCCAGATCAATCTCGCCACGCGCGGCCTGTCGCAGACCGATCATGAGGTCGAACTCAAGATCGAAGGCAAGGCCGAGAGCGCCGGCCTGATGCTGTTCAGCTTCGATCTCCTCTATGCGGGCATTTTCCGGCTGCAGAACATTCCGCAGGACGCCATCCAGCCCGTGCTGATGATCGTATGCCCGCGTCTCCTGTTTCCGTTCGCGCGCGAGATCGTCGCCAACGCGGTGCGCAGCGGCGGCTTCCCGCCGCTGATGATCGACCCGGTCGATTTCATCGGGCTCTATCGTCAGAAAATGGCCGAAGGCCAGCAGCCGACACCCGCCGCGTAAGACGGACGCAACGGACTTCAAGCGCCACTTCGATCCGCGGCGTTATCGTCCGGGGAATATTCCAGCCAGATGGCCTTGTCGCCGAGCGTCGCGATGAACTCGCGGTGCGCGGCCGCCTCGTCATCCCGGATGCGCGGCGGGAGCGGCGTCGGCCGCAGGCGCAGCTCCGCGGCTGAGGGGCCGCTGCCGCCCAGCACGATCCGGGTATCCGACAATCCCAGCATCGCTTGGCGGGCGCCGATCAGCTCGACATAGACTTCCGCCAGCAATTCGGCGTCGAGGAGCGCGCCATGCTTGGTCCGGCGCGAACTGTCGATGCGATAGCGCGCGCACAAATCGTCGAGCTTGTTGTTGGCGCCGGGATGCTTGCGGCGGGCCAGCATCAGCGTATCGATCAGCCGTTCGCGGCCCAGCGCCTTGCGCTGCACGCGCTCCAGTTCCGCATTGACGAAACCGAGATCGAAAAACGCATTGTGCGCGACCAGCGGCGCATCGCCGATGAAGTCGAGGAATTCCTCGGCCACCTGCGCGAACAGCGGATGATCCTTGAGGAACTCGGCCGACAGGCCGTGGACGTTGAAGGCCTCCACCGGCATGTCGCGCTCGGGATTGAGATAGCGGTGAAAGGTGCGCCCGCTCGGAAAGCGGTTGACGAGCTCGACGCAGCCGATCTCCACCAGCCGGTGGCCCTGCAAAGGGTCGAGGCCGGTGGTCTCGGTATCGAACACGATCTCACGCATGGCGCTTTCCAGCTTCGGCGAATCAGCGGCGAGGCTTCATCCTAGCAACTTCCCGGAGGATCGCCCTCACCTGCGACCGCGCATGCTCGATATCCCTCCCGGAATCAACCACGAAATCCGCGCGGCGCCGCTTTTCCTCGTCGGGAACCTGCCTGGCCAGGATCGCCTCGAATTTCTCCCGCGTCATGCCGGGCCGGCTGAGCACGCGCCGGCGCTGCTCCTCCGCCGGCGCCGAGACCACGACCACAGCGTACACCCGCTTCTCGCCGCCGGTCTCGAACAGGAGCGGGATGTCGAGCACCACCACCGGAGCGCCGAGCTTGCGCGCGTCGGCCAGAAACTTCGTCTCCGACTCGCGCACCATCGGATGCACGATCCCTTCGAGCGTTTTCATGGCAAGCGGATCGCCCACGACGCGCGCGCCGAGCTTCTGGCGGTCCACCCTTCCGCCTTCGGTCGTTCCCGGAAACGCCTTCTCGATGTGTTCGGTCGCGGCGCCTTCATAGAGCGCATGCACGGCGCCGTCGGCGTCGTGCACCGGAACGCCCTCCTCCGCGAACAGGCGCGCAGTCGTGGTCTTTCCCATGCCGATGGAGCCGGTGAGCCCGAGAACGATCATGGGGGTTACCTGCTCAGCATGTTCTGCTCGCGCAAGGCCGCCAGCAGGGGCAGCAGCGGAAGTCCCAGAATGGTGAAGTGATCGCCCTCGATGCGCTCGAACAGCTGGATGCCCGTCCTTTCGAGCTGGTAGCCGCCCACGCTGCGGGTCACGGCCTCACCCGCGGCGTCGAGATATGCGGTCAGGAATTCATCGGAGAAATGCCGCATCGTCAGCCGCGCCGTGCCGCAATGCGCGAACAGGATTTCGCCGTCGCGCATCAATGCCACGCCGGAATGCAGCGCATGGGTGCGTCCGCGCAGCGTGAAAAGCTGCTGGCGGGCGGCCTGCCTGCTCGACGGCTTGCTGAAACGCTGCACTCCGAGCGCCAGTGTCTGATCCGCCCCGACCACCAGCCTGCCCGGCTGCCGGTTCGACACGGCTCGCGCTTTTGCGCGTGCCAGCAGCAACGCAACCTCGTCCGGCGCCAGCTCGCCATGCTCGCGCTCCACGGCGCGCTCGTCGATTTCCGCCGGCACGGTTTCGACCGGAATCCCGGCCGCCACCAGCATGTCGCGGCGCACCTCGCTTTGCGAGGCGAGAATCAGCTTTTCGGCAGCGAGCCACAGAGCCATGACAGCCGATCACTGCACCGGCTGGCGCCGCCGCTCGGACAACAGGCGCAGCACGGCGGCGGCGGTCTCCTCGATCGAGCGGCGGCTGACATCGATCAGCGGCCAATTGTGCCGCGCGCAGAGCTTGCGCGAGAACGAAAGTTCCTCGGCGACGGCATGCTTGTCGACATACTGGTCGTCGTCGCGATGAGCCTTGAGCCCGAGCAGCCTGTTCTGGCGGATCTGCACGATCCGCTCCGGCGTCGCGAACAATCCCACCACCAGCGGCTGTTTCAGTTTTTCCAGTTGGGGCGGCAATGGCACGCCCGGCACCAGCGGCACATTGGCAGTCTTCACGCCGCGATTGGCGAGATAGATCGAGGTCGGCGTCTTCGAGGTGCGCGAGACGCCGACCAGCACGACATCCGCATATTCGAGATCGTCGGTATGCTGGCCGTCGTCATGCAGCATCGTGTAGTTGAGCGCGTCGATGCGCTTGAAATATTCCGCATTCAGCATGTGCTGCGCGCCGACGCGCGGCTTGCTCTCGCCATGACCGAGATAGGACTGGAACAGCTGCAGCACCGGCCCGAGAATGGAGAGGAAGGGCAGCCCGAGCGCCTTGCAGCGCTCCACGAGGAATTCGCGCAGGTCCTTGTCGAGCAGCGTATAAAGCACGATGCCGGGCGATTGCTCGATTTCAGCGAGCGCCAGCTCAAGCTGCTTTCGGGTCCGGACCAGGGGATAGATGTGCTCGATCGGCGAGACATTCGCATATTGCGCCGCCGCGGCACGTGCCACGGTCGTCAGGGTCTCGCCGGTCGAATCCGAGATCAGATGCAGATGAAAATAGCTCGGAACTCGGTTCGGCATGGGTGGATATCGCGAGGTCTTTCCTGTGTGCCGGTGTGAGAAGGCCACGGTCCGGCGGGTCGCGCAAGCGCCACCCTGCGGTCTCGCTGCGGATTCGTCCACATTCTCACTCTCGGGAGAACGAAACAGCGACCCGCTTTGGGAAGTGCCATTTTGTGGATCATCCCCCTTTCGGCTGTGCATGAGGGCGTCTTTTGACCATAAAGGCCCGGCTTTTTCGGGCTTCGTCGAAAATTGCGCGAGCGCCGCACTGATACCGGGGATATGTGGGAAATCATTCGGATTGATGTGCGAATCGAGTCATGAGTCCAATCAACCGCGTAAGAGTCACTACAATCCAGAATCTTTAGTAAGGACTTGAAGAACCACCATGTCAGCCCGGGATGTGAAGAAGTCTCTTCTCGACGTGCTCGACGGCGAGACACAGAAGGTGCCGCCGGTCTGGCTGATGCGGCAGGCTGGCCGCTATCTCCCGGAATATCGGGAGGTGAGGCAAAAGGCCGGCAGCGTGCTCGGTCTCTGCTTCTCACCGGCGCTGGCGGCTGAGGTCACCTTGCAGCCGATCCGACGATTCGGGTTGGATGCGGCGATCCTGTTTTCCGACATCCTGGTGGTTCCGCACGCGCTCGGACGAAAAGTGGAATTCGTCGCGGGCGAGGGCCCGAAGCTCGATCCGATCGAGCAGCCGGTGACGATCGGTGCGATGGAGGAGGAGCTGGACCAGACAATTCTCGCGCCGGTCTATGAAACGATCGGCCGCGTGAAGTCCGACCTCCCGCCCGAGGTTACGTTTCTCGGATTTTGCGGGGCGCCGTGGACGGTCGCGACCTACATGATCGCCGGCGAGGGAACGCCGGACCAGGCGCCCGCGCGTCTCTTTGCCTATCGCCATCCCGAAGCGTTCTCGGCGCTGATCGACATCCTGGTTAAGGCCTCGATCGATTATCTCGGTCGGCAGATCGAGGCCGGCGTCGATGCGGTGCAGATATTCGATACCTGGGCCGGCGTCTTGCCGCCCTCCGAATTCGCGCGCTGGTGCATCGAGCCGACACGGCGGATCGTGAACGGCGTGCGCGAGAAGCATCCGGAGGCGAAGATCATCGGTTTTCCGCGCGGCGCGGGCGCGTCGCTGGTGCGCTATGCCGACGAGGTTCCGGTCGACGGCGTCGGCCTCGACTGGATGATCGACAAGACCTTTGCGCGCACGCAAGTGCAGTCGCGAATCCCTGTGCAGGGCAATCTCGATCCGCTGGCGCTGGTCGCAGGTGGCGCGTCGCTCGATGCGGGTGTGGACGACGTGATGGCGGCCTTTGCCGACGGACCCTTCATCTTCAATCTCGGGCACGGCATTTTGCAGCAGACTCCGATCGAGCATGTCGAACGGATGCTGAAGCGGGTGCGGGGACTGTAATCCCTCTTCCTGCGGGGAGGGACGGGTATCGCAAATGTACGACTGGCTGAAGGCCTTCCATGTCATCGCCGTCATCGCGTGGATGGCGGGCCTGCTCTATCTGCCAAGGCTGTTCGTCTATCACTGCGAGGCCGAGCCGGGCTCGAAACAATCCGAAACATTCAAGGTGATGGAGCGCCGCCTGATGCGCGGGATCATCAATCCGTCGATGATCGCGGTCTGGCTGCTCGGACTTTGGCTTGTCTGGGACAGCGGCTTCTGGCGCGCGGGCTGGATGCACGCAAAGTTCGCGGCGGTTCTGGCGCTGTCGGGACTGCACGGTTATCTGAGCCGTTGGCGGCGCGATTTCGAGCGCGACCAGAACCGTCATACGGCCAAATTCTATCGTATCGTCAACGAGATACCGGCAGTCTTGATGGCCGTCATCGTGGTGCTGGTGATCGTCAAGCCGTTCTGAGCGCCCACAGGCCGCGTCGCCTCCTCTTGCGGAATCGCATCGTGCCCAGTATCTTTCAGTAATTCCCCCCGAACGCAGGCGGATGCACGTCAAAGCGCGGCGCCGCTTATTCGGACCGCGCAGGCATCGGGCGGGGCGCTCCCCCTCCTTCCCGACCTGCGTCCTTCCTCTGTAGTCCGGCTGTCTCTTCAAAATGCCAGTTCTAGACTCCCAGTCCCAAGGAATCCCCGTATGCGGGAAGTGAAACTTCAAGACCTTAAATCCATGACCCCGGTCGAGCTCCTGTCCTTCGCGGAGGAGCACGAGATCGAGAACGCCAGCACGATGCGGAAGCAGGAGCTGATGTTCGCCATTCTCAAGCAATTGGCCGGCCGCGAAGTCGACATTATCGGCGAAGGCGTCGTCGAGGTTCTCTCCGACGGCTTCGGCTTTCTGCGTTCGCCGGAAGCCAATTATCTGCCGGGCCCCGACGACATCTATGTCTCACCCTCGCAGATCCGCCGGTTCGGCCTGCGCACCGGCGACACCATCGAAGGCCATATCCGCTCGCCGAAGGAAGGCGAGCGCTATTTCGCGCTGCTCAAGGTCAATACCCTCAATTTCGAGGACCCGGAAAAGGCGCGCCACAAGATCAACTTCGACAATCTGACGCCGCTCTATCCCGACGAGCGGCTGAAGATGGAAATCGACGATCCGACCAAGAAGGATCTCTCCGCGCGCGTCATCGACATCGTTGCCCCGATCGGCAAGGGCCAGCGCGCGCTGATCGTCTCGCCGCCGCGCACCGGCAAGACCGTGCTCCTGCAGAACATCGCGCATTCGATCACGGCCAATCATCCGGAATGCTACCTGATCGTGCTGCTGATCGACGAGCGGCCGGAGGAAGTCACCGACATGCAGCGCTCGGTGAAGGGCGAGGTGATCTCCTCGACCTTCGACGAGCCGGCCTCGCGCCACGTGCAGGTCGCGGAAATGGTGATCGAGAAGGCCAAGCGCCTGGTCGAGCATCAGCGCGACGTCGTGATCCTGCTCGATTCGATCACGCGCCTCGGTCGCGCCTACAACACCGTGGTGCCGTCATCCGGCAAGGTGCTGACCGGCGGCGTCGACGCCAATGCGCTGCAGCGGCCGAAGCGCTTCTTCGGCGCCGCGCGCAACATCGAGGAGGGCGGTTCGCTGACCATCATGGCGACGGCCCTGGTGGACACCGGCAGCCGCATGGATGAGGTCATCTTTGAGGAGTTCAAAGGCACCGGCAACATGGAGGTGCATCTGGACCGCGCCCT
>JACAEG010000092.1 GCA_013388965.1 Pseudorhodoplanes sp. | reverse complement strand
TCGAACAGCGGCTTCATGCCCTGGTCCTGCGGACCTTCGAGCGCGGTCGCCATCCAGCCCTGCTTGGCGGAGCCGTAAAGGATCGGGAAATCGAGCTGCTCGTCGGTGGCGTCGAGCGCCGCGAAAAGGTCGAACACCTCGTTCACGACCTGCGTCGCGCGCGCGTCCGGCCGGTCGACCTTGTTGATGACGACGATGGGCTTCAGGCCCATCTTGAGCGCCTTCGACACGACGAACTTGGTCTGCGGCAGCGGGCCCTCGGCGGCGTCGACCAGCACCAGCGCGCTGTCCACCATGTTGAGAATGCGCTCGACCTCGCCGCCGAAATCGGCGTGGCCCGGCGTGTCGACGATGTTGATGCGCGTGCCTTCCCACTCGACCGAGGTCGCCTTGGCGAGGATGGTGATGCCGCGCTCGCGTTCGAGGTCGTTGGAATCCATCGCGCGCTCGGTCACGCGCTGGTTCTCGCGGTAGACGCCCGATTGCTGGAGCAGGCGGTCGACCAGGGTGGTCTTGCCGTGGTCGACATGCGCGATGATCGCGACGTTGCGAAGGTTCATGTGCTCAGGTCCGGAAACGGAAAGCGGGCCGCTCTATGTGAATAGAACCCCGGCCCGCGACACTATTGCGGCGCAATATAGTCATCGAAAGAGCGGAAGCAACCGATGAAAGAAAGGCCCGGCGCCCGATTCCCCCTGCTTCCGGGGAGCGGGGAGAAGGCGAAGGCTCCGATCCGGGGCGATTTTCACGCCTTGGCCGGGCGGCTCCAGGGGCCGACGCGGGTGCCGGCGGGCAGGGCATCCTGCACCATCATCAATTCGCCCAGCGTCTCGGCGGTGATCAGGCCGGTAAAGCGTCCCTGCGGATAGACGACCGCGACCGCCGGCGAGGACCTTTCCTGCAGCAGCCTGAGCGCGTCGTCGAGGCAGGCGCGCGCGCCGATGGTCGGGAGGCTGGTTTTCATCACCTGCCCGACGCGCGCCCCGGGGCCGACTTCCTTCAGCGCGCGGATGATGTCGTTGCGGTCGAGCAGCCCGACCGGCTTTTCCATGCCGTCGAGCACGGGAAATTCGCTCTGGCTGGTGCGCAGCAATGTCTGCACCGCCTCGTCGATCTCCGCGTCGGGGGTGAGCGTCGCGAGCTGCGTCATGGTGGCGGCACTTGCCGGCACGCCGCGCGACACCGAGCGCAAAGCGATCATGTGCGCCTCGGAGGCGGCGGCGAGATAGACGAAGATCGCGATGAAGAGGAGGATCGGGTTGAAGAACAGCCCGAGAAAGCCGAGCAGGAAGGCGAAGCCCTGGCCGATCGTGGCCGCGACCTCGGTCGCGCGCACGAAGCCTAGCCTGACCGCGAGCAAGGCGCGCAGCACGCGCCCGCCGTCCATCGGGAAGGCCGGCAGCATGTTGAAGGCGGCGAGGAAGAGGTTGACCATCGCCAGCCGGTCGATGATCGGAATTTTCGCATCGTCCACAGTCGCGAGCGAGCCGTAGCGCATGTTGGCGCCGGCGATGGCGATCAGCACCAGCGCGATCGCGACATTGACCAGCGGGCCCGCGATGGCGATGAGGAATTCCTCGCGCGGCTTTTCCGGGATGCGCTCGAGCCGGGCGACGCCGCCGATCGGCAGCAGCACCACGTCCGGCGTCTTCACGCCGAAGGCGCGCGCCGTGAAAATGTGCCCGAATTCGTGCGCCAGCACGCAGGCGAACAGGAGCACGATGAACAGGACGCCGCTCAGCGCCGCGTCCGCGCCGCCCGAGAAATACGACGCGCCCGCGATCCAGGCCAGAAACAGCACGAAAGTCACGTGGATGCGGATCACGGTGCCCGCAATCGAGCCGATGCTGAACGACCAGGACATGAAACCTCTCGTGCCTCGTTTGATTTGCGAAACAAGGTAATATGCCGGCCGCGCCATTTCGAGGGCGGGTTTGCCGCAAGGGAGAAGGAAGATGCCGAAGCTGTCAGGAGAAGCCCGCGCGTCCGCGCTCGCCAGAATCCCCGGCTGGAGCGAGGTGTCCGGGCGCGACGCCATCGCGCGCAAGTTCACCTTCAGGGATTTCAACGAGGCCTTCGGCTTCATGACGCGCGCCGCTCTGGTGGCCGAGAAGATGGACCACCACCCGGAGTGGTCGAATGTCTACAGGACCGTGGAGGTCACGCTCTCGACCCACGATGCCGGCGGGCTCACCGAGAAGGACATCGCGCTGGCGCAGGCGATGGACCGGATCGCGGGATGAAGCCACCGGAGCCGATCCAGCCACCGTCATGGCCTTGTCCCGGCCATTCACGTCTGGTCGGGATGCGGCGCGCCGACATGCGAGGATGAATGCAACGGCCAAAGGGACATAGACCGGCGCGAGCAAGGCGTCACGGCCGGGCAGGGTCGCGCGCAGATCCGCACCGCAATCGCAGGCCGCCAAGCCCAATGGCTGCCGCGCCGAACGAGGTTCAACCGGCGGGCTGAGGGTCTGCCGGCCGGACCCGGAGGCTGGCTGAGGGAGCCAAATCGCGGCTTTTCCGTTATCTTGCCGGTGGGATGGATCGTCACCATCTCTCGAGGGGCGACGGCGGGAGACGAGGATGCGCGGACGCACGGCAGAATTCGACGAGGAGCAGCGCCGGGCGCGCCGCGACGAGCGGATCGTGCGCGAGGGGTTCTGGCGCAAGGCCGGGCGCGTCGCCGCGAAGCTGCCTTTCGCCGAGGATCTCCTGTCGGCCTATTATTGCGCCTTCGACCGGCAGACGCCGGTGCAGGTGCGTGTCGTGCTGCTCAGCGCGCTCGCCTATTTCGTGATGCCCTTCGATGTCGCGCCGGACCTCCTGCCGCTGATCGGCTTCACCGACGATGCGGCGGTGCTCGCAACCGCGATGAAGCTCGTGATCGATTCGATCCGCCCCGAGCATCGCGAGGCGGCCAAGCGCAAGATCGAGGACCTGGCCTAGAGCGCAGGGCTCGCCGCCTCCGGCGAGCGACCTCACGGCCGCACGATCGCCTTGCCCATGATCCTGCGCGCGGCGATGTCCTTGAGCGCCTGCGGCGTGTCCTTCAGCGCATAGGCCGCATGCACATGCGCGGACAATTGTCCGTCCGCGCACCAGCGCACGATCTGCTCCATGTTCCTCGCCTGCTGCGCCGGCTCGCGCTCCGTGAAGGCGCCCCAGAACACGCCCACCACGTCGCAGCTCTTCAGCAGCACGAGATTGAGCGGCATCTTCGGAATCTCGCCCGCGGCGAAGCCGATCACGAGGAAGCGGCCCTCCCAGGCGATGGCGCGCAGCGCGCTTTCCGCATAGCGCCCGCCGACCGGATCGTAGATCACGTCGGCGCCGCGTCCGCCGGTCGCCGCCTTCAGCGCCTCGCGCAGATCGTCCTTGTCGTAATTGATCGTGGCGTCGGCGCCGTGCCGTTTCGCGAATGCACATTTCTCGTCGGACGAGGCGCAGGCGATCACGCGCGCGCCCATCAGCTTGCCGATCTCGATCGCGGCGAGGCCCGTCCCGCCCGCCGCGCCCAGCACGGCCAGCGTCTCGCCCGCTTTCAGATGCCCGCGGTCCTTCAGCGCGTAATAGGTCGTGCCGTAGGTGATCGAGAGTCCGGCGGCGCGGTCGAAATCGAGCGCGTCGGGAATTGTCGTCAGGCGGTCGGCGGCGATGACGAGACGCTCGCGCGCCGCCCCGTGGCCCGCATAGCCCATGACCCGGTCGCCGGGCTTCAGCGCCGCGACGCCCTGCCCGACATGCTCCACGGTCCCGGCGAATTCCGCCAGCGGTGAGAACGGGAAGGCCGGCTTGTATTGATACTTGCCGGCGATGATCAGGGTGTCGAAGAAATTGAGCCCGGCGGCCGCCACCCTGACGACGGCTTCGCCGGGCGCAGGGCGGGGATCGGGAAGCTCGGCGAGAACCAGGTCGTCCGGCCCGCCGGGTGCGTTGCAGAGAATGGCTTTCATGGGGACCTTTCCTATCAGGCGCCGCTCCGGGGCGGCAAATCCGCGCGCGGGGGATAAGCCGCTTCGATGCCGGCAGAGAGCGCCTTCCATTTGCCGATTTTGGTCTATTATTCGGCTGACGGGCGGCGCGGCGGCGGGGCCCCAAATCCACAGAGGCCGGGATATTATCATGCGATCGATTTCAGCCATCGCGGCGGCATTCGCCTCGCTTATCGTCACGGTGGGTTCGGCGCCCGCGCAGAGCCAGCAGGCCTCCACCAACCCGGCCAGCGGCGCGCAGCTCCTCGGCCAGTTCGGCGACTGGGGGGCCTATACGGCCTCGCCCGGCGGCAAGAAGGTGTGTTTTGCGCTGGCCAAGCCGATCTCGTCCACGACCAATCCGCCGAACCGTCCGCGCGATCCGGCCTTCCTGTTCATTTCCACCCGTCCGGCCGAGAAGGTGAAGGAGGAGGTCTCCGTCATCATCGGCTATCCGTTCAAGCCCGCCTCGGAGGCGGCCGCCGAGGTCGGTTCGGCGAGCTTCGCGCTCTACACCCAGAATGACGGGGCCTGGATCAAGAATGCGGCCGAGGAGGCACGCCTGGTCGATGCGATGAAGAAGGGGTCGGATGTGACGGTGAAGGGCGAATCCGGCCGCGGCACCAAGACCACGGACGTGTTCTCGCTCAAGGGCCTGACCCAGGCGCTCGAGCGCGTCGCGACCGAGTGCAAGTAGGGCATTTGGCTGGCCCTTGCCGCCGTCATTGCCGGGCTTGACCCGGCAATCCATCATGGCGAAATGGATTATTGGGTTTATATCCTGGCCAGCAAACCCGGCGGGACACGGTATATCGGTGTCACCCGCGATCTCGTTCGCCGCGTCCACGAGCATCGCGAGGGGCTCGTGGCCGGTTTTGCGCGGCGCTATGGAGTGAAGATGCTCGTTTACTACGAGCATTACGATACGCCGATTGAGGCCATCCAGCGCGAGAAGAATCTCAAGCATTGGCCGCGCGAATGGAAGATCGACCTGATTGTCTCGATGAATCCCGATTGGCGGGACCTGTATGATGAAATCGTCCGCTAGCCTTTTGCATTGTCATTGCCGGGCCGCCGCCATAAGCGCGTTCACGCGCGTCGTCGACGCGCTTTGAGCGCGGGGCCTTGAGCGGACCGTGGACCACCCGACGCACGACGCTCCCACGCCGGGACAGCCCCTATGCAAGGACCAAGGAGG
>JACAEG010000167.1 GCA_013388965.1 Pseudorhodoplanes sp. | reverse complement strand
TCGGTGTCGCGCCAGATTTCCGAGCGGAAGGAGAGAAAGCCGTTCGGCTTGCCTTCGGTGAAGGGCGAGTTCGCGAACAAGGCGGTCGCGACCGGCTGCAGCGCGAGCGAGACGCGCAGCTTCTTGACCATGTCGGCTTCCGAGGAGAAGTCGAGATTGGTCTGCACCGTGCAGGTCCGGTACATCATGTCGAGGCCGAGCTTGCCGACCTTCGGCATATAGGCCGTCATGATCTTGTAGCGGCCCTTCGGCATCATCGGAATCTGCGCGCGCGTCCATTTCGGCGTCATGCCGAGCCCGAGAAAGCCGATGCCGAGCGGGCGCGCGACCTCGCGCACCTGGGAGAGATGCGCCATCAGCTCGCTGCAGGTCTGATGGATCGTCTCGACCGGCGCGCCCGACAATTCGAATTGTCCGCCCGGCTCGAGCGAGATCGCGCCGCCGCCGGTGACGTCGGCGAGCCCGATGATGTTGTCGCGCTCCATGATCGGCTCCCAGCCGAGCAGGTGCTGCATACCCTGCAGAAGCTTGCCGATGCCGCGCGGTCCCTCATAGGGCACGGGCTCGTGCCCCTGCACCGTGAACGGGAATTTCTCGTGCTCGGTGCCGATGCGAAATTGCGATTTCGGCTTGATGCCCTGCTCGAACCACGCGACGAGCTCGTCGCGGTTCGCAATCGGCGTCATGTCGATCTGGTCACGGGCCATGCAGGTTCCGGCGGCAAAAAGGGCCGCGACCTTAGACAGCGACAGCCGCCAGTGCAATCGGGGGCGCCGCATCCGAGCCTCCGCCAAATGACGGTTGTGTGAAGCCCGGCGCGCTGGAAGATTGCGTGCGACGCAGAGCTTCCATGCCATTCGGATTTCACCTCGCCCAGGGCCTCCGGTTCGCTGAAACGCTGGTCTATGCCGCCGTCGGCGGCGCGCTGCTCGGTTTGGCGGGTTTTCCCGGCGGATGGATGTCGGGCGCGATCCTGACCACGACCGCGGCGGCGCTGATGGGGCGTCCCGTCTATATTCCGCGGCCGCTCTCTCACGGCATGTTCGTCGCGCTCGGCATTTCGCTCGGCGGCGCCGTGACGCCGGCGACGGTGGAGCGGATGGTTGCATGTCCGCTCAGTCTCGCGGCGCTGATCGCGTCGATGACGGCCGTGACGCTCGGGGTCGCCTGGTATCTGCGCAGGGTTCACGGCTGGGATTCGCTGTCGGCCTTCTTTGCTGCGGCGCCGGGAGCGCTGTCGCAGTCGCTGCTGCTGGCCTCCGATACCGGGGCGGATGTGCGCTCGGTCGCGATCGTGCAATCGGTGCGGGTCTTTGCGCTCGCGGTCGCGCTGCCGATGGTCTTCGCCGCGCTCGGCATGACCGGCGAGCCGCTGTCGCTGCCGCCCGCACCGTCGCCCGGCGAGGCGATCGGCCAGACGATCCTCCTCGTGACGGTGCCGACCGCGGCCGCGATTCTCGCCTATCGCCTGCGGCTACCGGGCGGGCTGATCGTCGGCGCCATGCTGGTCTCGGGCATCCTGCACGGCTCGGGCATCGTGACCGTGGGCATGCCCGCGCCGGTGACGATCGCGGCCTTTGTCCTGCTTGGCGGCCTGATCGGCACCCGCTTCTTCGGCACCGACTACAACGACCTGAAGCGGCTCGCGCGCGCGGCGATCGGCGCGCTGTTCGTCAGCGTGGGGCTCGGCTCCGTGCTGGCGCTGGCGGTGGCCTGGCTGCTGGCCCTGCCGGCGGGCGACGTGATCATCGCCTATGCGCCGGGTGGGCTGGAGGCGATGATCATTCTCGCCTTCGCGCTGCATCTCGACCCGGCCTATGTCGGGGCGCATCACCTCGCGAGATTCTTCTTCGTCTCGGTGATGATGCCGTTCGCAGTCGGGTTCCTGCGGCGGAGGGACTAGGTTCTATTCCGCTGCGAGCGCGCGCTTCAGCGGCAGGCCGAGCTGTTCCCACACATCGACCAGCGCGCCGGCGAGCGCATCGATCAGCGCCTCGTCGTGATAGGGCGTCGGCGTCACACGCAGCCGCTCCGTGCCCTTCGGAACGGTCGGATAATTGATCGGCTGGATGTAGATGCCGTGCTCGCTCAGCAGAAGGTCGCTCGCGGCCTTGCACTTTTCCGGATCGCCGACTGCGATCGGCACGATATGCGTGTCGCTCGGCATCACCGGCAATCCGGCGGCCGTGAGCACCGCCTTGGTGCGCGCAACGCGCTCCTGATGGCGCGCCCGCTCCCATTGCGAGCCCTTGAGATGGCGAATCGAGGCCGCGGCGGCCGCGCAGACGGCCGGCGGCAGCGCGGTCGTGAAGATGAATCCCGGCGCATAGGAGCGCACGGCGTCGCAGACCGCCGCATTCGCCGCGATATAGCCGCCGAAACAGCCGAACGCCTTGCCGAGCGTGCCCTCGATCACGTCCACGCGGTCCATCACCCCGTCGCGCTCGGCGACGCCCGCGCCGCGCGGACCATACATGCCGACCGCGTGCACCTCGTCGAGATAGGTCATCGCCCCATAGCGCTCGGCGAGATCGCAGATCGCGCCGATCGGCGCGATATCGGCGTCCATCGAGTAGATGCTCTCGAACACCACGAGCTTGGGCCGCTCGGGCCCGGCTTCCTTCAGGAGCGCTTCGAGATGGGCGAGGTCGCTGTGCCGGAAGATCTTCTTCTCGCAGCCGGATTGCCGGATGCCCTCGATCATCGAATTGTGGTTGAAGGCGTCGGACAGGATCAGGCAGTTCGGAATGAGCCGCGCAATCGTCGAGATGCCGGTCTCGTTGGAGACATAGCCCGACGTGAACACCAGCGCCGAATCCTTGCCATGCAGGTCGGCGAGTTCGCTCTCAAGCTCGACCAGCGGATGATTGGTGCCGGAAATGTTGCGCGTGCCGCCGGCGCCGGTGCCCATGCGCGTTGCGGTCTCGACCATCGCGCCGATCACTTTCGGGTGCTGACCCATCCCGAGATAGTCGTTGGAGCACCAGACGATGATCTCGCGCGGCCCCTGCGGAGAGTGCCAGATGGTCTGCGGAAAACGGCCGGCGATTCGCTCAAGATCGGCGAAGACCCGATAGCGACGCTCGTCATGCAGGCGGCTGACGGCGTTTTCGAAGAAAGTATTGTATTTCATAGCGATAGTCGGGCTCCGCGGACTCTTCGAGCCGGTTACGCCTCTTTTTAGAGGCGTTCCACAGTAATTGTCGAGCGATAAAGCGAAATTAACGGGCTGGCTTTGACCCGCATCAAAAGCCCCCGTCGTGCAGCGCCGGTCGGAACATTTGCGACGGCCTGCGCGTTGCTGCCGCGATCCTTTCGAACGCTGGAGGTGCTTATGGGACGCGGACTTCTGCTTTGGCTGATCGGCATTCCCCTGCCGATCATCCTCATCATCTGGCTGCTGGGCGGGCTCAGCTAGGAGCCTGCGGATTCGGTGACGAAAAGGCCGCCGCGCGCATCCGCGTGGGCGGCCTTTCGACGTTCAAGGCCCCTTCACATTCGAAGTTTAGTTTGAATGGCTCCGGCCACCGGGCTTAGGCTGCCGGCGAGGACATGCGCATGGCGAACGCGGACGCGACTGCTCCAGCCAAGGTCGAGGCCGCTTCGGCGCCGGTCAGTCCGGCGCCCGCCAGGACGCCACGGCGCCGGCGGCTTTCCACGGCGGCCGCGGGCCTGACCGACGATCCGCGCATGCGGACCGACCCGTCCATCGGCGAGCCGGGCGTTGTGGCAGCCGGCGTTTACGCCGGCGGGCAGAAGGTTGCAGACATCTCGATCGACCAGGCGGGGTCGTGGTCGAAGCGGCCGGGCCATGTCGTCTGGATCGGCCTGCGCGAGCCCTCGGAAGAGCTGCTGCGGCGCGTGCAGACGCAATTCGGGCTGCATCCGCTCGCAATCGAGGACGCCGCGTCGCCGCACCAGCATCCCAAGATCGAGCAATATGGCGACGCCGCCTTCATCGTGGCCCGCACCGCGCAGATGATCGACGGCCGCATCGCCTTCGGCGAAACGCATCTGTTCGTGGGACGCGGCTATGTCGTCTCGGTCCGTCATGGCGCCTCGACCTCATACGCGAAAGTGCGCGAGCGCTGCGAATCCTGTCCCGCCGTGCTGTCGCGCGGCGAGGATTACATTCTCTACGCCGTGCTCGATTTCATCGTCGACAATTACCTGCCCGTTCTGGAAGCGATTCACGCCGAGGTCGATACGATCGAGGACAGCGTTCTGGCCGGCGCGCTGAGGCAGGCCGATATCGAGCGGCTCTACATGCTGCGGCGCGACCTTCTGCGCCTGCGCAACGCGGTGGTGCCCCTCGGCGAGGTCTGCCAGCGGCTCGAACACGCGCATGTCCTGCATATCGAGCCCGCCGTGCAGCCCCTGTTCCGCGACGTGAGCGACCACGTCCGGCGCGTGCGCGAGGAAATCGACGCGCTGCGCGAGGTGCTCGCCTTCGCGTTCGAGGCGAGCCTGATGACCGGGCAGGCGCAGCAGACCACCATCACGCGCAAGCTCGCGGCCTGGGCCGCGATCCTCGCCGTGCCGACCGCCATCGCGGGAATCTACGGGATGAATTTCGAATTCATGCCCGAGCTGACGATGCGCTATGCCTATTATGGCGTGCTGGCCGCGATCGTCGCGATCTGCGCCACGCTCTATTACCGCTTCCGCAGGAACGGGTGGCTGTAGCGGCCGACCGCAGCGGTCGAGAGAGCCGCGCGTCCCCGCGAAGGCGGGGAGCCGGCATCGAACGCGCTGGATTCCCGCTGCCGCGGCGATGACAGCGAATCAGATCGCCGGAATGCCCGACAGCACATCCAGCATGTCGGTCTGCTGCTGCTTCTTCGGCTTGCGGGCGGCCGCCTTGCGGTTGATCTTGCGCTTGGCGATGCCGCTCAGCTTCTTGTCGGTCGCCTTTTCCTCCTTGAGATTCTGTGCCAGCAGCTTCGCGATATCGGCGCGCCCGAGCACGCGCGCCCAGGCGACGAGCGCGCCGTAGCGCGTCATCTCGTAATGCTCCACCGCCTGCGCCGCCGCGATCAGCGCGGCGTTGAGCACCATCTTGTCCTCGACATCGCCCGCGATCTCGTTCGCCTCCTCGATGATGCCGTCGATCGCCGGGCATCTGGCGCCTTCCGGCTCGCGCTTGATGAGCTTGAAAACCCTCTCCAGCCGCTTGATCTGCGCCCTGGTCTCGCTCAGATGCCTGCGGAAGCCGCGCTTAAGCTCCGCGTCGCTCGCCTTCGCGACCATGTCGGGCAGCGACTTCTCGATCCGGCGTTCGGCGTAATAAATGTCCTGCAGGGCGTGAATGAACAAATCGTCCATCGTGGAAATGCCGGCGGAAAACCAGGCCATGAAGCGGGCTCCTTTTGCTGGGCGGGCGACGCGCAGATAAACAACCGTGCCGGACAGGCCGGGTTCCCTCAGGCCTCCTTCACGGTCCCTGGATGGATCTGAGATAGGCGTGCATGGCACGCGCCTGCTCCCGCGTCATCTTGAATTGCGGCATGTCGGCATGGCCGGCGAAGAGGCCGCCGCGCAGGCGGCGCCTCACGTCGTCGAGGTCCACGCGCTGTTCGAGCAGGCGAAAGGCGGGCGCGGCGGGATGCGCGCTCGCATCGGTCTTCCCGACGGCATGGCAGGGGCTGCAGAATTCGGCGGCCAGCCGGCGTCCTTCTCTCACCCGGACGGACTCTTCAGCCCCGGCAAGCGAAGGTACGAGCAGAGCCGCGGTCACCACGAGCGCGCTGCGGCGCATGTCAGTTCTTGTCCTGCATGGTCAGGATATAGGCGATGATATCGCGTTGCTGGGCATTGTTCAGGATGATGTTGGGCATGGTGCGGTGCGAGGAATTCAGCGCGACGCGCAGGGCCGCCGCCGTCATCCCGGGCGTGTTGGCAATGTCCTCGAAGCTCGGCGCGAAGGGATTCGGCGAATAGATTTCGCCGATGCGGGTGCCGTGGCAGGCCGCGCAGACGCTGTAGGCGATCTCGGAGCCCCTGCGGACATTGGCTTGCGCCTGAGCGGACGCCGTGCCCGACCACATCGCAACCGTTGCCGCCAATACCAACAGCCCTGGCCTTGTCCTTGGCTTCATGGTCCGCCTCCGTGTTGCGGGCAGACTACATGCAGCGCGGCGGCACGCTTTGAGCTAGGTCATGCGTTGGGAATGGTGCTGCCGGACAGGATTGAACTGTCGACCTCTCCCTTACCAAGGGAGTGCTCTACCACTGAGCTACGGCAGCATCGGAACGGCCCGGCCGCGAACGGGGCCTCGGGCGGGCAGGATGTGCCACAAGGCCCCCTTGTCCGCAAGGACGAGGCGCCCCTTGCGCGCGGGGCCTCCGGCTGGCTAGTGCAGGGCATGGCAGATCGCGATAACCGCCATGACGAGGCCCGCGACCCCCGGCTGGACCGCCGGGCCGCGGCCTTGCGCGCCAACCTGCAACGCCGCAAGCTCCAGCAGCGCGGCCGCGCGTCCGCGGCCGGGGCGCCCTCCGCGGCCCGCCCCCCCCCGGACAACGACAGGCACGGCGACAAGGACTGAACATTCCCACTTCCGCCCCAATCCCGGGGCGGGGTGAGGGCACGGCAAAAATCCGCCGGACGGGGGCATGTCATGGACCGCATCAGCATCAAGGGCGGCAAGTCGCTGCACGGCACCATCCCGATTTCGGGCGCCAAGAACGCGACGCTGCCGCTGATGATCGCGAGCCTGCTGACCGAGGACACGCTGATTCTGGAAAACGTCCCGCACCTTGCCGACGTCGTGCAGCTCCAGCGCATCCTCAACAATCACGGCGTCGATGTGATGCTGTCGGGCAAGCGGTCGGGCGACGGCGAGAACAAGGGCCAGACCGTCAAGATTTCCGCCGAGAAGATCGTCGACACGACCGCGCCCTACGAGCTCGTCTCGAAAATGCGCGCAAGCTTCTGGGTGATCGCGCCCTTGGTCGCGCGCATGGGCGAGGCGCGCGTGTCGCTGCCGGGAGGCTGCGCCATCGGCACGCGACCGGTCGATCTGCTGATCATGGCGCTGGAGCGGCTCGGCGTGCAGATCGAGATCGAGGCGGGCTATGCCATCGCGCGCGCGCCCAAGGGATTGAAGGGCGGCGAGATCGTGTTTCCGAAGGTCACGGTCGGCGGCACGCATGTGGCGCTGATGGCGGCGAGCCTCGCCGACGGCACGACCGTGATCGAGAATGCCGCGCGCGAGCCGGAAATCGTCGATGTCGCCGACTGTCTCAACAAGATGGGCGCAAGGATTTCGGGCGCCGGCACGACGCAGATCGTGGTCGAGGGTGTCGCGAAGCTCGGGCCCGCGCGCCACAGCGTGCTGCCCGATCGCATTGAAACAGGAACCTATGCGATGGCGGTCGCCATGACCGGCGGCGACGTGCTGCTGGAGAATGCGCGGCCGGAATTGCTGCAATCGGCGCTCGACGTGCTGGGCCAGGTCGGCGCGACCGTGACCGCGACCAACGAGGGCGTGCGGGTGACGCGCAACGGCGCAGGGCTCGCGCCGGTCGAGGTGACGACCGAGCCGTTCCCCGGCTTCCCGACCGACCTGCAGGCGCAGCTCATGGCGCTGATGACGCGCGCCAGGGGCACCTCGCGCATCACCGAGACGATCTTCGAGAATCGTTTCATGCATGTGCAGGAGCTGGCGCGGCTGGGCGCGAGAATTTCGCTCGACGGCCAGACCGCGATGATCGAGGGCGTCGACAGGCTCAAGGGCGCGCCGGTGATGGCGACCGACCTGCGCGCCTCGGTGTCGCTCGTGATCGCGGCGCTCGCGGCGGAAGGCGAGACCATCGTCAACCGTGTCTATCACCTCGATCGCGGCTTCGAGCGGCTGGAGGACAAGCTCTCGCGCTGCGGCGCCGAGGTCGAGCGGATCACGGGATGACTTCTTTCTTGTCCCTCCCCCTGACAAGGGAAGGGATCAACAAGCGTCATCGTCTGCCCTTCGCAACGATGCTCGCGCTGCTTGGCGCGACGATCTCGTTGCAGACCGCCCCCGCCCATGCCCAGCTCGCCTGTCCCGCCAACGCCAAGGCCCGGTCCGTCGTCGAGCTGATGTTCGGCCGCAAGATCGGCGACCGCATCGGCGTCTCGAATGCGGCCTGGGCCCGCTTCGTCGATCGCGAGATCACGCCGCGTTTCCCCGATGGGCTGACGGTGGTCGACGCGTCGGGCCAGTGGCGTGACACCAGGACCGGCGGCGTCGTGCGCGAGCCGTCCAAGATCGTCACCATCGTGCTGGCCGACCCGGACAGGCAGCAGGCCTCCCTCGATGCGGTGATCGCGGCCTACAAGAAAAAATTCCGCCAGCAGGCCGTGGGCGTGATCCTCCGCCCGGCCTGCATTTCATTCCAGTAAATGCCGCGCGCGCTCTTGCGGCCTTTGCGGCTGCGGCCTAACTAGCGGGCAGGGCAAGCGACAACATGGGTTGTGTCATGGAGCTCCTGAAGCTCATCGCGATGGATCGCGACGACCTTGAGGTCGTCTCCGCGCATCTGCAGGATTCCACGGTCAAGACCGGGGAGATTCTCTGGCGGCCGGCCGAAAATCGCGTGGTGATCGCGCTGGACCGCTTCGATTGGGAGGCTGCGAGCGGACAGAACCCGCACTGGCAGCGCCGCCGGACCGCGCTCCGCTTCGACCGGGTGCTGGCCTGCAAATGCAAGAATGTGTCGGCCTCCGATCGCGACAAGGTTCTTAACCTTCTGGGCGTGCATTTTTCCGAGCAGGAATCGCCCGGCGGCACGGTGACCCTGCTGTTCGAGGACGGGGCCGCGCTGCGCCTCGACGTGGAATGCCTGGAGGTCGAGGTCGCCGATCTCGGTCCGGTCTGGGCCTGTGATTGCTGTCCGGATCATTCCCGCGATCTGGAGCCGGCCGCGGGCGACGTGCGGAGCGCCTGAGGGGCATCCGCAGGCCGGTTGACGCCGCGGCCGTTTTCGTCGTTTCTGGTCCCCGGGCGACATCGCAACGGGGCCGACCGACATGACGAACGATACATCCGCGCGCATTGAGACCGTTCAGGCGCGCCCGCTGCTTCCGGACGTGATCCGTTCTTTCGCCATCGTGGCCGGTGGCGTTATCGTGATGACGATCGCCGCCAAGACGCAAATTCCCTTCTATCCCGTGCCCATGACGCTGCATACGGCGGCGGTGATGGCATTCGCGCTGGCGCTGTCGCCGCGCATGTCGATGGCCGTGTTTGCGGCCTACCTGACCGCCGGCGCGGTCGGTCTGCCGGTGTTTGCCGGCACGCCCGAACGCGGCATCGGGCTGGCCTATATGATGGGGCCGACCGGGGGCTATCTCGCGGGATATCTCATCGCATCCTGGCTGGTCGCCGTGCTGGCGGCGGGGCGGGGAACGATCGGGCGCGTGGCGGCGATGCTGCTCGGGCTTGCGATCGTCTATGCCTGCGGCGTCGCCTGGCTCGTCAATTTCGTGCCCGCGGACAAGCTCTTTGCGATGGGCGTCGCGCCGTTTGTGCTCGGCGATCTGCTGAAGATCGCGCTGGTGGCCGCCGGCGCCTCGGCCGTCGCGCTCCTCCCCGGCATGAGATCGAGACCTTGACGGACGGCCTGATCCGGCACGACTGGACCGCCGGCGAGATCGAGGCGCTGCACGATCTGCCGCTGCTGGAACTCGTCGGCCGCGCCAATGCCGTGCACCGGCAATGGCACGATCCCAACGCCGTGCAGAGGGCGAGCCTGCTCAGCATCAAGACCGGCGGCTGCCCGGAGGATTGCGCCTATTGCCCGCAATCGGCGCATCACCGCGCGGTCGATCTGGAGCGCGACCGGCTGATGGATCCCGACGCCGTCGTCGCGATCGCCGCGCGCGCGAAGGATGCGGGCGCGGAACGCTTCTGCATGGGCGCCGCCTGGCGGCAGGTGCGCGATGGCGCCGAATTCGATGCCGTCATCGAGATGGTGCGGGGCGTGCGCGCGCTCGGCATGGAGGCCTGCGTCACGCTCGGCATGCTCGAGCCGCATCAGGCACGGCGCCTCGCCGAGGCCGGGCTCACGGCCTACAACCACAATCTCGATACCGGCCCGGATTATTACGGCAACATCATCACGACGCGGACCTACGACGACCGCCTGCGCACCCTGCATGCGGTGCGCGACGCCGGCCTGCAGATGTGCTGCGGCGGCATTATCGGGATGGGCGAATCCGTGCATGACCGCGCCGCGATGCTCGCTGTCCTCGCGGGCTTCGATCCGCATCCGGAAAGCGTGCCGGTCAATGCGCTCGTCGCGGTCGAGGGCACGCCGCTCGCGCATCGTCCGGTCGTCGATCCGCTCGAACTCGTGCGCATGGTGGCGACCGCGCGGCTCGTGCTGCCGGGATCGGTGGTGCGGCTGTCGGCGGGGCGCTCCAACCTCAACCGCGAGGCGCAGATCCTGTGCATGATCGCCGGCGCAAACTCGGTCTTCTACGGCGACACGCTGCTGACCACGCCGAATGCCGACATGGCCGAGGACATCGCGCTGTTTCGCGCGATCGGCTCGCGCGGCGCCGCCATTCAGGCCGCGGAGTGACCCGGCGCGGCCGACGCCGCGCGCCATTCGTCGCGGACCAGCGGGTCGCCTTCGCGCTTCGCGTGCCAGCGTTCCAGCACGGCGAAATCCCCGGCCGGCAGCAATCGTGACAGCGCCCAGACCGCCGCGCCGCGCACCAGCGGCGACGCATCGTCGAGCAGGCGCTCGGCCTCGCTCGCAAGCGACACATCGCCCGAATTGCCGATCGCGATCAGCACATTGCGCAGGAAGCGCTCGCGCCCGGTGCGCTTCACCGCGGTCTTCGCGAACAGCGCGCGGAAAGCGGCATCGTCGAGCCGCGCGAGATCGGCAAGCCCGGGCGCGCGCAGCACATCGCGTGCGGCGAGCCTTGCCTCGCGACTCTGCCGCGCGAACTTGTTCCAGGGGCAGACCGCAAGACAATCGTCGCAGCCATAGACGCGGTTGCCCATCCTGGCGCGCAACTCGCGCGGAATCGGTCCCTTGTGCTCGATGGTGAGATACGAGATGCAGCGCCTGGCATCGAGCTTGTAGGGCGCGGGAAAGGCGCCGGTCGGGCAGATGTCGAGGCAGTTGCGGCACGTTCCGCAATGGTCGGTCTCGGCCTGGTCTGCCGGCAGGTCGAGCGTCGTGAAGATCGCGCCGAGAAACAGCCACGAGCCGAATTCGCGCGAGACCACGTTGGTGTGCTTGCCCTGCCAGCCCAATCCCGCGCGCGCGGCGAGCGGCTTCTCCATCACCGCGGCGGTATCGACGAACACCTTCACGTCGCCAGCGGCCTGCGCGACCAGCCAGCGCGCCAGCGCCTTCAGGCGCGGCTTGATGATCTCGTGATAGTCGTCGCCCTTCGCATAGACCGAGACGGCGGCGCGCGTGCGCGCGGCAAGGATTGCGAGCGGGTCGCTGTCGGGCCCGTAATTCATGCCCAGCATGATGACGGAGCGGACATCCGGCCAAAGCAGCCTGGGGTCCGCGCGCCGCTCCGCGCTCGTTGCCAGCCAGTGCATATCGCCGTGGCCGCCGTCGGCGATGAATTGCTCGAAACGCTCGCGCGCGTGCGGAATGGCGTCCGGTCGCGCGATGCCGACCGCGTCGAAGCCGTGCGCGCGCGCCTCCGCGCGCAGCGCGCGCGCGATTGCGTTTGAGTCCTTCAGAAGTCGAGGTCGGCGTAGGTCGCCGACGGCGCGACTCCGCCGATCGTCTCGGCCAGGATCGGTCGGAACGACGGGCGCGACTTCACCCGCGCATACCAGTTTTTCGCCGCTTCGTTCTCTTTCCAGGGCACGTCACCGAGATAATCGACCACCGACAGATGCGCGGCGGCGGCGAGATCGGCATAGCTCAGCGTCTCGCCGGCGAGCCAGCTGCGGCTGCCCATCAGCCAGCCGATATAGGCGAGATGATAGCGGACATTGCTCCGCGCGGCACGCATGGCGTCGGTATCGGGCGAGCCGCCGCCCTGATCCACCGTCATGTGGCGCTTGTAGACCCGCTCCTGCACCAGCGGCCCGGAGACTTCCGCGAAGAATTTCTCGTGGAACCAGCCGGAGAGCCGGCGGACCTCGATCCGCCCCGGAATGTCCTCGGGCAGCAGCCGGTGGTCGCCCAGAGCGCCGCCGCGGGTCTCGTCCAGAAATTCCGCAATCAGGCAGGCGCCCGGAATGGCGGGGTAGCCCTCCTCCACCAGCACCGGCGTGGTCCCGGCGGGATTGAGCGCCAGAAAGCGCTCCCGCCGCTCCCAGGTCCGCTCCTCCACGAGCCGCATCTCGACGCCATATTCCGCGAGGGAAATGCGCACGAACCGCGAATGCGGGCAGAAGGGGTGATGGAACAGGGTCAGCATGTCCGCGAATCGCGTGGGCGGGGGCGTCATTAATGACAGCTTGCGGGCCCGCTGTTGAGTGTTGCGGATTGGTCATTGCTCCCGCCGAAGGCATGGGCGAAAAGGCTGCGACATCTCGTCCCGCGGGCGCATCACGTCATCTCTGGGGCAGACAGCGGGGCATTCATGGTCGCGGACATTCTCAAGGCGGCTTTTCTCGGTTTTATCGAGGGGCTGACCGAGTTCCTGCCGGTGTCCTCCACCGGGCATCTTCTCCTCACCCAGCGCATCCTCGGCTTCGGCGAGGACGGATTCGGCAAGACCTTTGCAGTGCTGATCCAGCTCGGCGCGATCCTCGCCATCCTGTCGGTCTATTGCGGGCGGCTGTGGCGCATCTTCATCGGGGCCTTTTCCGAGCCGGGGCCGCGGCGCTTCATCCTCGGCGTGCTGATCGCGTTCCTGCCGGCTGCGGTCGTCGGCGCGCTGGCGCATTCCTTCATCAAGGACGTGCTGTTCAATCCCTGGATCGTCTGCTTCACGCTGATCGCCGGGGGCGCCGTGCTGCTGTGGGTCGATCAGATCGATTTCGATCCGCAATATCGCGACGCAACGACATTCCCGCTCGGGATGTATCTCGCCATCGGCATCTTCCAGTGCTTCGCGATGATTCCGGGTGTGTCGCGGTCCGGCGCCACCATCGTCTCGGCGATGTTTCTCGGTGCGGACAAGCGCTCGGCCGCGGAATTCTCCTTCTATCTTGCCATGCCGACGATGGCGGGCGCCTTCGCCTACGATCTGTACAAGAATATGGGGCAGATGAGCGCCGACAATGTGATCCTGGTTGCGGTCGGCTTCATGTGCTCGCTCGTCGTTGCGTTTATCGTGGTGAAGACCTTTCTCGACTATGTCTCGCGCCGCGGCTTCTCGCTGTTCGCCTGGTGGCGGGTGATCGTGGGTTCGATCGGCCTGATCGCGCTGGCGCTGGGCGCGTAGGATGGCCGTTATGATAAACGCCGCGTTAGCGGGACAAGACTTTGACCGGCCTGGCAGCCATAAAATTCACCTTTGACGGATCATAGTCGAGGGATCGTCGGCAATGGCGGCGGCGGAGCTGCGATGTCTCCCGCCGCACGGCGCTTTGCAAGTGCAGGAGGAAGCGATGACTTGTGTGAAAGCCGGATTGATGCTGATCGCGGCTGTGGCCCTTGCGGCCGCGGCTTCGGATCGCGCAGTCGCCGGAAGCGGCGTTGAAATCTCCGCGGCCAGTCGCGTGCAAGCCAAGAACGTCAAGGCCAGCACCGTGAAGGTCAACAAGAACGTCAAGGTCAACGTCAACAAGAACGTGAAGGTGAACGTCAACAAGAAGGTTGTCGTGCACCGCCCCGTGCGCGTCTGGACCCACAAGCCCTATTACGGAACGGTGATCGGCGGCATTGCGCTCGGCACCGTGATCGCGGCGACGGCGGCCGGTGCCGTGCCGGTCGCGCCCGGCCCGAATCTGTGCTGGTACTGGTCGGATCCCTCGATGACGCGCGGCTACTGGGATTATTGCGTCGCGCCGTGAGGCGCGGCGCTTGCCTCCCGCTGCAAGGGGAGGTCGGCGAACGGCGCCGGGTGGGGGTCCGCAGCGCACCGCAGACAACAACCCCATCCCCGGCTCTCTCCCTTTCAGGAGGAGGGAAGCCGGCAGCGGGTATGGGGCCTACGCCGCGCGGCCCTGGAACTGGCCCATCCTGCGGAAGCGCCACAGATAGCTCGGCACGATGGCCTCGACCGAGGTCGGCGTGATGCCAAGCCCCTCCAGCGTTCGGCCTTCGGCCTTGGCCGCGTCCGACACGACATTGTCGGTCTTGAGCAGTTCGACCTGGTCCGGCGTGAGCGGCGGTCTGGGCAGGAATTGCAGCACCTGCGCCTTGAGCTTGGCGAGACCGAACGGCAGCGGCACCAGCAGCCGCTTGCGCTCGATGGTCGCGAGCATGAATTCCATCAGTTCCTTGAAGGTGAGGACTTCCGGTCCGCCGAGTTCGTAGATCGTGGCCGGCCGCGCCTTGCCGTCGACGGCGAGCGCAATCGCCTCCGCGACATCGCCGACGAAGACCGGCTGGAATCTGGTTTCTCCGCCGCCGATCAACGGCAGCGCCGGCAGGAAGCGCGCCATCGCGGCGAAACGATTGAAGAAATCGTCCTCGGGGCCGAACAGGATCGAGGGCCGCATGATGACGGCGCCGGGCACGGCTGCGAGGACGGAGGATTCGCCCTGCGCCTTGGTGCGCGCATATTCCGAGGTGGAATGGGGATCGGCACCGATCGCGGAGACATGCACGAGGCTCGCGCCGAACGAAGCGGCGGCGAGCGCAACCCGCTCGGAGCCATAGGCGTGAACCATGTCGAAGCGCTGCCGCCCGCGCTCGAACAGGATGGCGGCAAGGTTGACCACGGCATGCAAGCCGCGCACGGCGGCCTCGACCGAGGCCGGGAAGCGGACATTGGCCTGCACCGCATGGATCTGTCCAACCGTGCCGAGCGGCTGCAGGAAATTGGCAAGCTCCGGGCGGCGGCAGGCGACCCGGATGCGATAGCGGCGCTTGGCCAGCGCGCGCACCACATGGCGGCCGAGAAAGCCGGAGCCGCCGAAAACGGTGACGAGGGTATCGGAATTGGGCTGGTAGATCATGGTTTGCGGCTCGGATTGCGCCCTGCGGCAGCCCGGATCGGGGAGGGCCGACGCCTCCGTATAGAAACCAAGGGCCTTCGATTGACAAGGCCGAAGCGCGTCACTTATGTCACCCGCACCAGTGTCGCGGTTCGGAAGGTCGCGCCGGTGCCCGTCTTGCTCCGAGGCGAACTTCCGTACCGCGATGCTGGCAAGGATACTATGCTGGCGTCCTTCGGGACGCCGGGCCCAGGTGGCGGAATTGGTAGACGCGCTGGTTTCAGGTACCAGTGGTGAAAGCCGTGGAGGTTCGAGTCCTCTCCTGGGCACCATCTTCTTCCCGACGCGAGAGACTTGAGAAAGGGTGTGACCCCAGTTGTCCTTCGAGGCGCGCCCCGGCATCGGCTCGCAGATTTTTTTGAACTTTTGCGTCGGTTGCGACTTTCAATTCACCGGGTTTCAAGGCGGAGGGCAGAGATGGGCATTGTCTGGACGATCATCATCGGTTTCGTGGCCGGCGTTATCGCCAAGTTCATCATGCCGGGCGACAACGAGCCGTCCGGCTTCATATTGACGACCATTCTCGGCATCGTCGGGGCTGTCGTCGCGACCTATCTCGGTCAGGCCATCGGCTGGTATCAGCCGGGGGAGGGCGCCGGGCTGCTCGGTGCGATCGTCGGCGCGATCATCCTGCTGGTGATCTGGGGAATGATCGCCAAACGCCGGGCCTGATCCCTCGGAGCCCGATCGTCGCAGATCGTCGCCTGGGCGCCTGCCGTTCAACCCGAAAGGAACGAGTCATGAGCCGCGGATTTCCATCGATGACGGCCCTGCTTGGGCTGATCGCCATTGCGGGCTACCAGAATCGCGACAAGCTGGCCGAGCTGCTGAGAGG
>JACAEG010000035.1 GCA_013388965.1 Pseudorhodoplanes sp. | reverse complement strand
CCTTACGACAAGCGAGAGCTTGCCGTGGGTCTTCAACTCGATGAAGCCGTAAACCACCTGGGCGCCGGCGCGTTCGAGGTCGCGCGCCCAGCGGATATTGGCCTCCTCGTCGAAGCGCGCCTTCAGTTCGACCAGCGCCGTGACTGACTTGCCGGCCTCGGCGGCTTCCGCCAGCGCTTTCACGATCGGCGATTCCGCCGACGTGCGGTAAAGCGTCTGCTTGATTGCGATGACGTCCGGATCGCGCGCCGCCTGATTCAGGAACTGCACCACGACGTCGAAGGACTCGTAGGGGTGATGGACAATAAGGTCCTTCTGCCGGATGGCCGCAAAGCAATCGCCGCCGTGGTCGCGAATGCGCTCGGGAAAGCGCGGATTGTAGGGTGGGAACAGAAGGTCGGGCCGGTCGATGGCGACCAGCTCCTTGAGGTCGTTGAGAGCCATCATCCCGTTGACGAGAAAAACCTCGTCGTCGGCCACGCCAAGCGCGCGCTGCACGAAGCGGCAAAGCTCCTCGGGGGTCGATTCCTCTATTTCGAGGCGGATCACCGAGCCGCGACGGCGGCGCTTGAGGACGCTTTCGAACTGGCGAACCAGATCCTCGGCTTCTTCCTCGATCTCGATATCGGAGTCGCGGATGATGCGGAACGCGCCCTGCCCCTTCAGCGTGTAGCCGGGAAAGAGCTTGGCGATGAAAAGGCTCGTCACCTGTTCAAGCGTGATGACTCGCTGGCTGCCGTCCTCCGACTTCGGAAGGCGGATGAAGCGATCGATCTTGAGCGGCACGCGGATGAGCGCGTTCAGGGTTCTGCCGTCGACAAGGCGCACAAGCTGCAGCGCCATCGTGAAGCCGAGATTGGGAATGAACGGAAACGGATGCGCCGGATCGATCGCGAGCGGCGTCAGGACCGGAAATACGTGGTGCAGAAAGTGCTCTTCCAGCCAGGTGCGCTCCTGCCGGGTCACGTCCGGACCGTCGACAAGCACGATCCCGTTTGCGGCGAGGTCCGTGCGCAATTCGCGCCAGCGCGCCTGCTGGTCGCTGGCCAGCACCGAGACCGTCTCGCCGATCCGCTGCAACTGCTCCGAGGGCATCAGCCCATCCGGGCTGCGCGCGGTGATGCCTTCGCGCACCTGGCCCTTGAGGGCGGCCACGCGGACCATGAAGAATTCGTCGAGGTTGGCCGCGCAGATCGACAGGAAGCGCAGGCGCTCGAGCAGCGGGTGATTTTCGTTCGCGGACTCTTCCAGCACCCGCCGGTTGAAATGCAACCAGGACAACTCCCGGTTGATGAAGCGCTCCGGAATGTTGGCAAGATCGGGCGTTTCGGCCTGCTGGACGGGAGCCGATTCAATGGGCAGAACAAGGGCTTCGCTGCGCTCGATCATTCTAAAAACCGCTGATATTCGAACATGATGGCTGCAATTCGTGACTCAACAATGACACAGCCCGGCGATTTGCTCCACGCGGTTAGCGATTGACTTCCTCCTCCGGCACCGAGCGGAAAAGCTCGGCCGCGAGCGCGCGGGTCACCGGCCGGCGCAGCCGCAGGGCCTCGCGATCGAGCCGCGCGACGGCCTCGCGCGCGGCGGGAAAGGATCGTTCGATGCGGTTGACCAGAAAGCCGATCAGCCCCTCGTCGACCGCCAATTGCCGGTCGGCGAACAGCTTGACGTAAACGGCGCGCAGCAGCCGGTCGTCCGGCGCCGCCAGCGATACCACGGGAACGGCGCGAAGCCGGGAGGCAAGGTCAGGCAGCGCGAGCGGCCAGCCGGCCGGCGGCGACCGGCCGGTCAGAAGGAGATAGGCGCGCTCCTGGCGCGCCAGGTTGAGCAGATGGAAGGCCGCCGCCTCCTCGATATCCGGGCCGATGTCTTCGACGACAAGGGCGCCCGTCGCCAGCGCGCCGGTCAGACTGGAACGATCCAGCGTTCGCGCCGCCGCGATGCGCGCGCCAGACATTTCCGCCCAGATCGCCGCGAGATGGCTCTTGCCGGAGCCGTGCGGGCCGACCAGCATCATGATGTTGTCGGGCCAGTCCGGATAGCTCTCGACCAGCGCCAGCGCCGCGGCGTTGGCCGGCCCCTCGAAAAAATTCTCGCGTGCGAAGCTCACCGGATGCTCCAGCGCGAGCGCAAGCTGCCTTGGCGCTGGCATCGCGGTCATGCTCATCAGGCACCCGTGTAATAGGGGCTCGCTAGATACTGGCGCAGCAGGAAGCGCATGATCACGCCGATGGCCGCGGCGACCGGCACGGCGATCAGAAGTCCGACAAAGCCGAGCAGATAGCCGAATGCGAACAGCGCGAACATCAGCCACACCGGATGCAGTCCGGTCCGGCTGCCGACGAGATAAGGCTGCAGCACGTTGCCCTCGACCACCTGCCCCGCGACGAACACGCCGGAGGACATCAGGATCGGCGCCCAGTTCGGGTAGAATTGCGCGATGGCGACGGCGGTCGACACCAGAAATCCGGTCGTGGTCCCGACATAGGGGATGAAGCCCAGCATGCCGGCGCCGAGGCCGATCAGGATCGCGAAATTCAGGCCGATCATCTTCAGCGCCACGGCGTAGAAGGTGCCGAGGATCAGGCAGCACATCGCCTGCCCGCGCAGAAATCCCGAAATCGCGTCGTTGATGTCGCGCGCGATCGCGCGCACCGTCTGCTGGTGCTGGCGGGGCACCCAGCTGTCGATGGCGGCGACCATTCGGTCCCAGTCCAGCAGCAGATAGAAGGCGACGATCGGAGCGATCACGAAGATCGAGATCACCGAGACGACGGACTTGCCACCCGACCAGAGCGAGGCGGCAAATCCCGTCAGCCATCCGCCGATCGCGCTCGCGATCCCGCCCAGCGATTGCTGCGCCTGCGGCAATCGCTCCTGCACGGCCTGGCCGAGCCAGGTCTGCTTGAACTCGTCGAAAAGCTTCTGAACCTTCGCGATGTCCTGCGGCAGCCCCTGCACGAACGCCGAAACCTGTTCCACGAGCACGGGCACGAGCAGCGTCACGCCGAGCGCGATGATGACGATGGCCGCAGCCATGATGAGCAGGGCCGCCACGACGCGCGGCAATCCCAGGCGCTGCAATTGCTGCACCAGCGGATCGAGCAGATAGGCAAGCCCGATTCCGGCGACGAACGGCAGCAGCACATCGCTCAGCAGCCACAGGAGCAGGATGAAAACCAGGAGCGTGCCGGACCAGAACAGCAATTGCCGCTTCAGCGTAAGCGTCGATTTCGGCGCCAGCGCAGCGTCTTCCAGCCGGTCGTCCATGGCCTAATGCCCCGCCCCTGCCGATCCGATATGGCGGATCCACTCGGCGAGATAGAGGCCCACGGACAGCAACGTCAAGACTGCGACGCACCCCATCAGCGCCGGAACCAGCAAGCCGGCATCGAAGGGAAAGCCGAGAGAAGCCAGGATGACGCAGGCGAAGACGATCTGCGCGACGGTATTGAGCTTGGACACCGGATGCGGCTTCACCTCCACCGGATTCCCCATCAGCCAGGACAGGATGACGGCGCTGATGATCATGATGTCGCGCGACACCACGAGGATCACGAGCCAGCCTGGAATGGCGCCCGAAATGCCGAGCGCCACATAGATCGACACGATCAGCGCCTTGTCGGCGAGCGGATCGAGATAGGCGCCGAGCTCGCTGGCCATGTTGAAGCGCTTGGCGAGAAAGCCGTCCACCGCGTCGCTCACCCCGGCCGCGAGAAACAGCACGAAGGCGATCAGCATTTGCCCGGAAGTGATGGCCCAGACCACGATGGGAACCGTCAGAATGCGCGCAAGCGTGATGAGATTGGGAATACTCAAGTCCGACAGGCCCCCGGCAGAGCGGCGCGGCTCCCTGGCGGCCGCACTATGCACAGTATAGCGGCGATCAAGCCATTGCACACAACGCGAATTCGACGTAATCCCCGCGCTGCAACGGGCTGATCTCCATGCACGACAAGGACCGCGGGCTCACCTACGCGGATTCGGGCGTCGATATCGATGCCGGAAACCGGATGGTGGACCTGATCAAGCCGCTGGTCCGCGCCACCCGCAGGCCGGGGGCCGATGCCGAAATCGGCGGCTTCGGCGGATTGTTCGACCTGAAGGCGGCGGGCTTCACCGATCCGGTCCTGGTCGCCGCGACCGACGGCGTCGGGACCAAGGTCAAGGTAGCAATCGATTCCGGCAGGCACGACACGATCGGCATCGATCTCGTCGCCATGTCCGTCAACGACCTCGTCGTGCAGGGCGCCGAGCCGCTCTTCTTCCTCGACTATTTTGCCTGCTCGAGGCTCGATCCCGAGGCGGGCGCGGCGGTCGTCGCCGGCATCGCGCAGGGCTGCCGCGAATCCGGCTGCGCGCTGATCGGCGGGGAGACCGCCGAGATGCCGGGCATCTATCGCGACGGCGATTACGATCTCGCAGGCTTTGCGGTCGGCGCGGTCGAGCGCGGCAAGATCCTTCCGCGCAGCGATATCGCGCCCGGCGACGCGCTGCTCGGCCTCGCTTCGTCGGGAGTTCACTCGAACGGCTATTCGCTGGTCCGCAGGATCGTGGAGCATGCCGGCGTGCCGTGGCATGCGCCTGCGCCTTTCGATCCCGCGAGGACCCTCGCCGAGGCGCTCCTCGCGCCGACGCGGCTCTACGTGAAGTCCTGTCTCGCAGCCATCCGCGAGACCGATGCGGTGAAGGCGCTCGTGCACATCACCGGCGGCGGCTTTCCCGACAACATCCCGCGCGTTCTGCGCAAGGGATTGGGCGTGCGGCTCGACCTGCCGAGCATCCCCGTCCTTCCGGTTTTCCGATGGCTCGCCGCGAGCGGCAAGGTCGCGATGCCCGAAATGCTGCGCACCTTCAATTGCGGGATCGGGATGGTGGCCGTCGTCGCGCGCGAGAATGCCGACGCCGTGACGGCCGTGCTCGTGCGCGAGGGCGAGACGGTCGTTGCGCTGGGCGAGGTGACCGCGACCGAGCCGGGTGCCGAGCCGGTGCAATATTCCGGCATGCTTCGTCTGACATGAGCGGGCACGGCAAAAAGCGCGTCGCAATTCTCATTTCCGGGCGCGGCTCCAACATGGCCGCGCTGGTCTCCGCGGCTGGGGACAAGACCTACCCCGCCGAAATCGCGCTTGTGCTCTCGAACAGACCGGAGGCCGCGGGCCTGGCGCATGCCCGCAGTCAGGGCATCGCCACTGCGGTCGTTGATCACGCGCCGTTCGGCAAGGACCGCGAAGCGTTTGAGCGTGCCGTGCAGGCCGCGCTCGAAGCCCACCGCATCGATATCGTCTGCCTGGCGGGTTTCATGCGGCTGCTGTCGCCGTGGTTCGTCGCCCGCTGGGAAGGCCGCATGCTGAACATCCATCCCGCGCTCCTCCCTGCCTTCAAGGGACTCGACACGCACAAGCGCGCGCTCGAGGCCGGGGTCAGAATTCACGGCGCGACCGTCCACTTCGTCGTGCCCGAAATGGATTCCGGGCCGATCGTCGCGCAGGGCGCGGTGGCCGTGCTGGACGGCGACACGCCGGACACGCTTGCCGCGCGCGTCATCGGCGTCGAACACCGGATTTATCCCTTGGCGCTCAGGCTTCTGGCCTCGGGACGGG
>JACAEG010000074.1 GCA_013388965.1 Pseudorhodoplanes sp. | reverse complement strand
TTCTTTGCGGCGCGGGCTTCGCCGTGTCCCCTTTTTCCTTTTCTCGAATGAGAAATGGAGCGCCGGGAGGCGCCAGGGTGCTGCGCGACGGCACCCTTTGGCGGCCGCTGACGGGGGCCGCCGCACGCCTCGCAGACAAGCCTGCGCGGTCTGCGCAAACCTGCTGCGTCGGAGGCGTGCGCGTCCACTGACGGGGGACGCGGCGCCTCCCGGCGCTCCACCAGTCCGGCCGGTTGGGCGACTGCCCGAGCCGATCCCGAAAGCAGCACGCCCGATCTCCGGCGCCCGCTTCCGGCTGCCGGCCCGTCCCGCCGCGTCATGACGGCGGCGGAGCGTCCCGGCAGGGACGGGTCACCCCCTATCGCATGCTAGGAATAAAGTCAAGATGCGGCAATGCCCTCCCGCTCAATAGGCCCAGAGCAGCAGCGCCACGCCGACGACGATCAGCACGATTCCAAGCGCCTCGCGCGCGGTGGTCCTCTGCCCGAAGGCAAAATACGACACCGCCTGCGCAAACAGCACTTCGACGAGCGCCAGCGTGCGCACGCTGGCGGCTGTCGCGATGGCGAAGCCCAGAAACCAGAATTGCGAGGCGAGGGCGCCCATGAATCCCGCCAGCATCGAGGGCCGCCACGCCGCAAAGATGTCGCGCATCACTTTCGGCTCGCGCATCAGAAGCCACAGCGACAGCGCCGCAGCCTGCAGGAAAAGGCCGATCACGAGCGTGAAGCTCGCAGCGACGACGAAGTTCGGAAATTCCAGACTCAGGATCGCGCCGCGATAGCCGACCGCGGAGAGCGCGAACATCGCGCCCGCGCTCAGGCCGAGAACGGTCGGCCGCCAGCTGTCGGAGGCGGCGCCCCCCGGCTTCAGCGACATCACGATGACGCCCGCGGTCGCGATCAGGATCGCCACCATCATGCCGATCGAAAGAACGTCGCCGAGAAAGATTAGCCCGAACAACGCGACCTGCACCGGCTCGGTCTTGATATAGGCGATGGTGACGACGAAGGAGCGCTCGCCCATCGCCGCCAGCATCAGCGCGGTCGCCGCGACCTGCGCACCTGCGCCGTCGACGATCCACGGCCAGAATGCGAGCGACGGCTTCGGCAGGCCGGCACCGGTGGAGAGCAATATGCCTGCAAGAAACAGGAGCGCGAACGGGAAGCCGAACAGGAAACGCACATGCGTCGCGCCGGCGGTGCCGAGCGTCGCCGTCAGTTCCCGCTGCATGGCGTTGCGCGCGGTCTGGCTCGCCGCGGCGATGACGGTGAACACCGCCCAGAGCCAACCGGTGTCCTGCATGCGCTCGCTTGGCTATTCCGCCGCGACCGAGGAGGGCGGGGCGACCGGCTTCGGCGTGCCGGCCGCGTCCCATTCCGTGATGCGGCCGGTCTCGTTGTCGAGCAGCATCAGTAGGTCGAAATACCGAATGACCGGCGGCGCACCCGTGCGCTTCTCGACCGCCGCGCGCCACGCCGCATCGTGGCCCTGCTCGGCGGCTTCGCGCGAAGGCCAGATATAGAAGCCAGCGCCGGTCTGCCCGTCCTCGCTCAGCAGATAATGCTTGCGGAGCAGATCGCGGTTCGCGCTCCAGCGCGGTATGGTCGATTTGGCGTCCTCGAGAATTGCGTCGCGGTCCATGCCGGGCGGAGTCCTGAAGGTCACAAGCTCGACGATCATTGCGGATCCTCCTTACGAACCCGGCCGTTCGGCGACGACCATGTAATTCACGTCGGTGTCGGTCGACAATTGCCACTTGTCGGCAAGGAGATTGTAGATCACCCCGCGCTCGTCGGTCACGCGCAGGCCGGCCTTCTCGATGGCGATCTCGAGTTCGTCGGGAGTCACGAACCTATTCCAGTCGTGCGTGCCGCGCGGCAGCCAGCGCAGCACGTATTCGGCCCCGACGATGGCCAGCGCAAAGCTTTTCAGGGTCCGGTTCAGCGTGGCGGCAACGAACAGCCCGCCTGGCTTCACCATCTCGGCGCAGCGCCGCACGAATAGCGGCATATCCGCGACATGCTCGACGACTTCCATCGCGAGCACCACGTCGAAGCGCTCGCCCGCATCGGCGAGGTCTTCCGCCACGGTCACGCGGTAATCGATCGCGAGCCCCGATTGCACCGCGTGCCGGCGGGCGACCTCGATATTCCTGGCCGCCGGATCGGCTCCGACCATCGAGGCCCCGAGCCGCGCCAGCGGCTCGCTCAGGATGCCGCCGCCGCAGCCGATGTCGAGCATGCGCAGGCCGGAGAGGCATCCCGCCTGTTTCGGGTTGCGGCCGAAATGCATGGCGGCGTGGTCGCGGATATAGCCCAGCCGCACCGGGTTGAACTTGTGCAGGGTCGCCATCGGCCCCCTCTCGTCCCACCAGGTGGCGGCGAGGCGGTCGAACTGGTCGATCTCGGCCTGATCGATTGTGGAGGCGGAAGCGGAAGGCGGCACCGGTATCTCCTTCGTCCCTCTCCCATTCATCGGGAGAGTAGCGAGCCGCGACGACGCGGTTGCGGCCCCGAAACCCCGCCGGTATGTATAGCGCCCTTTCGCGCCCGCGAAAGGCTTTGCCGGTCGAGAATGCCTCAAGGTTAGCCGTTTATGTCCCGTCTCGTCATGAAGTTCGGCGGCACCTCCGTCGCCGATATCGAGCGCATCCGCAATGTCGCCCGCCACGTCAAGCGCGAGGTGGATGCCGGCCATGACGTGGCCGTGGTGGTGTCGGCGATGGCCGGCAAGACCAACGAACTGGTCGCCTGGTGCCGGGAGGCCTCGCCCATGCATGACGCGCGCGAATACGACGCCGTGGTCGCCTCGGGCGAGCAGGTGACGGCGGGGCTGCTCGCGATCGTGCTGCAGGGCATGGGCATCACCGCACGCTCCTGGCAGGGCTGGCAATTGCCGATTCTTACCAGCAACGCGCATGCCTCCGCCCGCATCGAGGACATCAACGGTGCGGAACTGGTCAAGCGCTTCAAGGAGCGCAAGGAGGTCGCGGTGATCGCCGGCTTCCAGGGCATCCACAAGGAGACGGGCCGCATCACCACGCTCGGCCGCGGCGGCTCCGACACGTCGGCCGTGGCGGTCGCCGCCGCCATCCAGGCCGACCGCTGCGACATCTACACGGACGTCGACGGGGTCTACACCACCGACCCGCGCGTGGTGCCGAAGGCGAAGCGGCTCGACAAGGTCGCGTTCGAGGAAATGCTGGAGCTTGCCTCGCTCGGCGCCAAGGTGCTGCAGGTACGCTCGGTCGAGCTCGGCATGGTTCACAAGGTCAGGATTTTCGTGCGGTCGAGTTTCGACAAGCCGGAGGATATCGATCCGCTGTCGAACCATCCGCCCGGCACGCTGATCTGCGACGAGGAGGAAATCGTGGAACAACAGGTCGTCACCGGCATCGCCTTCTCAAAGGACGAAGCGCAGATTTCCATCCGCAACGTGCAGGACAAGCCGGGCGTCGCCGCGGCGATTTTCGGTCCGCTGGCGGAGGCCAACATCAACGTCGACATGATCGTGCAGAACGTGTCCGCCGACGGCAAAACCACCGATCTCACCTTCACGGTGCCGGCGGCGGATTACCAGCGCTCGATGGACGTGATCGGCAAGGCCCGGGACAGGATCGGCTATCAGCGGATCGACGGCGCGACGGACGTGGCAAAGGTCTCCGTCATCGGCATCGGCATGCGCAGCCATGCCGGCGTCGCAGCCCAGGCCTTCAATGCGCTCGCCTCGCGCAACATCAACATCCGCGCGATCACGACATCCGAGATCAAGTTCTCCGTGCTGATCGACGCCGCCTATACCGAGCTCGCGGTGCGAACGCTGCACTCGCTCTACGGGCTGGACAAGGCATAGTCACGGGCGAAGGCGCATGCTGCGGGCGGACGACATCTCCTACTCGCAGCGCTTCGAAGACTTCTATCTGCTGAGCTGTTTCGGAGAACGCGCGGACGGCTTCTATATCGACATCGGCGCAGGCCATCCGGTGTTCGACAATGTCACTTTCGCGCTCTATCTGCGCGGCTGGCGCGGCATCGCCGGCGAGCCCAATCCGGCGCTCGCCGCCTTGTCGCGCGGGGTGCGGCCGCGCGATGAGGTCGTCGAGGCGCTGGTCTCCGACACGCCGGGCGAAGCCGACTTCCATCT
>JACAEG010000034.1 GCA_013388965.1 Pseudorhodoplanes sp. | reverse complement strand
GCGCTTCTGCGCGCGCGCGCGCCCGATGAAGGGCAGCAGCGACTTCAGCTCGGGCCCCTGCTCGCGGCCGGTCAATGCAAGGCGCAGCGGATGAAACAGCGCGCGGCCTTTGGCCCCGGTCGCGGCTTTCACAGCGTCGGTCCAGCGGCCCCACGTCGTCAGATCCCACGGCTCGTCCGGCAATGCCTTGAGCGCGGCCTCGATGACGCCGGCGCCCTGCGGATCGAGTGCGGGAAAAATCGGCCCGGTGACGACGCGCCACCACTGCGCGCAGTCCGAGAACTTTTCGAGATTGCCCCGCACCGCGTTCCAGAACGGCTCGCCTCCGCCGATGCCAGCGGCAGCAAGCCGCTTCTTCACGGCCGCGAATGGCATCTGATGCAGCGTGCGCGCATTGATCGCCGCAAGCTCGGCCTCGTCGAACCTGGCGGATGAATGCGACACGTCGGCGAGATCGACCTTTCCCATCAGGTCGTCGAGGCTCGCAACCGGCTCGACGGCATGCGAGGTGCCGATCAGGACGGCCAGCGCCGCAACCGCGCCCGGCTCGTAGCCGGCCTCGCGCAATGCGGAAATCGAAAGATGTCCGAGCCGCTTCGACAGCCCCTCACCGCTTGCGAGCGTCAGCAGGTTGTGGTGCGCGAATTGCGGAACGCCTTGTCCGAGCAACTCGAACAGCTGGATCTGCACCGCCGTGTTGGTGACATGGTCCTCGCCGCGGATCACATGCGTCACGCCGAGATCGATGTCGTCGGCCACCGATGGCAGCGTGTAGAGATAGGTGCCGTCGGCGCGCACGAGCACGGGGTCGGACAGCGAGGCACAGTCAATGACCTGTTGCCCGCGCACCAGGTCGTCGAATTTCACGCTGCGATGATCGAGCAGGAAGCGCCAATGGGGCTTGCGGCCTTCCGCTTCGAGCCTCGCCCGGTCCTCCGCGGCGAGCTTCAAGGCCGCACGGTCGTAGATCGGGGGCCTGTGCATCGCGAGCTGGCGCTTGCGGCGATAGTCGAGTTCTTCTTCCGTCTCGTAGCAGGCGTAGAGCCGCCCCAGCGCGCGCAGCTTGTCTGCGGCCGCCGCGTAGCGGTCGAAGCGGTCCGACTGGCGCACAACCGTGTCAGGATGGACACCGAGCCATTCCAGGTCCTCGGCAATGCTGCGCGCGAATTCCTCGGTGGAGCGGGCCTGGTCGGTGTCGTCGAAGCGCAGGATGAAGCGGCCTCCCCGCCTCTTCGCGAACAGCCAGTTCAATAACGCGGTGCGCGCATTGCCGATATGGATGCGGCCGGTCGGCGAAGGCGCGAAGCGGACGACCGGGGCCATCAGAAGTCGAAAGCCTCCGACCTGGCCTTGCGGCCGGCGACAAGCGACGGATCGGGCTCCGGCAGCGCCTCGCCGGGATCGCGGAAGCGGTTGGTGATCGGATAGCGGCGGTCGCGGCCGAAATTGCGCAACGTCACCTTCACGCCGGGCGCAGCCTGCCGGCGCTTGTATTCGGCGATGTTGAGCATGCGGTCGACCTTGATCACCGTCTCGCGGTCGAAGCCTGCCGCGACGATCGAGGCGATCGGCTCCTAGCGCTCGACCAGCCGTTCCAGGATCGGATCGAGGAGCGCATAGGGCGGCAGCGAATCCTCATCCTTCTGGTCCTCACGCAGTTCGGCGCTTGGCGGACGGGTGATGACGTATTCGGGGATGATCGGCCCCTCCGGCCCAAGCGCGCCATCCGGCCGCCAGCCGTTGCGCAGGCGCGAGAGCCTGAACACCTCGGTCTTGTAGATATCCTTGATCGGGTTGAAGCCGCCATTCATGTCGCCATAGAGCGTGGCATAGCCGACCGACATTTCCGACTTGTTGCCGGTCGTGACCACCATCAGGCCGAACTTGTTCGAGATCGCCATCACGATCGTGCCGCGCGCGCGCGCCTGAAGGTTTTCTTCCGTCACGTCGCGCGGAAGTCCCTCGAACATCGGCCTGAGTGATTTCTCGAGCCCCTGCACCGCGTCCTCGATCGGCAGCACGTCGTAGCGGATGCCGAGCGACCTGGCGATGCTGGCCGCGTCGTCGAGCGAGGCCTGCGACGTGAAGCGGTAGGGCATAATCACCGCGCGCACGCGGTCTGGGCCGAGCGCGTCGACGCCCATCGCGGCGCACAGCGCGGAGTCGATGCCGCCCGACAGGCCGAGCACGATGCCCTTGAAACCGTTCTTGTTCACGTAGTCGCGCAAGCCTGCGACGCAGACCGCGTAATCCGCGCGGTCGCCTTCCTCCAGCGGAACAACCGGCGCCTCGATGCAGCGCCAGCCGGCCGCGGTCCGCTCCCACCGGGTCGTCGCGACCACCTCTTTGAGCGCCGGCAACTGCATCGCCAGACTGCCGTCGCCGTTGAGCGCGAACGACGCACCGTCGAAGACAAGCTCGTCCTGGCCACCGACCTGATTGACGTAGAGCAGCGGCAGGCCCGTCTCCTTGACGCGCGCGACCGCAACGCTCAGCCGCTCGTCGACGACGGTGCGGCGATAGGGCGATCCGTTGGGAACCAGCAGGATCTCACCGCCGGTTTCGGAAATGCATTCCACCGGCTCCGGACCCCAGATGTCTTCGCAGATCGGAATGCCGATACGCACGCCCTTGAAATTGACGGGGCCGGGCATGGGGCCGGGCTTGAACACGCGCTTCTCGTCGAACACTCCGTAATTCGGCAGATCGACCTTGAACCGCACGCCCGCGATCCGGCCCTGCTCAAGCAGAGCGACGGCGTTGTAGAGATTGCCATCCTCGACCCAGGGAGAGCCCAGAACGATTGCCGGCCCGCCGTCGGCCGTCTCGCGCGCGAGTGTCTCGACGGTCGCGCGGCAAGCGGCCTGAAATGCCGGCTTCAGGACCAGGTCCTCGGGAGGGTAGCCGGAAACGAAGAGTTCGGAAAAGACAACGAGGTCGGCGCCGTCGGCCGCGGCCTGCGCGCGCGCGCGGCGCGCCTTGTCCGCATTGCCGGCGATGTCCCCGACAATCGGATTGAGTTGCGCCACCGCAATGGTCAGCCGATCGGCCGGTCTTGGATTCATGGTCGTGATCTAGCCTGCGCGGCGCTGCGCCGCAATGCGCCGCGCCGATCGCCGTTACCAGCCGAACAGCCGTTCCGCCAAGGCGAATAGCCAGATGGCCCCGGCCACGAGCAGCATCAGCCCGACCGCCGCCGAGCCCGCATCCTTGGCTAGGCGAATGGTGGGATCGTGTTCGAGCGTCACCCGGTCGGCGAGCTTCTCGACCGCGGTGTTGAGCAGCTCGACGACCAGCACGAGCGCGACGCTGAGAATAAGCACCAGGCGCCGCCAGCCGTCCTGCGCCACGACGAAGGCCAGCGGCACGGCCACCAAAAGGACGATGAGCTCGAGCCGGAACGCCGCCTCGCTGCGGAACACGGCACGCAGCCCATTCCAGCTATTCACGCTCGCGCCGGTGACCTGCCGGACGATCCAGTTCTCGCCCGGCTTGGGCGGGGCATGACGGTCTCGGGCGGATTCCGTCAAAGCCCGGCAGCCGCAGGCAGCGGCTTGGCGTGGGCCGCACGCTCCTTCTTCAGGAGCTCCGCCACCAGGAAAGCAAGCTCGATCGACTGCTCCGCATTCAGCCGCGGATCGCAGAAGGTGTGATAGCGGTCGTTGAGGTCGGCATCGGTAATGGCGCGCGCGCCGCCGGTGCATTCGGTGACGTTCTGTCCCGTCATCTCGAGATGCACGCCGCCGGCATAGCTGCCTTCCGCGGTATGGACGGCGAAGAAGTCGCGAACCTCGGACAGGATGCGGTCGAACGGACGTGTCTTGTAGCCGTTGGCCGAGGTGATGGTGTTGCCGTGCATGGGATCGCACGACCACACGACCTTGCGTCCTTCCCGCTTCGTTGCACGAACGAGCGCCGGCAGAAATTCCCCGACCTTTTCGGAGCCGAACCGACCGATCAGGGTCAGCCGGCCAGGCTCGTTGTCCGGGTTGAGAATGTCAATGAGACGCAGAAGTTCGTCCGCCTTCAGCGATGGTCCACATTTCAGCCCGATCGGGTTCTTGATGCCGCGGCAGAACTCGACATGCGCGTGATCGGGTTGCCGCGTGCGGTCGCCGATCCAGAGCATGTGCCCGGATGTGTCGTACCAGTCGCCCGACGTCGAATCGATGCGCGTCATTGCCTCCTCGAAGCCGAGAAGCAACGCCTCGTGGCTGGTATAGAGGTCCGTCGCACGCAATTCGGGATGGCTTTCGAGATCGAGGCCGCAGGCCCGCATGAAGTCGAGCGCCTCGGAAATGCGGTCGGCCAGTTCCATGTAGCGGCGCGACTGCGGCGAGTCCTTCACGAAGCCCAGCATCCATTGGTGCACGCTGGCGAGATTGGCATATCCGCCATGCGCGAAGGCGCGCAGAAGATTGAGGGTCGCCGCCGATTGCCGGTAGGCCTCGATCTGCCGGCGCGGATCCGGCACGCGCGCTTCCGGCGTGAATTCGATGCCGTTGACGATATCGCCGCGATAGCTCGGCAATTCCTGACCGTCGCGCTTCTCGGTCGGCGAGGAGCGCGGCTTGGCGAATTGCCCCGCAATGCGTCCGACCTTCACCACCGGAGAGCCGCCGGAATAGGTCAGCACTACCGCCATCTGCAGGAAGACGCGGAAGAAGTCGCGGATGTTGTTCGCGCCATGCTCGGCGAAGCTTTCGGCGCAATCGCCGCCCTGCAGCAGGAATGCCTCTCCGTTGGCCACACGGGCCAGGGCCTTCTTCAGGCTGCGCGCCTCGCCTGCAAAAACCAGCGGCGGAAAGCTCGCAAGCTGGGTTTCCACCGCGGCCAGGGCATTCCTGTCCGGGTAGTCCGGCATTTGCTGAGCCGGCTTGCCGCGCCAGCTCTCCGGCGTCCAACGCTGTGACACGATCGCTACTCCTGCGGCCTCGCCGCCTTCGAAAACGCCGCGGTTATAGCGGGAGTTGGGCGGATTTGCCAATCGAGTTCCGCACGGTGCCGCTTCCGGAATGCGGCGGGGAATGCGGGTCTGGCGGCATGGGTCGCTCGCCGTGCGGGACGGAATGGGATACGCAACCTCGTCGGCCCTCGCCCGAATGCCGGATGGCGTCCAGCCCTGTCGCCTGCGGGAGCGACGATTGCTTTTCCGACTTTTTCCTGAAAACTCGACCCCGCATGCGCGACGACATCCGGACCTACAAGCCATTTGTCGACGGCCTGCGGGCCGTTGCCATCCTGACGGTCGTGGCCTCGCATCTCGACCTGCCGTGGCTGGCGGGCGGCTATGTCGGCGTCGATATCTTCTTCGTGATCTCGGGCTATCTGATCATCAATCAGATCCTCGCGGACATCGCGGACCGGAAGTTCAGCGTTGCCGGATTCTACGCCCGCCGCGCCTGGCGCATCCTGCCGGCATTCATTCTCGTCATGCTGACCACGCTGGTGCTGGTCACGACCGTATTTGTCCAGCCCGAATACAAGAATTTCGCACGCTCCTTCTTCTTCTCCTCGATCATGCTGGCCAACCACTTCTTCCTCGCGCACCAGGGCTATTTCGACGTGGAGGCTTTCAGTAAGCCGCTGCTGCACATGTGGTCGCTCGCCGTCGAGGAGCAATTCTACATCCTTGCGCCGCTCACCCTGCTGGGGCTGAGCGCCGCGATAGCGACCCTCGGCCTGCGGCGCAGGACGGTTGTCTGGACGGCGGCCGTTGCCGGGCTTGGAATCCTGTCGTTCGCGGCATGCGTCGCGTTCACGTTCCCGCCGGAGCGGGCGAATATCTCGTTCTATGCCATGCCCATGCGCGGCTGGGAGTTCATTCTCGGCGGCGCCGTTCCGCTTCTCGCCCGGTGGCTCAAGGCGAGGCCTGCCTTCGTGAGCGAATGCGCGGGCGCCGCAGGGCTCGCTGCCGTGGCTCTCGCCGTTGTCCTCTACGACGCCGACACGCTCTATCCGTCCTGGCGCGCGGCGGTGCCGGTCGTCGGGACCGTGCTGATCATCGCGAGCGGGCTGGCGGCGCCCGGCAATGGCGTCGCGCGCTTGCTCTCGGCGCGGCTGATGATCGGAATCGGGCTGGTATCCTATCCCTGGTATCTGTGGCACTGGCCGCTGATCTCGTTTGCGCGCACCATGAGTTTCGGCAGCCGGAACCTGCCGCTGGAATTCGGCGCGGCTGCCCTGGCGCTGGGCCTGGCGGTGTTGACGTATCTGTTCCTCGAGCGGCCGATCCGCCGATGGCGTCGCAGCCACGGCCTGCGTCCCGTGCTGATTTCGGTGGCGGCGCCCGTGCTGTGCGTGCTGGTCGCGTGCATCGGCTATGTGTGGTCCATGCAGGTCGCGCCGCGCATGCTGCCGGAAATCGCCGGACTCGAGCCCTATCAGGCAGCGGGCGCCGATTATCCGCCGGTCGCGCATCGAGGCATCCTGCTCGGGGATTCCCATGCCGCCGTGGTCGCCTCGCAGGTTGCCGACCGCGCGCGGCAGGCAGGCTCGCAGATCAAGGTGATCGTCAGGGCCGGATGTCCGCCGCTGCGGCAGGCGACCGTGACCGATTTCCGGGGCGAGCCGCGGTCCTTCTGCCCGGAATTTTTCCGGCGCATCGCATTTGCGGATGCCGAATTCCTCATCCTTGTCGCCCGGTGGAACTTCTATCTGGGGCTGCCGCCGTCGGATTCCTTCCGCAAAACGTTCACTCTCGTGCACGAAGAAGGGACGGCTCGCCTCGCCAGTCCGTATGACGTGATGGCGAGAGGCCTTGCGCTCACGATCGCGGAAGCCAGGCGCTCCGGCGTTCAGCGAATCCTGATTGTCGCCCCCCTGCCCGAATTTCCCGTGCCTTCGCCCTATTGCCTGATGCGGAGCATCCGCGTCGGCGTCGACAACTGCACAATCCCGCGCGCGCCGGTCGACGCGCGGCGCGCCCGCACGATGGAGATACTCCGCAGGGTCGCGGCGGCCGGCGAGGGAATCAAGGTGCTCGATCCCATCGACCTGTTCTGCAGCGAGAGCGAGTGCCGCCCCAATGAGGGACGAACGCTCAACTTCTTCGACTCAAATCATCTGAGCGCGACGGGCTTTGCGCGGCTGTTCAAGGCCCACGAAAAGGATTTCCTGTGGGTCCTCACCGGCAAAGCCGGCCCCGACGAGGCGCGGGCGCCAGAGCCGGCTGCGCTCACATCCCGAGATAGCGATACAGCGTCTCGTCCCACCACGGACTCTGGGTCGCCTTCAGGATCGAAAGATTGAGCGGCTTGCGCAGCGTGCTCCCGAGCGGCAGCGCGAATCCGTAATGCTGGGGGTCGAAGCTCGCATCGAGCAGCTGGACGGTCGACCGGAATTCGTGATTGATGGTCCATGCGAGGAGCGGCCGGTCATAGACGAAGGCGTCGATCCTTCCCTCGCGCAACGCCAGCAGCCCGTCGCGCGCCGTCGGAAATCCGGTGAATTTCGCGCGGATGCGCGCAAGCGAAACCTCGGTCGAGGTCCCGCTGACCGCACCCACGCGAACCTGGGTCAGGTCGGTGACGCCCTGCACGCTGCCCTGCAGCGAGCGGACCGTGAGGGCCGAGGTTATTCCTGCCGTGAAGACCGCGATGGCGATGATCGAACCCACCATCCACAGCATCGCGACCATGCGGCCCGGCAATGTCCGCGGACCGGCATTGCCGATGCCGCGCTGGGTCATGGCGACGGTCGTCCACCACACGCTCGAGCTCAGGCCCTTCGCGATCGTACCGCTGAATTCCTCGTTGTGGCGGCGCTCGAGCAGCCACACAAGAATTCCCACGATCAGTGCAAGGCCGATCAGCGCCATCACGGACTGAAAGAACCCGAATGACGTCAGCGCGCGCACGACCGGCGTCCAGGTGACGCCGCCGCCGGCGGCGATGGCGATGCCCAGCCCCGTCGCGTAGTAGGTCGCGGTGAATTCCATCTTCTGCTCGCGCTCGGCGGTCACGGTCAACGCCGCGACTGCGACGTCGAACGTCCCCGCCACCGTCCCGTCGAGCAGGCCCTGCACCGTCGGTTCCTCGACAAACCGATAGCGCAGCCCCCTGTCCTCGGCGGCCTTGCGCCACAGGTCGATGCTGATCCCGGTCCAGCTTCCGTCCGCAAGTTTCATGGCGAAGGGCGGCACTTCCTTGGTGCCGACGACCAGCTCGCGCTGGTCGGCATCGGCGGGCGCGGGTGCCGGGCTTGGCTGTGCAGCGGCGGCGCCGCATGCGAGAGCGGCAATGACTGCAACAACCGCCGACCCGCGCCTGACCGTCGCATGGGCGGGCGCGGCCGCGGGCACGCTATTCCGCCGCCTCGCGGACGTAACTCGCGGCCTTCTCGCGCATCGTCACAAGCTCCTCCGCCGCGGTCGGATGCACCGCCATGACGCGGTCGAAATCCGCCTTGGTCGCATTCATCTTGATCGCAATGCCGATGAGCTGGATCATCTCGCCGGCATCGGGGCCGACGATGTGACAGCCCAGCACGTGGCCGGTCGTGCCATCGACCACGAGCTTGAAGAAGGATCGCGTGTCGCGGCCCGACAACGTCGCCTTCATCGGCCGAAAGCTCGACTTGTAGATGTCCACGCGGTTGAACTCGGCCCGCGCCTGCGCCTCGGTCAGTCCGATCACGCCGCATTCCGGCTCTGAAAACACCGCCGTCGGCACATCGGTATGATCGACCTTGATCGGCCTGCCGCCGAATACGGTGTCGGCAAAAGCGTGGCCCTCGCGGATCGCGACCGGCGTGAGGTTGATGCGGTTCGTCACATCGCCGATCGCGTAGATATGCGGCACCGAGGTCTGCGAAAAGCCGTCGATCACGATCGCGCCGTCCGGCGCAAGCTTGACGCCTGCGGTTTCAAGCCCGATCCCTTGCGAATTGGGCTTGCGGCCGGTCGCGAACAGCACCTGGTCGACCGTGTGCTGCTCGTTGTCGGAAAGCCGCACGCACAACCCGGCCTCCATGCGCTCGACGCCGGTGACGGTCTGGCGCGTGACGATCCTGATGCCGCGCTTCTCCATCTCGGTACGCAGATGCGCGCGCAAATCGTCGTCGAAGCCGCGCAGGATATTGTCCCCGCGGTACACGAGGGTCACCTCGGAGCCCAATCCGTTGAAGATGCCGGCGAACTCGACCGCGATATAGCCGCCGCCCTGGATCAGGATGCGCCTGGGAAACTCCTTGAGATCAAAAACCTCGTTCGACGAAATCACGCAATCGAGGCCGGCGATATCCGCGCCGTGATGCGGCCGCCCGCCGGTCGCGACGAGAATGTATTTCGCGCGCACGGTCTCGCCGGTCGCGGTGAGCCGCACGTGATGCGTATTCTCGATCACGGCGCGGCTCTTCACGATCTCGACCTTGGCGCGTTCGAGATTGGCGATATAGGCCGCTTCCAGCCGCGCGATCTCGCGGTCCTTGTTGGCGATCAGCGTCGGCCAGTCGAAAGCCCGTTCACCGACCGTCCAGCCATAGCCCGCGGCATCCTCGAACTCGTCGCCGAAGCGCGAAGCATAGACCAGCAGCTTCTTCGGCACGCAGCCGCGGATCACGCAGGTCCCCCCGACGCGATATTCCTCCGCGATCATCACGCGCGCGCCGTGGCTCGACGCGACACGGGCGGCGCGCACACCGCCCGAGCCTGCACCGATCACGAAGAGATCGACCTCGCGTGCCACGACGATGCGCCCTGCCGTCCGCCTTCTCCGCTAGAGATTGTGACCTTTCTTCCTCATCTCGGCACGAAATTTCGTCATCACCTCGTCGGCCAGATCGTTCGACCAGGCTTCGGCACGCGCCAATGTCTCATTCAGGAAGATCGGCTCCTCGGAAATGAACTTCTTGCCGGAGGGGGACTTGAGGAACGTGAGGATGTCCTTCAGCTCCTGCTCGGTGAAGCGCTGCGCATAGGACTTCGCGAAGATTTCGCGCACGTCATTCACGCGCGCGGCATATTCCGTTCGCAATTGGGCAGCCATGTCGTTGAGCGGCTTCTGAAGATTCATGTTGGCTTGCAGCAGCGTGTCCTTGGAGCGCTCGATCACGCCGGCAATCACCGACGGGAAAATGGCGAGCGATCCCTTCAGGTCCACGATCTCCTTGGCCATCGAGATCGCGGCCGGGGTGGGCTGCTGCTGTGCGCCCGCGGGAACGGCCTGCGCCAGAACCAGGCCCATGAGCGCCATCAGACAGGCGGCCCGGACAAGACGACGGAAGATCATTGGCAAACTCCTGTGGTGAGGTCAGGGCCGCTCGACGACACGAATGCCGTCTTGGCCGGCCAGAATGGCTATTTGGGCAAGTCCGATAAAGAGTCCGTGCTCCACGACGCCCGGAATCGCCGCCAGCCGGCCCGCGAGCGCTGCCGGATCGGGGATGCGTTCAAGCGTGGCGTCAAGGATGAAGTGGCCCCCATCCGTGACGAAAACGTGGCCTTCCCCGGCCTTGCGCAGCGCAATCCGGCCGCTGTCGGGGCTGACCCCGGCGGCCGCCGCCACCGCGCGCCGGGTCGCCTCCAGGCCGAACGGGACCACTTCGATCGGCAATGGGAAACGGCCGAGCACGGGGACCCATTTCGTTTCATCGGCGATCACGATCATGCGGGAGGAGGCGGACGCGACAATCTTTTCCCGCAGCAGCGCGCCGCCGCCGCCCTTGATGAGGCTCAGATTCGGGTCGATCTCGTCGGCCCCATCTACCGTGAGGTCCAGTTCGGGCGTCTCATCGAGGGTGGACAGCCGGATGCCTGCCCGCTCGGCATCGGCCCGCGTTGCCTCCGACGTGGGCACGCCGATGACGGCAAGGCCGGCTTTCACCCGCTCGCCCAGAAGCTCGACAAAATGCCGGGCGGTCGAGCCGGTGCCGAGGCCGAGCCGCATGCCGGGCCGGACGAATTCCAGCGCGCGGGCGGCCGCCTGCCGTTTCAGGCTCTCCATATTCATTGCGACGATCGCGGTGCTCGTGACTGCCCGACACCTGCCGGTGGCGTTCCCCGCGCCTTCTGGCGGCAAGAACGGGGAAAAAGCAAGCCCGCCAATCTTGCCTCGCAGGAGCGAGGAGGCTAGCCAGTCCGGAAGCGCCCGATTTCCCGCGATCCGTTGCCAATGGCCCCTCCCCTGATTGTGTTCGACCTCGACGGCACGCTGATCGACACGGCGCCCGACCTTGCCGCCACGCTCAATGTGATCCTGTCGCGCGAGGGGATCGAGCCCGTCCCGTACCACGAGGCGCGCGGCGCGATCGGCGGCGGCGCGCGGCCGATGATCGAGCGCGCGCTGGCCGCGCGCGACAGGAGACTGGACCCGCGCGAGATCGACCGAATGTTCCGGGACTTCATCGACCACTATGCCGATCATATCGCGGACCTGTCGCAGCCCTTTCCCGGACTGGTGAATGCGCTCGACGGCCTCGCCGCGCAGGACTTCACGCTCGCGGTTTGCACCAACAAGCTCGAATGGCTGTCGCGCAAGCTGCTGGATGCGCTGCGCCTCTCGGACAGATTCGCATTCATCTGCGGGCAGGACACGTTCGGGGTGAAGAAGCCCGATCCGCAGGTCCTGCACCTCACCGCCGAGCGAGCGGGCGGCAATCTTCGAAGCACGATCATGGTCGGCGATTCGATCACCGACATCAGGACGGCGCGCGCGGCCGGCATTCCGGTGATCGCCGTCGACTTCGGCTATACCGACATTCCGGTCGATCGCCTCGATCCGGACCGGGTCATCAGTCATTATGACGATCTGATGGGCGCCGTGCGCGATTTGACAGCGTGAAACATCGCGAAACGAAGGGTCGTTAAAACCTCCTTAACGATAATCAGTTCAAATCGGGCGTCGTCCCACATCGTCGGACCATCATGCGCCAAGCTCAATCCAGCAATGCCCGGCGTGATGATCTCACGCCTGTAGTTCCGGCCACGCAAGACATTGCCGCGGAAGCGGGGTCGCATCTCCGGCTCGACGCGATCCGCGAAATGATCGATCTGCTCGAGGCCGATCTCTACGCCATGATCAAGGATGTTCACCGCGCCGCGAATGCGGCGCGCACCGGCATCCGGGCGTCCTCCGACGCGCTGGCCACCATTCGCAGCCAGAGCGAGGAACTTGCCGTCAAGACGACGAGCGCGAAGGAGGATTCGATCCAGCTCGCGAGCGCAACCGAGGAATTTGCAAGCTCCTCGGACGAAATCCTGCGCCAGGTCCGCGACGCCTCCTCTCTCGCCGACGGCGCAACCAGCGCCGCCAGCACCGCGAGCTCGACGATCGCCGGGCTGAAGGCTTCCTCCGACGAGATCGGCAATGTCGTCCATCTGATTTCGTCGATCGCCAAGCAGACCAACCTGCTCGCGCTCAACGCCACGATCGAAGCCGCGCGCGCGGGCGAAGCGGGACGCGGCTTTGCCGTCGTCGCCGGCGAAGTCAAGGCGCTGTCGGCGCAGACGCAAAAGGCGACGGAAGAGATCGCCAGCAAGATCGATCACCTGCAGAAGAACACCGCCGGCCTCGTCAAGGCGCTCGGTGACGTGTCGGCGGCGATCGACGCCATCCGGCCGGTCTTCGCAACCGTCTCCGCCGCGGTGGACCAGCAGCACAGCACGACCACGAACCTCGCCCGCAGTGCGACCGAGACCTCGCAATTCGTGTCCAGCGTCGCCGACGGCGCGAAGGAGATCGAGGTGATCGCCGCCAAGGCCGCGGTCGCCAGCGAAGCCGTGGACCGTTCCGGTGGCGAGGCGATAAGCGCGGCCGACAAGCTGCGCACGCGCTTCGTGATGGTGCTGCGGCAGAGCGAGATCGGCGACCGCCGGCGGCACGAACGGCTTCCCTGCGAGATGGCCATCACGATCTCGGGCACGAAAGGCGACGTGTCGGCGCAGGTATTCGACCTGTCTGAGGGCGGCGCACTGGTCCGCGGCTCCAGAATCGAAAAGATCGATATCGGTGTCGAGCAGCGCGCGAATATTGCGCAGATCGGGCAATGCCGGGTCCGCGCGGTCAACCGGTCGGACCTCGGCCTGCATCTGCAATTCGTCGAGCCCGACGGAACGTTCCAGCAGGCGCTGCTGGCCAAGCTCGCTGCAATCCGGGAAGAGAACAGCATCTTCATCGACCGCGCCGACAGGACGGCTGCGGAGATTTCGCGCAGGTTCGAAGAGGCGGTCGAGAGCGGGCTGCTTGCGCGCGAGGACATGTTCGACAACGAATACGTGCCGCTACCCGATACCAATCCCGTTCAATACCGCACGCGGTTCCTGAACGTGGCCGAGTCGATCCTGCCGGCGATCCAGGAACCGCTTCTCGCCTCCGACCAGCGCATGGTGTTTTGCGCTGCAGTAGACCGCAACGGCTATCTCGCCGTTCACAACAGGATCTATTCTCAGCCGCAGCGCCCGAACGATGTTGCATGGAACACGGCAAATTGCCGCAACCGCCGCATCTTCGACGATCGCGCGGGCCTGTGCGCGGCGCGCAATGTGCGGCCCTATCTCATTCAGAACTACGCGCGCGACATGGGCCGCGGCGTGGTGGTGATGATGCGCGAGATCGACGTGCCGATCCGAGTCTTCGGGCGGCATTGGGGCGGCTTCCGCACGGCCTACAAGCTGTAAGCGCGGCCCCGCCCGCCCCACAGGCCACGAGCGCTGCGCCGTTGCACAACGCAGTGAGCCCCCGTATGGTCCCGCCCCGGGGGCACGGGCGGCACAGAATCGCCGCACGAGTTTGCGGGAAGTAGAGCCATGATCAGAGTTCTGGCCTTCGTGGCATGCGGTCTTGCGCTTGCGGCCTGCGCGTCCGGCACCGATGCGTTCAAGGTGCCGGTGGCGACCGCAACGTTGCAATTTGAGTCCGAACCGGCCGGGGCCGAGGTGAAGCTCTCGACCGGGCAGACGTGCCGTACGCCGTGCGCGCTGGCCGTTCCGGCTGCCGATCTCACGGCGAATTACACGCTCACCGGATATCAGCCGCAATCGGTGCCGGTGAAGGTCGTGCCGCCGGATGTGGTGCGGCCGGACAGCGAGGGAGATGTTTCGCCCGGCACCGTGCGCTTCGAGCCGAGCCCGGTCTTTGCCGTGCTGACCAAGGCGGCGCCCGCGCGC
>JACAEG010000134.1 GCA_013388965.1 Pseudorhodoplanes sp. | reverse complement strand
TCCATCCGCTCGAACATCGCGCGATGCGCGCGGTGATACCCGACGAGCTCCTCGGCGAGCGCGCGGCGGGTCATCTTCTCGACCGGCTTGTCCTCGATCGGCTTGAGCTTTGCGGCGGCGGCCATGCGAATCCGGCTGGTGAGCGACGATGCGAACGGCGCGCACGATAGCCGCGGCCGCCGGGCCCGGCGGCGATTTGCCTCTCTAGGTTAACGCTTCCGCCCGCGCGCCCGCTGCCAGGCGCCGTTGAGCCATTTCCTGACGACGCGGCCGGCCAGCAGGGCGCTCGAGAGAAGGGCGATGGCGAGGTCCTTCATGCGGCTTCTCCGCGCCGCGCCTCGCCTGCGCGCGCAGGCATGGCGTCGTGCAGCCTGCCATCGAGCAGGCGGCCTGCCTTCTTGTGGCCGACTCGCCCCATCCAGGCGCCGCCTTTATCGCGCCAGTCGCAGTCGACCATGCCGTGACGCCCGTGCTCGACACCAACGCCGAGCACTTCACCGTTGGGCGAGAAGATATGGTCCTGCGACGCCCTGCGTGCTGCCGGGGGGCTGTCCGTCTGGTCGGCCCACTCGCCCCATTGCTTGAAGAAAAACGGCACGCCGGCGGCCGCGCATTGATCGCGCAGCGAGCGCGCCCAGGCCGGGTGCATGGGGCGCGCGTCTTTGCCGGATTCGCCGCCGGCGATGACCCAGTCGAGTGTGAGTTCGGGAGAGCCTTTGTCGAGCGGGTCGCGTGCGCTAAGGGCACTGCGCGTCATGAAGCTTTTACCCTCGAGCTGGACGCGGATATTTGTCAGATCGATCGGCCCCAGCAGCGGCTCGCACGACACGAACCGGATCGCCGCCGGCGTCGCGAGCAGGTCCGGGATACGCTCGTCCGCTTCCTTCTGCCGTTCGGCGGAGACGCCGAGCCAGACATTGGGGAGGGGTTTTGTGTAGTTGATATTGAACCCCATCGTGACGCGGTCGATGATGGAGTCCACCGCCTGACGTATGCCCTCATATGGCAAGACGTTCGGCGCGGCCTTTGCGAAATATTCCCGCAACCGCTCGCTGCGCTTCGTCAGCACCTGGAAGGTGTGCTGCGGAGACAGCGCCATCACCGCGAAGATGCGGTCGATCCATGCGTCGGGCACGAACTCGCCGAACAGGTCGGACATCGAGCAGACGAAGATCGTGCGCGGCTTGCGCCACGAGAGCGGCGCGAGCAGCGTCTTCTCGTCCAGATAGACCTCGATCTTGGCGAGGTTCTGCGCGGCATAGGCGAGGCCGTTGCCGCCGCTGTCGCCGCCCTTCATGTTCTGCCATTCCGAATAGCAGAAGCGGCAGCCGTCGCTCTTGTGGACGCAGAACCAGCCGCGCTTGCCGGTCTCGCGATGACGGGCGCGGATCGGATTCCACGTCACGCCCTGCGTGCCGTCGGCGTTGCGGCACCATTCGATCGTCGTCATGCGGCCTCCCGGATGTTGACCTGGAAAAAGCCCTGCTGGCCCTTCATCGGGATCGGCGCGTCGAACGCGCGCACATCCTCCATCGGCCAGGCCCAGTTGAAGTCGCCGCGATCGCTGTCGTGGGGCAGGCCGGTGAAGAGCGCCCCCGCGTTGCGCGGCCTGCCCATGCGCACGGTGCCGAGCGCGGCCGCGAGCGGCAGCAGGCGATATTGGTGCGCGGCCCGCACGCGCTCGAGCAGCTGCCGCGCCTTGTCGACGACGAGGCCCGTCATGTCGTCGTCGCGGCCGAGCCGCGCCAGCAGGTCCTCGACCTCGGCGGGCTTCACCGGCCGGGCGCCGGCCTGGATCACGACGCGCTCGCCGATCGCCGGCGCGTTGACGTAGCGCAGATAGCTCTTCGGCCGGAACTCGAACGGCTTGGCGCCGACCTTGATCAGCGACGCCCAGGGCTGCCAGATGGTGAAGGCTTTCATGGCGTCCTCAATCCGTAAGCCAATCGGCGACATACTGGCCGATGTGCTCAATCTCTTTGGCGCTCAGCGGCGGATCGAAGCCGGCTTCCTCGCTGGTGAGGACCGTGTTGCGCGGCAGTGCGGGCAGGCCGTCGGCGTCAGCGCGAATGACCAGCCACCAGTTCGGATACAGGCCGGGATTCGCGTGGCCGTCGGTCCAGACCTCGAAGGCCTGTCCGCGTAGCTCGTAGTCATCCGAGATGCAGCGGTCGCTCATCGTTCCTTCCTCCGCAGCGATTCGAGGATTTTCCAGTAGCGCTTGCGCTGGCGCGCGACGTCGGGCTTGTGGCGGCGTCGGAATGTCATCTGCACGCCGAGCTCGTCGTAGGGGATGCGGATCGGGCGCTGCCGTGCCATCAGATCACCAGCCGATGATCGATGGAGACCAGCTGGCGCTCCAGCTTCACCTCGCTCAGTTCGCGCTCGAATGCGGCGAGCGCGGCCGCGTCGTGCGTCTGCGGCTGCACGATCGCGATCCAGGCATGCACCTTTGTGCCCGCGTCCGTCGCGCCGATCCATTTGCGGCAGGGCGTGCCCTGGACGCGCTCGACCGTCCCGGTCGCTTCCAGCGTGATCTTCATTTGCCTTTCTCCTTCGTGGTGGACGCAAGTCCCATCGTGCCGCCGCCGCAGGGGCATTTCGGCCAGCCGTGGCGCAGGCAGGCCGCGGCCTCGACCTGGCGCGTTTGGCCGCACTTGCCGCAGATGACGCGGCCGGCGAGCAGCGAGGGGTGCGATTGCGCGATCTGCTCGTAGAGATCGCTCGGCGGCAGCCGGAAGGGCAGGGTGCTGTCGGTCACGGCTTTCGGACCTCCTGGGTTTCGCCGGCATCGGCGGCCGGCTTTTCGGGCGGCCAGGCGGTGGGGCCGCGCACGCCCGAGACTGCGCGGTCGGCCACCGCGAATGCGAATTGCGAGGCCTCGGCGGCGCCCTGCAGGCGAACCAGCGCATTCGTCGCGCCGTCGATCATGCACTGCGCCGTCTCCGCCGCCTGCGCGACGCCGCCATGCCCGGCGCTGGTCAGCACCTGGCCCTCGTAGAACAGGATCGCCTGCCGGCGCTGCTCGTCGTTCATGCGAGCCCCTCCAGGATGTCGGCGCAGAGCCGCAGCCGCTGCGCCACGACGGCCTTGTCCTGGCCGTCGGCGAGGATCCACTG
>JACAEG010000133.1 GCA_013388965.1 Pseudorhodoplanes sp. | reverse complement strand
GAGCTTGTCGGCCTGATCGAGGTCCGCCACGGCACCGGGAGCTTCGTCGTCGCGCAGAAGCCGCAGGCGCCGAGCGACCGCCCGCTGATCGAGCTGATCAAGACCGAGGCCCACCGGATCGGCGAATTCTTCGAGATCCGGCGCGCGCTCGAGGGCTGGTGCGCGGCGCAGGCTGCCAGGGTCGCGACCGCCGACGATCTCGCCGCCATGCATGCACGGATTGAGGCGATGCGCGGTCTCGACGTGACCGGCGAGGAATGGGAGACAAATGACATCGCCTTCCACCATGCGCTGGCGCGCGCGACCGGCAATCCGATCGCGGTCCAGATCATCGACATCCTGCGGCAGGGCTTTTCGGCCTTCTACCGCTTCAAGCGCTTCGTGCCCAACCGCGAGGAGCACAAGGTGATCTGGGAACATCATTTTCAGATTTACGATGCGGTGCGCCGCCGTGCGCCGGAGGAGGCGCGCGCTGCGATCATCGCGCATATGGACTTTATCGAGAGGAAGCTGGACGAAGGCGTCCGGGAAATCGGAACCGGGGAGTGAGATTGTGGGAAGACTGGAAGGCCTCAACGCATTGATCACGGGCGGGGGCAGGGGCATCGGCGCGGCGACCGCCCTGCGCTTTGCCAGGGAAGGTGCGCGCGTCGGCATCATGGGCAAGGGTCAGAAGACGCTTGACGAGACACGGCGCCGGCTCGCCGACGCAGGCTACGAGGTCGCGACCTTCACCGGCGATGTCGGCCGCAAGGAGGACGCCACCGCGGCCGTCGAGGCCTTCGTCGGGCAGTTCGGCGGCATCGACATTCTGGTCAACAATGCCGGCATCAACATGGGCAGGCCGTTCTTCGAGAAGACGGCGGACGAATGGGCCGAGACCATGCGCGTCAACGTCACCGGCACCTTCCTGATGTGCCAGGCCGCGGCCAGGCACATGATCGCGGCGAAGAAGGGTACCATTGTCAACGTCGCCTCGGTGCGCGGCATCACGCATCTCGGGCGCGAGGGCGTGATGGATTATTTGGCCTCGAAAGCCGCCGTGATCAACATGACCGCGACGCTCGCCAAGCAGCTTGCGCCCGAGATCACGGTCAACGCCGTCGCGCCGGGACACACCGAGACCGACATGTTCCTGTCGCTCGCGCCCGAGATCAAGACCAACATGATGGCCGGGACCTATCTGAAGCGTGCGGCGAAACCCGAGGAAATCGCGGGCGTGATCCTGTTCCTCGCCTCGCCGGATGCCGCCTGCATCACCGGCCAGACCATCGTCGCCGATTGCGGCTTCTCGCTGAAGGCGGGGTAGGTCTACAGCCCCTGCCGCAGGCGCGCGAGCAGCTTCACGCCGGCATAGCCGTCGGCCGGCGCCATCCCGACGCGTTTCTGGAAATCGCGGACGGCCGCCATCGTCTGAAGGCCGATGCGGCCGTCGGTGCCGGCCGTGTCGAAGCCGAGCGCGGTCAGCCGCTTCTGGATTTCCTGCACTTCGGCCAGCGTCGGAGCCCGCTCGCTGCCGGGGAAGGGCCGGATGAAAGGTCCGCCGCCGAGCACCCGGTCGCCGAGATGCACGACCGACAGCGCATAGTTCATCGACGGGTTGTAGGACCTGATCGAGAAGAAATTCTGCCCGATCAGGAAGGCCGGACCGCCCGCGACCGGAACCCAGAGCTGCGCCCGTGCCTCGGGCTGGGGAAACGCCTGTCCGTCTGCGCGCACGATCCCGGCCTTCTGCCAGTCGGCATAGGAGCGCTGCGCATCCGAGCTCGCGCCGCCGCCCGGCACCTTGACCTCAAAGCCCCAATGTTCGCCGCGGCGATATTTGCCGCGCCGGATCAGATAGAGCGCGCTAGAGCCGAGCGCATCGTCCGGCTTGCCGAACGGATTGACGCGCCCGTCGCCGTCGTAGTCGATGCCGACATTGAGCCAGACTTCCGGCATCCACTGGGTGTGGCCCATCGCGCCGGCCCAGGAGCCGCGCATCTCGTCCGGGCTGCTCCAGCCGCGCTCGATGATGCGCAGCGCGTTGATCAGCTCTGTCTCCCAATAGGCGCGCCGGCGCGGCTCGCCCCAGGCCAGCGCCGCGAGCGAGGGGACAACCGGCTTGAAATGATTCTGCTGCACGATCGGATCGCCGAACGCGGTCTCGATGCCCCATAGCCCGAGAATGACCGATCGCTCGACGCCCGGATCGCGCTCGATGCGCGCGAGCAGCGGGGCGTATTCCTTCGCGCGCTCGCGGCCCGCAGTGATGCGCCATTCGGAGACGCGGCGGTTGAGATATTGCCAGAGCTGCTCGTTGAATTCCGGCTGCTTGCGCTGGTGGGCAAAGACCGACATGTCCGGCTTCACGCGGCCCATGACGCGGTCGTAGGTCGCACCCGACACGCCCTTGGCCAGCGCGCGGGGCCGGAACGCGATCACCCACTGCTCGAAGGGCTGCGCGGCCGATTGCGCGGCAAGAGGCAGGGGCCAGGCGAAACCCGCCGCCGCACCGAGCGCGGAATGCAGCCAGGCGCGCCGCGTCAGCGGACGATTGAAAAGCCGACTCATGCGTGCATCCTATCGGCTGCGACCTTGGCCGCAATCGGGCGGTCAGCGTCGCCGCTTCGTCTTGCCGCGCTTGCGGTCGCTCTTTCCGATCTTTCGCTTGGCCGCAGGCTTTTCCGGCTCGGCCTGTTCGGCCGCGATCGCAGGCGCGGCCTCGGTCGCCGGGGGCTCGATCTGCTTTCCGCGGGCGCCGATCAGCTGCTCGTAGGATGCGATCAGGGTGGCGTAGGGATTGACCCGCACGAAGCCGTCGCGCGTCGGCACCATCATCTCGAAATGCAGATGCACCGTGGTCGCCCCCTCGTACCGGCTGTAATTGCCGACCTGGCCCACGATCTCGCCTTCGCGGACCATGCGCCCGTTTGTCATGGAATCGGCGTCGAGCTTGCGCGGGTTCATATGGATGTAACGAAAGCGGAGGAGACCGTCCGCTGCGTTGGTCACCAGCACGAGGCCGTCCTGCTTGTCGGGCCGCAAGATCATCCCGCTTCGCGCGGCCACGATGGCCTGCCCATAGGGCTGGCAGCGGTCGCTGTCCGGTTTGCGCAGCTTGCACTCCGCCGGCCGGATATCCTGCCCCTGGTGCCCGAAGCCGGCGGGACATTGACCGACATAGAAGGAGCGATGTTCGCAGAAATTGTCACGCCAGGGATAGGAGTAGTTTTCCTGAGCGGACTCGTCGAAGATCAGCGGCTTGGAATTGACCCGGCAGCGATAGGATGCGCCCTTTCTTCCGCGTGCGCCGACGCGCCCGGTCATGTTGCAATTGCCCCAGTGCATGAACGCCTGCGAGTTGACGTAGGCCGGGGTCTCCTCCATGGGAAAGCGGATTCTGGCATAGACGGTGTAGTCGGGAACGCCGCCCTGGCCCTTGACGCCGGTGCGCGGCAGGATTTCTCCCGGAGCGTGGAAAGCGAAGTCGGGCGACTCCTCCTTCGGGCGCTCGAGCGCCTGATCGGCCGTTTCGAGAATCTGCGGTGTGCCCCCGGCAAAGTGCAGAGCGCGCAGGAAGGCCTTTCCGACGCGGTCGGCATCCGTGCACGATACCCGGCGTCCGCGCGCGGGACCGTCGAAGCAGAGGATCGACACGACATAGGTCACGCCATAGCGCTCGAAGCTGAACCGCATGTGATTTTCGATGATGAAGCGGCGCAGTCCCGGGAATTCCCTGTCCAGACCGTGTCCCGGAAGATTCACGGCTCCGCGCGGCGCTGGCAGGTCGACCAGGCGCGAGGCCCCGGTGATGCCGATGAATACCGGCTCGCCCGAGCGCAGGTTGGAGAGCTCCTTCGTCGCGCCCGACCGCAGTTCGAACATCGCATCGTAGCCCGACGGTCCCGCGAGAAAATAGGGCGTCGCGCGAAACCCGAACAGGTAATGATTGGTGTCGAGCGCTGCATCCGCATCGCGATCGCGCAGATAGGCCTCGACGTCCATTGGCAGCAGCACGGGCACGGTGCTTGCTGCAATATTCGGAAAGCGCGACCCGATCGCTTCGTTGAGCGCGTCAAGTTTCGGAATGGCAGCTGCACCGGCGTCGGAAGACGCCGTTCGAGACGGCAGGTCCGCCATTGCGGCGCCCCAATCCGGCTGGACAACCGAAATCCGCGGCGGCTTGAATTCGTCGGCCGCGCGCGCCGGTCTGTCTGCCGCAAGGACGACGGTGCTTCCGAAGATGGCGCACAGAATGACGCGAGACACATTCATGCGGTCGATCTTGGATATCGGGGAGGAGCGTGCGGCGAGGGAAGAATGCAGAGCAGGGTTGCGACTATATTGCTCGGCGATATAACCACGCCCTGCGCGGCGGTAAATAAAGACCTTGCTGCGGCCTGCGCGCGCACGCCCAGGAAAGGTTAAGAAAGAGGCAGCGGCCGAGGCGGGGCCCGCATTGGTCGGCGCTGCTGTGTCATTGAGGGACGATCAGATGAAGCCAACGGTTCTTGTCATCGGCGCCGACAAAGGAGGCGTGGGGAAAACGACCGTCGCGCGCACGTTGCTCGATTACCTGCGCGCGAAGAGCGTTCCCACGCGCGCCTTCGATGCCGAGTATCCGCGCGGAACGCTGAAGCGGTTTCATCCCTCGGTCACGGAGATCGTCGATATCCAGTCGACGCCGGACCAGATGCGCATGCTAGACACATTATCGACGAGCGAGTCCAGGATCACGCTGATCGACTTGCGCGCCGGGCATCTGACGACGACCCTGAAGGCATTTCGCGACAACGGCTTCTTCGATGCCGTGCAGGCGGGCGAGTTCAACTTCGCGCTTTTTCATATCCTGGGACCGTCGGTCGCCTCGCTCAACGAGATCGACGAAGTCGCGCCCTTTGCCGGCAATGGCAGCTATTTCGTGGTGAAGAATTTCATCAACGACACCAGCTTCTTCGAGTGGGATCCGGCGATCAAGTCGAGCTATTTCCAGAAGACCCGGGATGCGACCGAGATCACGATCCCGAAGCTGACCGAAATGGCCTGCGAGCAGGTGGAACTGGCCGGAGTGCCGTTTTCGTCCTTCATCTCCAACAAGAACGCCGAGGGCGGCGCCGGAAACTACTCGTTAGTCTTGCGCGGCTATGTCCGGACATGGCTGATGCAGATCGTCTCCGAATACGAGCGGGCCGGCCTGCTGAAGCGGCTGCATGCCGAGGAAGCGGCGCCAAGCGCCTGACGTGGCCGGGGTCGCGGCGGGCGGCACCTCGCCCGAGCGAAAGAAGCCGTCAATGACACCCGCTGTGATCGTGGCCTCCTCGCGTCCCCACAGCGGCAAGACGCTGCTTGCGCGCGTCCTGGCCGAAAACTTCATTCTTGGCGGCAAGCGACCGCTCATCTACGACATCGACGCCGGCGACCGCGGGCTGTCGCGGCTTTATCCCAACGAGGTGCTGCCGCTCGAACTGGCGCGCGTTCCGGACCAGATGGCGTTGTTCGACGCGCTCGTGTCTGCCGGCCCGCGCCCGCGGATCGTGGACCTGGCCAACCGGTCGTTGCAAAAATTCGTCGATCTCTCGCTGGAATGCGACTTCTGCGCCGAAGCGCGCGCCAGCGCCATCGAGCCCATCGTCTTCTTCATCGCCGCGCCGGAGCAGGAGGCATTCGAAGAGGCGCTGGTCCTGAGACAGCGACTGGGCGCGTGTCGATTCGTGCTGGTCGAGAACAGACAGCTCGGAGACATTCGCGCCGCCATCCGGCAATCCGGCGAGTACCGCGCCCTGACTGAGAACGGCGCGCGGATCGTGATGCCGGCGCTCGACCATGCGCTGATGGAGGTCGTGGACGAATGGGATGTCGGGCTGGGCGCCTTCATGCGCGATCCGACGCTCAAGGTCCCGCTTGAGATGCGCGACGACATCCGGTCGTGGCTGGTCAAGGTCCTGACGGACATTTATCGCGTTCTGGACGCAATTGATCGCAGCGCAAATCTCAATCTTGCAAGAGGCTAGCTGACGCGGGCGTGCTCGCGCTTCGATTCAATTGCATCTGAAATGCTTCACGGAACCTTGGCGGCTGGCGGACGTTTCTGTCACGTCGAGATATAACGTGGAGGCGACCCATGTCCGACTTCGATCCGCGTCGCGATCCGAACCGGATGAGCGACAACGCGAACTGGGAATACGAAAAGCCCTCGAGCGCGTGGGGCTGGATCATCGGCGGCCTTGCCGTCGTGGCCCTGCTGCTCGCGGCGCTGACGATGGGACGAGACGACACCCAGCCGACGGCCGATACCCGCAATCAGCCCACAATCTCCCGACCCGCGACGCCGCCGACCACGACGGGCCAGGCGACGCGCGATAGCCCGGCTCCGCCGACGACCGGCCAGTCCGGCTCGCAGTAATCGCCACGATGGCAAGTCGAAAGGGGGCCCGGCTCGTGAGCCGGGGCCCCTTTTGCGGGAACCGCCCCGATTGTAAACACGAACAGGGTCGGCCAGAGTATCCTGGCACCTGCGGACGCGCAGGCCAGTCGGGAGGGCGAGCGCATGGGCGCGGTCCTGGCGAGCGCTCTGGCTTTTTATGCGGCTGCCGGCCTGCTGACGGCCAGCCTGTTCGTTGTTTTCGGCCTCAAGCGCGTCCTGCCGCCTGAAACGACGATCACCTGGCCGGCGCGGCTTCTGCTTTTGCCCGGCTCGTTCGCGCTGTGGCCTTATGTGCTGATCCGCTGGGTGTCGGCCTTGCGATGACGCGCCGGCACCGCCTCATGCACCGGCTGATCTGGCCCGTCCTCGCAGTCATCGTGACCCTGGGGCTGGCATCGGCCTTGGTCCTGCGGCCGCCGCCGCCGAATGTTCAGGAGCAGGCGAAATGAGCGTCGGCTTCCGGGCCGTACAATGGAATCGCGACAAGGTCGTCTACGACGCGATCCTGCTCGCCGGGGTGATCGCGTTTATCGGGACATTCCTGTTCGTCAGCTTCTCCCTGCACCCGGCCAAGGATAGTCCCGACGAGATTGACCGCTTCATTCGCGCTTTTGGCGTCTGTGCCTTCGCGATGCTGACGATCGTGCTGTCGATCGGGCCGCTGGCCCGGCTCAGCCCGCGATTCCTGCCGCTGCTCTACAACCGGCGGCATTTCGGCGTGTTCACCTTCATCGTCGCGGCCCTGCATGTCGGGTTCATGATCGAATGGTATGGCGTGCAGGGCAATCTGCCGAACCTCCTGGTCGAACTCATGACATGGGCCGACTATGCCAGGTTCATCGGCTTTCCCTTCAAGGCGCTGGGCATCGCGGCGCTGCTGATCCTGTTCGTGATGGCGGCGACGAGCCACGATTTCTGGCTCGGCTTCCTGACGCCGCCGGTCTGGAAGGCGATCCACATGGCGCTCTATGTGGCTTATGGCCTCGTGGTGCTGCATGTCGCGCTTGGCATCATGCAGTACGATCGATCGCCACTCATTCCGGCGATGCTGTTCGTCGGCTTCGGCATCGTGACCGCGCTGCATATCGCCGCGGGCGTGCGCGAGCGCTGGCGTGACGGGGGCAGGGTGATCAGCCCCGGCTGGATCGCTGTGGGTCCGCCACAATCCATCCCGGACAAGGGTGCGCGCATCGTCACGGCTCCGGATGGAGAACGCATCGCCGTGTTCCGCGACGGCAATCGCATCGGCGCGCTGACCAATCTGTGCGCGCACCAGAACGGCCCGCTCGGCGAGGGGCGCATTATCGATGGCTGCATCACCTGTCCGTGGCACGGCTATCAGTATCGTCTGGAAGACGGCTGCGCGCCGGCACCCTTCACGGAGAAGCTGACCACCTATCGCGTGCGCATTCATCGCGGCTTTGTCGAAGTCGATCCCGTCCCGCTGCCGCCGGGAACTCCGGCTGCGATCTCGTTCGCATCGCCCTGAATTGCGGGTGAGGCGTGCCGCCACAATTCGGCGCGCATGCTGAAGCCGCATTCATGCGGCCATTCACTCTCCATTCAATCGCGGTGGTGTCGAATGTCTTGCAAGGGCACGCAGGATTCGGAGACATGAAGATGTTGCGTCGAATTGTTCTCGTCGGCGCCGCGGCGCTGGCGCTCGGTGCGCTGGGCGTTCCGCAGGCGGCATTTGCAAAAGACGGCAAGGGCTGGCACGGCGGCGGACATGGGTGGCATGGCGGGAAGGGCTGGCACGGAGGCTGGCATGGCGGCGGCTGGCGACATTTTGGCTGGCGCCGCGGCTGGTATCCCGGATACTTCTATCGTGCCCCCTATGTGTACGGTGCCTATGCCGGTTGTATCCGCTGGCGGCAGGTGCCGACCCCGTGGGGCTACCGCTGGCGCAAGGTCAACGTCTGCTATTGAGGGGAGGGATGACCGGCCGGCGATTGCGACCGGCCGGTTTGCTTCGCCTCGATCGCGCGACCTTCCGGCCGTCACGACCCGTCGCGATCCGCACGAAATATTGCCCTGCAGGGCGCCCTACATCCTCGGCAGATCCGTGTCCGGCGGGACCGGATCGACCAGCGGCCGGTCCTCGTTTGGGGCCGGCGCCGGCGGCTGCTCGACGGGATAGGGCCTGCCCGGCTCCTTGGCCGGCGGCTTCGAGGGCTCGGCTGGCTTCGGCCTGGACGGCGTGACGGGTTCCGTTGACATGCTCGGCAACGCCCGAACCGCACGCGCGTTCCACCGGCGGTGCCGGCGCGCGAAGGGATTGGCCAGAGCCTTGAGAAAATCATTGGCGCGCCCTACGGGAATCGAACCCGTGTTTCAGCCGTGAAAGGGCCGCGTCCTGGACCGCTAGACGAAGGGCGCACAAGCACCGCAGCCGTGGGTACCGGGCGGGCCGGAGGCTTCGGGCGGGGCGAGGTATAGTGAGTGCCGGCGCGGCAGGCAAGCCTTGCGCCGGGCCGTTGCTCACCAGTGGCCGGTATTGGGCATGGATTGCCACGGCTCCGCCGGGGGTAGGGCCTCGCCCTTCTGCAGAAGCTCGATCGATTGCCGGTCGGGCGAGCGCACGAAGGCCATGCGGCCGTCGCGCGGGGGACGGTTGATCGTGACACCGGCCTTCATCAGCCTGTCGCAGAGCGCGTAGATGTCGTCGACCTCGAAGGCGAGATGGCCGAAATAGCGGGCCTCGCCGTAATCCTCCTTGTCCCAATTGTAGGTGAGCTCCAGCACCGGCGCATGCCGGCCGCCGCCCTTGCCGCTCGCGGCCACCAGTTCCTCGTCGTAGGGCGCGCTGAGAAAGACATTCGTGAAGCGGCCCTTCTCGTCGCTGTAGCGGCGGACCTCCTTCATTCCGAGCAGGTTGCAATAGAAATTCAGCGCGGCGTCGAGGTCGCTCACGCGCAGCATGGTGTGCAGATATCGCATTGCTGAATCACTCCCTCACGGCCGCTCAATGCGCGGCGATGTCGCGGGAGGGATATAGTCGTTTGCCGAACGCGCGCAAAGGCGGTCGATGGCCGGCTAGGCGGAGGCGCCTTCGTGCCGGGCAGAGGACTCGCATGGCAGGACTGGCGTGATCGATTCCCTGGCCGTCAAGAATTGACGGGGCCACCGCGTGCTGCATTCTGCGGGCGCGTGGGAAGGCAAATGCGAATCAGAAGTTATCTTGAGGGCATCAAACTCGTCCGGATGAGCGACGGCAGCTATTGCATCGTTCGGAACCTGGGAAAGCTCAAGGGCGGGCTCGGCATCAGGTGCCACGAAACCCTTCTGCGCCTCACATGGGATGGCGTGACCTCCAGGCTTGCCG
>JACAEG010000073.1 GCA_013388965.1 Pseudorhodoplanes sp. | reverse complement strand
GGCGATAGGGATTCGCATAGAGCGGCTCGCCGTTCGCGATCGCCGCGCGCTGCGCGATCGCCAGCGGCGATGCCGCCTCATAGGCGCGGCTCGCCTGCGCCGTCAGCGCGGGTGCGACTGCCGGCATCGCCGCCGCCGGTGCCGCCCTTGCGCGCGCGCTGTCGAACTTGCCGGACAGGGCGGCGGCGACCTCGCCGAAATCGCGCGCGCGCCCGGACTTGTCGAAGAACACCGAGCGGTTGGCGCGGGCGGCATTGGGAAAGGCATCGGCCGCGAGCGCATCCGGATTGTCGCCCGCCTGCCCGATCAGCCGCGCGGCGCCGCTCGCGCCCATGAAATGCGCGATATAGAGCTCGCCCTCGCTCGGCGCGCGGCCGAGGCGCTCCTTCAGGAAGGCGGCGTTGCTCTGGGTGAAGGCGCCGGCCATCAGCGCGTTTGCGGTCGGGTCGCGCCGCAGATCGAGGATTTCGGCCCGCATCCGGGGATCGGGGACGACGAAGCGGCCGGACGCGTCCTGCGCGATCGCGTCGGCATAGTGGCCGTAGCCGAAGGCCGCGCCCGACTCCTTCAGCGTCTGCAGCCAGGTCTGCTCGATGAACTGAAACAGGCCGCCGGCCGAGGAGGTCTTGGCCGCCGCCGCGGGATTGAGATTGGATTCGACCTTGGCGGTCGCCAGAAGATATTGAAAATTCGTGCCAGTAATCCGCGCGGCCTTCTGGATCGCGCCGGTCACGTTCGCCGCTTGCAGGCTCTGGGTGCTGTCCACCATCATGGCGGGCGCCTCGCTGCCTGCGCGCGCGCGGAAGGCGCGGCCAGGGTCGCGTCAGACCTTGGGCAATTATGGTAAATGGAAGCTTAACGCAGGAGGAACGCCATGACGCAGGACAACATCGTCAGGCACAAGCGCGGCGGCCTCTATTTCGAGGATTTCGAGATCGGCAAAATCTACGAGCACCGGCTGACCCGCACGGTGACGCAGATGGACAACATGCTGTTCTCCAACATGACGCTGAACCCGCAGCCGCTGCATATCGACCGGCACTTCGCCGAGACCGAGACCGAATGGGGCAAGCCGCTGATGAATTCGCTGTTCACGCTCGGGCTGATGATCGGCATCTCGGTCAACGACCTGACGATGGGAACGACCATCGCCAATCTCGGCATGAGCGACACCCGGTTCCCGCATCCCCTGTTCGAGAACGACACCGTGCATTGCTCGACCGAGGTTCTGGGCAAGCGCGAATCGACCTCGCGGCCGAATGCGGGCATCGTCGAGCTTCACCATCGCGCCTACAACCAGCACGGCAAGCTGGTCGCCGAATGCCGCCGCCAGGCCTTCATGCTGAAGCGCCCGGCCTAGTTTCTCCTCGGTTCATTTCGGGGCGCGCGCCAACCGCAGCCCCGGAATGCAAAATTCCGAATCGCCAGAACGGAATCCGGGCCCGGCCCTGCGGGCCGTCCCGGACACGATCGAAAGACCGATAGCCAACAGACCGATAGCGAAAAGACCGATAGCCACATGCGCTCCCTCCTCTTCGTCCCCGCCGATTCCGAGAAGAAGCTCGACAAGGGCCTGTCGAGCGGCGCCGACGCGCTGATCCTCGACCTCGAGGATTCCATCGCGCCGGAGCGCAAGGCGCAGGCGCGCATCGGCGCCGCGGCATTCCTGAGGGCCGCGCGCGCGAGCGCGAACCGTCCCCGCCTTCTGGTGCGCGTGAACAGCCTCTCGACCGGACTCACCGACGACGATCTCGATGCGGTCGTGCCCGCGCAGCCGGACGCCATCATGCTGCCGAAGGCGGAAGGCGGCGCCTCCATCATGCATCTCGACGCCAAGCTCGCCGTGCGCGAGGCGCAGGCGAACCTGCCCGACGGCGCGGTCAAGATCGTCGCGATCGCGACCGAGACCGCTTCCGCCCTGTTTCTCGCCGGCAGCTACAGGAATGCCAGCCTGCGCCTCTCCGGCCTCACCTGGGGCGCGGAGGATTTGTCGGCCGAACTGGGCGCGGAAGCGAACCGCGACCGCGACGGCCATTTTCTCGATCCCTACCGGCTGGCGCGCAGCCTGTGCATCGCCGGCGCGGCCTCGGCAGGCGTACAGGCGATCGACACGGTCTATGTCGACTTCCGCAACACCGAAGGATTGAAGCGCGAAAGCGAGGAGGCGCGGCGCGACGGCTTCACGGCCAAGATGGCGATCCATCCCGCCCAGGTGGCGGTCATCAACGCGGTCTTCACGCCGACGTCGGAACAGGTCGCACAGGCGCGCCGCGTGATCGCGGCGTTTGCCGCCAGTCCCGGCGCGGGCGTGGTGGGGATCGACGGGCAGATGTATGACCGCCCGCATCTCGTGCGCGCGCAGACCCTGCTCGCGCGCGCGAGGGCGGCGGGGGTGGAATAGCTAGGTCTTGTAGACGGCCTGCGGATCGAACGCCTTTCCGGCATCCCTGAATTCGAGCCGCACAATCCCCGTCTGTCCGAGCGGCGCGGCGCGATAGAAGCACGAGCGGCGCCCCGTGTGGCAGGCGCCCTCGCCCGATTGCTCGACCTTCATCCACACGGCGTCCTGGTCGCAATCGACGCGCAACTCGATCACGCGCTGCGTGTGGCCGGACGTCTCGCCCTTCTTCCAGAGCGCCTTTCGCGAGCGGCTGTAATAGTGCGCCTCGCCGGTCGCGATGGTCCGGGCGAGCGCGTCGGCGTTCATGTGCGCGACCATCAGCAGCTCGCCCGTGCGCGCGTCGGTCGCAACGGCCGTGACCAGCCCGTCGCGATCGAATTTCGGCGACAGCGTCAGTTCTTCTTCGACGGCATTCTTGCTGGCGGATGGGTCTGACACGGTCATGTCCGCGTGGTTCGTCATGCCGAAGTGCGAGCGCAGCGAGCCTCGAAGGATGGTGCGAGAGACGATCGGGGCCGTCATCCCTCGAGGCCCGGCTTGCCGGGCATCTCAGAATGACGGCAAGATCAGCGCATCCCGCCGCGCACCGCGGTGATGAAGCGCACCTGCTCGTTGGCGTCGTCGCGGAACGAGCCGATGAATTGCGTGGTCAGCGTGATCGCGCCCTGCTTCTGCACGCCGCGCATGGTCATGCAGGTATGCTCGGCCTCCAGCATCACCGCGACTCCCTGCGGCTTGAGAATCTCGTCGATCGCGGTCGCGATCTGCGAGGTGAGATGCTCCTGCGTCTGCAGGCGGCGGCCATAGACATCGACCAGCCGCGCGAGCTTGGACAGCCCGACCACGCGGTCGACCGGCCGATAGGCGATATGCGCCTTGCCGGTGAAAGGCATCATGTGATGCTCGCAATGCGAGGTGAAGGCAATGTCGCGCACCAGCACGAAATCGTCGTAGGTGCCCATTTCCGAAAATGTGCGGTCGAGCACATCGGCCGCGCTCTCGCGGTACCCGCTGAACAATTCCTCGTAGGCGCCGATCACCCGCTTTGGCGTATCGAGCACGCCCTCGCGGCCCGGATCGTCGCCGATATAGGCGATCAATGTGCGGACGGCGGCTTCCGCCTCCTCCCGGCTGGGCCTGTTCTCCACCGGCTTGGGCGCGGCGCGGACATGAGACGACGCGGCCGACTTGGGCCAGGGTTTGACTTGCGCGTCCATAACGGGTCTCTCCGTTCGACCGGCGCTCGCGCCGGGTGTGTCACCGGGTGGCCGCGTCTTGCCCGGCAGGGCGGACGACGCTGCATGTCCCAAAATCGGAACGTGGCCTTCCACGTTCCCGTCGGCTTTTTATATAAGGGATACGCTTCGGCACACAATCCGGATCACCGAATTGAGAAAAATCGGCCAACGTCCATGCTGAACGAGGTCTACAATCGGCGAATTCTGGAGCTTGCGGGCAATATTCCCCGCATCGGCCGCCTGCCGGACCCGGATGCCTCCGCCACCGCCCATTCCAAGCTGTGCGGATCGACGGTCACGGTCGACCTGAAGATGGATGGCGACGTGGTCACCGATTTCGCCCATGAGGTCAAGGCCTGCGCGCTCGGCCAGGCGTCCTCCGCGATCATGGCGAGCCACGTGGTTGGCGCCCATGCCGCCGATCTTCGCCGGCTGCGCGAAACCGTGCGCAGGATGCTCAAGGAAAACGGCAGCCCGCCCGACGGAATCTGGTCCGACATCGCGGTGCTGGAGCCGGTGCGCGACTACAAGGCCCGGCACGCCTCGACGCTTCTGACCTTCGATGCGGTCGTCTCGGCGATCGACCAGATCGAACGCCGGCGAACGGCCACCGCGGCGGAATAATCGCCGGCGCTTCAGCGCGCCGGATTCAGACCCGCTTGCGCGGATTCGCGTCCCTGCCCGCAATTCGAGACGAGTTGCGCGAAGCTGCGCGTCACCCCCGTATTGCCGATGCGGATGACGGTGCGCTCCTGCATGTCGTTGGTCGTCGTGACGGTCAGCGAGCGCACCCCGCCCTCGGCAAAGGCCCTGACGAGCGTGGCCGGCAGCAAGCCCGCGGCCAGCGACTCGCGCATGCCGCCTTGCGCGGACAGCGCCGAGCTTTCGACCGACAGCGGGACAAGCTTCTGGCCGATCCGGATGTCGACCGATTTCAGCGCCGCAGGGCTGTCCTCCCCTTCCGCCGCGCGGCGGCTCTTGCGATAGAGCATGCGGAATTCGCCGGGCGTCGCGCCGCAGGCGAATTGCACGTCCAGCGTTACAATGTCCTCGCCCTCGATCGTCAACGGATGGGTGCGCGCAAGCACCATCTGCCCGGATGACCTGATCGTCGACCAGCCGCGCTCGCTGGCAAGCGAAATCCTGCGCATCGCGGCGGTACCCGTGGAGGGCGATGCGGCGCTCGCCGGCGACACCGATGCCGTGGCATCCGCATGCTCCGGCGCATCGCCGACGTTGAAGCCCATGCGGCGCAATTCGTCGCGAGTCAGAAGCCGCATCGGCTCCCAGGGCGGGATTCGCAGCGACAATTCCAGCATCTCGACCGAGCCGCCCATGTCGACGGTGTAATGCGCGAGCCGGCCGATATCGCGCTGCACGAGCACGAGGTCCTCGGCGGAATAGGTCGCCGCGGCAGCATCCTCGCGCCGGTCGCCGAGCCAGATCTGATGCACCCGCACACGCGCCTCCGCCGGCACGATCCGGTTCACGCCCGCGAGCAGCACGAAGGCGCACATCGATTCACAGTCGCCGCGCGGCGAGACGCTCGCGCGAATCTCGCGCGCCTTGCCGGAGGGCAGATCGATCACCCGACCGACCATCGTGGTCATGTTGAGCTTGCGGATCGCGCGTCCGAGCGCGAGCGCGCCCAGCACCGAGCCGCCCTCGGAATCGAGCACGATGGTCGCATTGCGGATGTCGTTTCGCGCCGCGAATGCCTCGAACTCGGCAGCGGTATCGGGCTTGATCATGCCGGACGCGTAGACCAGCGTGCGGCACCGCTCCCCGCAGGCTGCGGCCGGGCCTTCAAGGCGCAGCTGGAACTGCATTTCGGACGAGCGCGACGATTCTGCCGGCGCGGCCGGCGCCGCGGTCGCAGCAGCCTGACACAACGCCACAAGGCAAGCGAACGCACCCAGGCTGCGTCGCATTCACAGTCTCCCCGTGCAGGTCCGCGACGATGCTTGCAAAAAGCGTTCCGGCTTATGGTGCCGGTGGATCGCCCGCGGCCGTACCCACATTGTATTTTTAATGGGCGGTAAGATTCTGGTCCAGCCTAGATTTCATCGCCGCGGCGGCCCCTACCTCTTGTGATAGGCGGAGCCGGCGCAGCCCCGGAACCGGCGGATTGCCGCCATCTCGGAGATTGGAATGCCCCAGCGGATGTCAGGACCGGGGCCGGCAGACCCGCCCGGCCCCAGCAAAGGCGCAGGCCTGATGCGGGAAAGCCCCCGCCGGGCCGGCCGTTTCCTGATCCGCGCCTATCGCCTCACCCTGTCCCCGCTGATCGGGTTCCAATGCCGGCATCTGCCGACCTGCTCGGACTATGCCGACGAGGCGCTGGCGCGCCACGGGCTCTGGGCCGGCGGCTGGATGACCCTCGCCCGCCTGCTGCGCTGCCACCCCTGGGGAACGTCCGGACTCGATTTCGTCCCGGGAACTGCACCCCCCGGGGCCCGGTGGTGGATGCCCTGGCGCTATGCGCGCTGGAGGGGCACGAACGACACCGGCTGACGTCCGGGAATGGAACAGGCGGCGCGGAACCATCGTCGCGACCGCTGAATTCTGGAGGCGTGGGCCGGGGGGTTCAGGCAGCTTCGGAGAGAAGACATGGCCCGGATATCCGGCAAAAGGGTTCTCATGCCTGAGGCAAGTCTTCCCCGCGGGGAGGGTGGACGCGGCATGCGCCAGCATGCGGACGTCCGGGCGCGGCAGTCGTGAGGCTTGCAAGCCGATTGGGGTGCTTGCGACGTCTGCCTCGCTCACACGCCGAAGTGTTTGCGCGGCGGCGTGCGACCCTCCCCACCGGAAGCGGCGAACAGGATAATGTGCGGCGTCACTGTGCCCGTTGCGCGAGCGACTCGAGCCGCGCCGCGGCATCGCGCGACCCGAATTCGCGCGCGCGCTCGTACCAGTAGCGGGCCTTGTCGGCGTCGCCCGACTGGCCGATGACCGGCATCTGCCTGAGCACGATCGGATCGTAGGTCGCCGCCAGCGCAAAGGCCGCCCCCGCATGGCGCGCATCGGCCGCTCGCTGCAGCAGAAGCCGCGCCCCGGCGAGATCGCCGGTCTTGGTCAGCTCTTCGCCGCGGCGCAGCAGCATCGCGATTTCGGACGGCTCCAGTTTGCGCGCGGGCTCCGTCCGTTCGGGTGCGCTGCGCGGAAGCGCGGCGACCGCCGGAATGTCGGGCTTGAACGGGGGCTGCGCGGGCGGCGGAAAGGCGGGACGCGCACGCTCCGTGGCATCGTTCGGCGGCAGCGTCTGCGCCGGCGCGACGGAGGCGAGCGCGAGCCGCGGGCTCGCGATGTCGAGGCGCATGGTCTTGCGGTCGAGCACCGAGGCATCGGCACCGCGCATCTCGACCACAAGGTCGGTCGAGCCGGCAAAGCCCGGCGGCACATGCGCGCGCAGCTTCGGAAGGTCGGCGAGATCGACGCGCCAGCCAGCCGCGCCGAAATCCTCGCCCGCCGAGAGGCTCGTTCCGGGCGGGAAGCCGCTGATGATCGCGTCGCCCCCTGCGGGCACGCCGCCGGTCAGCGCGATGTTGAGCGGCACCCAGTCGCCCGCCGCGCCCTGAATGTCCGTCGTCACAAGCGCCGGCGCGATTGCCAGCCTGCCGGACTTTGCCGGAATTTGCGCGATCTCGGCATTGAACAGCCGGGCATCCGCCAGCCGGACGATCCGCTCCGGCATGCCATAGACGAAGACATAGGCGCCGGCCGCCGCGACACCTGCGAATGCGAGCGCGCGCATCGCATAGGCCGGGCGAAAGCGGGAGGGCTCCCGCATCGGCGGCATCGGCATCGCGATCGGCTCCAGACCGCGCGCCTTGTGCATCCATTCCGGGACGGCCGCGAATTCATGCGGCTGCGGCTCCTCCGCTCGCGCCGCGGGCATCGGTTGCGCCATGCTGGCAGCGAGCTGCGCCGCGAGTTCGTCGAAATTCCGCGGCTCCGCGGGCTCGGCCTGTGCGGCGAGCTGCGGCGACGGCATATAGGGCACGTCCTCCCCGTCCTGCGCCCAGCGCGGCGCATACATCCATCCGTCCGGCCTGTCGCGATTCTTCTCCACCGGCGAACTCATGGTTGTTCCTCCTGCTCACGCATCCCGGTCCACAAATGAAGACACGCTTCCCTATTTCCTGCCCTGCGCCTCGCTCCATCTCAGGAATTCCTGGAACAGGCGGTCGCGCTCCTCCTGCGACATGGTGGCGAGCGTGACGCCCGGTTTCGCGGCGGTGAATTTCTCGAACTGCGTGCGCTGCGCGGCCGCCTGCGCCTTGGCTTTTGCAAGCCACGCCTCGGCGACGTCGAAGCGCGTCCAGCCGGGCAGCGTCGCCGCGAGATTGGCTTCCTTCCATTTCGGATGCCGCGGCGCCTTCTGGAATTCCGCGAGGCGCGGAAAGAACCGCTCGACGAATTTCTCGATGCGCTTGTAGCGGTCGGAATATTTCGGCCAGTTATAGGCGATCAGCACGGCGCCGACGGCAACCGTCTCGATCGTCTCGTCCGGACCGATCAGGCCGGGATAGTCGCTGGCCGTCAGCGTCGCCGGCAGATAATCGTCATGCAGGGGCTTCGGATAATTCACGGGCAGGATGCGAAATCCGTCCGCGCGCCTGAGCTTCGCCATCGCGCCCGCAGGTTTTCCGGCGATCAGCACGGTCGCCGCGATCTCCCCGCGCCTGAGCGCCTCGAACGCGTCGCTCTGCCCCATATTGACCTCGACGGCCTTCACGCCGAGCCGGCCGAAAATGTCGCGCGTCGAGAGCTGCGTGCCGGAGCCGACATCGCTGAAATTGACCTTCTTGCCGGCCAGCTGCTCGATCGACGTGATGCCGGATTCCTCGCGCACGACGAGGTGCATCTCCTCGTTGAACAGCTTGGCGATGTAGACGATCTTGTCGTCGATGACGCCGAGTTCGTTCGTGCGCCTGAAATGGCCGAGCAGGTTCGACTGCGTGATGCCGAGGTCGATTCCCTTCAGGAAGCGCACGTCCCGGATGTTCTGTCCTCCGCCCTTCCCGATCACAGGCAGAACGCGAAACGAGTTGCCTTCGTCGAGAACGGCGGAGAGATCGTAGGCAATCGCGAGATAGGTCGCGTTGGGATTGCCCGAAACGATGGCGACGGTGTTCTGGTTGATCTCGTCGCCGAGCGGGATCCGCTCCGCGAAGGCGTCGCCCGGCGCCTTCGGCTGAACGAATGTGGTGCTCGCCCGCGGCTTGCGATTCGCGGCTTCGACGGACGGGCTGGCGGTGATCGAGACGGACTGGAATGCGGCAACAAGGCATGACAAGAGCACGAGCCGGCGCGCGCGCCGCACGGATACGCAAGACATGACTCCCCTCCACAAGGCACTGCTGCGGCGATGGTCCCCGCGCCGAAGCGGCCTGCATCGTTTGACGTCCGCGCCTTGAGATGGCGACCTTGTTCGTTGCTGTGGATGAAATGTTGCGTTTCCGATTTTGACGGTTGCGAGGCGCGCGCAAGCGCAATTTTTCGGTATCGGAATGACGCGCGCGGGTAGCATCGTGCAGAAATGAAAAATGCAAGCCACAGATGCGTGTGCCTTCGGGGCAGGACTGTGGCATGGCGACACGCGACGCGATCGCGGCCTGCGCTCATGCCTCGCACCGTGCCGGCCCACGCGGCGCAGCCCGGACGGAGGCACAGACATCCGGGGAGGCATCCGCCGCAGGCCGGCTCGGCAACGCATGGGGATCGAGAGCAGCGCCCCTGCCTCGCCACCGGGGGGTCGTGGCGCTCGCTCCTTCTTCGCCTCCCCCTCGTGGGGAGGGGCAGCGCAGTTGCATCCCCCGAATCCGCTGCTATATCCCTGCCCTGTTCCGCTTACCTGCATTCGTAGGCAGCGAGTGAGCAACAGGAGTGAAGAATGGTCGCGTTGACCTTCCCCGACGGCGCACGCCGCGAATTCCCCCAGGGCACAACCGGTCTCGACATCGCGAAGGGTATTTCGCCCTCGCTCGCCAAGCGCACGGTGGCGATGGCGCTCGACGGCGTGGTCACCGACCTCGCCGACCCCATCGGGCGGGATGCCAAGATCGAATTCCTCAATCGCGAAGACCCGCGCGCGCTGGAACTGATCCGGCACGATTGCGCGCATGTGCTCGCCGAAGCGGTGCAGACGCTGTGGCCGGGCACCCAGGTGACCATCGGCCCGGTGATCGAGAACGGCTTCTATTACGACTTCTACCGCAACCAGCCGTTCACGCCGGAAGACCTGCCGGTCATCGAAAAGAAG
>JACAEG010000063.1 GCA_013388965.1 Pseudorhodoplanes sp. | reverse complement strand
GTCCACAACGAGCGCTATGGCGACGTGACGCTGCACCACATCCTCGCCGACAATTGCGCCATGCAGCTGGTGCGTCAGCCGAAGCAATTCGACGTCATCGTCACCGACAATCTGTTCGGCGACATGCTGTCGGACGTCGCCGCGATGCTGACGGGCTCGCTCGGCATGCTGGCTTCCGCCTCGCTCGGCGAGGTCAATCCCAAGACGAAGAAGCGCAAGGCTCTGTACGAGCCGGTGCATGGCTCCGCCCCGGACATCGCGGGCAAGGGCGTCGCCAATCCGATCGCGATGATCGCCTCGTTCGGGATGGCGCTGCGCTATTCCTTCGGCATGGGCAAGGAAGCCGACATGATCGACCGGGCGATCTCGGCGGCGCTCGATCGCGGCCTGCGCACGGCCGACATCAAGTCGGATGGCACAACGGTGGTCGGCACCGCGGAGATGGGCTCGGCGATCGTCGAGGAGATGGAGAAGCAGGTCTCCAAATAGACACGCGCGGCTAAAGCCGCGCGTCATCAACTCCCAGGCCGGCTTAGTACCGGCCTGGCACGTCCCAGGGATTGAGCAGCGGCTGGCGCCAGAAATTCTGGCCGGGGCCGAGCGCTTCATCGAGCGGCGAATAGTTCGGCGGGAACGCGTAATCGTTAAACTTGCGCTCGCCGGGCAGCACCTCGGTGCCGGCATCCAGGAACGAGCGCTCGCGCACGATGACGCGCGTGCGCTTGCGCGTGGTCTGGGTGTTCTGCGACGAAAATTCAAAGGCGCCATTCGCGGTCGCTTTCGCGAGGGGGCGCGCAGAAACGGGTTCGGTCGCCACCAGCACCATGCCGATTGCGGCGGCGGCAGAAGCGGTCAAAATTGCCCGCAAAGGCATGTCTTTCCTCGCTGATTCCCGCGAACAACGCACCATACGCGGCTTTGGTTCAAGGCAACAAGTCGTTTGTCCGCGCGGAGGGCTGCAAGCGCGGTAATGCCGGTATTGCGTTGCAAATTGACCACGCGACCCGGCGCGCTAACCTCCGCGACCCCATTCCGAGGCCTCAATCATGGCAGACAGGCATGAAAGCTTGGTTTCGCTCCTGCCGCGGCTCGTGGCTTTTGCCCGCGCGCTGCTGCGGGAGCCTGACCTGGCGGCGGACGCGGTCCAGGAAGCGGTCTCCCGGGCGCTGTCGGCGCGGCGGGTGCCCCGGGACCTCCCCGCCTACCGGGCCTGGATGTTCACGATCGTCCGCAATGTTGCGATCGACGAATTCCGTCGCAGGCAGCGTCCCGAGGCGGCCGAGGACGCATCCGCCGATCTCTGGCGTTTCGACGACGCCCGCATCGCCAAAATCACCGTCGCGCAGGGGCTTTCCATGCTGTCCTCCCAGCACCGGGAGATCATCGCCTTGATCGACATTGCCGGATTCGGCTATGGCGAAGCGGCCGATATGCTGCAGGTCCCGGTCGGCACGGTGATGAGCCGGATCACGCGGGCGCGCGCCGCGCTCCTGGCTGCGATCGAACAGAGCACGGTGCGCCCGTTGAAATCGCGTCATGGCCATTGAGAAACCCGACGATCTCGAAAAGCTGAATGCGCTCGTGGACGGCGAATTGCCGCTCGCGGATCGCGCAGCGATTGCGGCGCGGATGGCCGTCGAGCCCGATCTCGCCCGCGCGCATGCGACGCTCATCCGCCTGAAGGCCGAGATCGGGAGCTATGCGGATGCCCAGCCGGCGCCCGGCTTGAACGCGGACTCAAGAACGCGGCGGCGCGGGCTGATCGCTGTGGTGTCCGCTGCGGCGGCCCTTCTGGCGGCTGCGGTGTTTGCGGTTTCGGATTTGCCGGCGCATCGCCGCGCATCTGTGGCCGAGCGCGGGGCTCCGCAGCGCGAGTCGGCCTCGCTCAAGCCGGCAATCCCCGATCTTTCGACGGCCGGGCTCACCTTGCAGCGCGTGGAAACCGACGGAGGACGTCCGTTCGAGCGGCTGACCGCGATCTATTCCGGGCCGCGCGGCTGCCGGCTTGAGCTGCGGGTGCGGCCGGTTGCTTCAGCGCCCTTCGCGCCCACGGCGGCCACCCGCCAGCACAGCTGGAGCGATGGCGAGCTCAGCTACGAGCTGTCCGCCTTCGGCATGCCGCTCGTCCGCTTTGCGATGATCGCGGAGGCGACGGAGCGGCAGACCCGCGTGGCGGACAGTCGCGAGATCGCCGAGAAGCGGCTGCGCGAAGCCCGCAGCACGGCGCTGCCGTGCGCCGGCTGATGGAATAAATCCGGCCCGATCCCCGTTTTATCTTGCTCAACGGCCGCGCGATGGAGATCGCGAAGAGCCGGATCGCCGCTGCGCGCGGCTTACAGGAGGAAAAGCATGTCGGGAAAAATCGAGCGTTCCATCGAGGAACTCTACGCGGACGACCCGGAACGGGCCGATGCCGTGGTGTTCGGGCGCCGCGCGGACGTCAATCGCCGCGGATTTCTGGGCGGCGCGGGCCTGGCGGCGGTCGGTGCCGCCGTGGGCGGCGCCATTCCGTTCTCGCAGAACATGCCATCGGGTCTCATCCCCGGTGCATTCGCGCAGGCACAGCCGGCAAGCCCGGCCCCTGCACCGGCGCCCGCCGCGCCCGCCGCTCCAAAGGGGCCGATCTATCTCAACTTTCCCGGCAAGAGCGACAAGCTGGTCGTGATCGGCGAGCGCCCGCTGGTGGCGGAGACGCCGGAAAGCCAGCTCGACGACGACACCACGCCGATCGACAAGTTCTTCATCCGCAACAACGGGCAAATTCCCGAGGCGGCCAAAGAGCCGGACAAGTGGCAGATCAGGATCGACGGCGAGGTGAACAAGCCGCTCGATATCACGCTCGGCGAGCTGAAGGCGAAGTTCAAGCCGGTCACCCAGCGCATGGTGCTGGAATGCGGCGGCAACGGCCGCTCCTTCTTCACACCGCAGGCGCGCGGCAACCAGTGGACCAACGGCGGTGTCGGCTGCGCGGAATGGACGGGGGCGCGACTTGTCGACGTGCTGAAGGCCGTGGGCGTGAAGCCTTCGGCCGTGTTCAGCGGCCACTATGGCGCGGATCCTCACCTGTCGGGAGAGGCCGGCAAGGTGTCGCTGTCGCGCGGCGTGCCGATGAAGAAGCTGATGGATCCGAACAACCTGATCGTCTGGGGGATGGATGGCCAGCCGCTGCCGAATATTCACGGCGGCCCGGTGCGTCTGCTGATCCCCGGCTGGCCGGGTTCGCTCTCTGCGAAGTGGCTGACCCGGATCTGGATCCGCGACAAGGAGCATGACGGTCCGGGCATGGGCCAGTTCTCCTATCGCGTCGCGATCAAGCCGATGGTGCCGGGCGACAAGGCCGATCCGAAGAATTTCAAGGATCTGGAATCGATGCCGGTGCGCTCCATCATCACCAATCCGGCGGACGGGACGAAGCTTGCCGCCGGCACGCGCGAGGTGAAGCTGCGGGGCGCCTCGTGGGCGGGCGATCACGAAGTGCGGCAGGTCGATATCTCCACCGATTACGGGGCGACCTGGCAGCGCGCCAGTCTCTCCAAGCCGAAGAACAAATACGATTGGCAGCGCTGGACCGCGACCGTGAAGCTGCCGTCGGACGGCTATTACGAAATCTGGACGCGCGCCACAGACACGCGCGGCGTGGCGCAGCCGCATGTCGTCGGCTTCTGGAATCCGCAGGGTTATGGCGGCAACCCGATGCATCGCATCCGGGTATTGGTCGGCTGATGACAGCCGGAGCTTGCTCGGAAAGGAATTCTGCCGCCGCGCATCATGCGCGGCGGCGGGCTTTGCTGTATGTGTGCGCGAGCGTCCTGGTGGCCGCAGCCGCCCTGTCCTCCGCGCTCGCGCAGACGCAGACCTTCACGCCCCGCGACGAATCGCCGGAGGACTTTCCTCCGGGGCCTGGCCGAGAGGAAACGTTCTATGCCTGCACCGCGTGCCACAATTTCAAGCTGGTGGCGCAACAGGGGCTGAATCGCCGGCAATGGGACGACTCGCTCACCTGGATGACGGAAAAGCAAGGCATGCCGCCGCTTGAGGGCAACGACCGCAAGGTGGTGCTCGACTATCTCGAAGCGAGCTTTCCTCCGCGCGCCCCCGCACAGGGACGCGGCTCGCCCAACCCGTTCCTGCGGCAATAGCGCAACGCCGAATCGCGGATCAGTAATTCCGTCGCGCGCTCGGCTGCGACCATTGCCGCGGCGTCGAGCGCACGCGCGTGCGCGTATCGACCGTCTGGCTCACGACCGAGGCCGAGCACAGCGGTGGGCGGGCCAGCCGCTCGCGGATATAGGCGTCGGCCTCGTCGGAACTGAGCGGCGAATCGAGCGTGATCTTGTCGAGGATGCAGGCCAGCCTGCCGGCTGCCGGCTTGGCCCCGCTGGCGTCGCAATACCAGCCCGCAACGGAGACGGCGTCGGTATCGAAGCGGCTGACGAAGGCGAGGCATTGCTTCCATTGCCCGTCCGCATCGACGCGCAATTCGTTGGCGCGATAGTCCCCGAGGCGCGTGTCGAGATCGTAATTGATGGGGCTGGACACCGTCTGGGCGCTGCGCAGCGGCCTGATATTGGGCAATTGCGGAAGGCCGTCGCGGGTGAGCGAGATCGCGTCCGACGGGTGCATGATCATCGCGACGGTGAAATCGACGTCGCGATGATAGATCTGGCCGTATTGCCTGATCTCGACGCGCCCCAGCCGCCCGCCGGTGGCGACCTGCGATCGCATCGGCAGGCGCGCGACGTCGGGCGAGTTGATGCGGAAGGCCGGCTGCGCGTTGACGCGCTTCATCGGGAAATTCCAGAGCCAGAGAAAGCCCATCGCGAACAGCCCGAAGAAGACGGCGCCGATCAAATAGAATCCGTAGCGGACGATGATGCCCGCGACCGTAACGCCCGCTACGACACGTTGCTGCGACAAGGCCATGTTCGTTCCTGTTCCGAACGGACTCGTTTCTTTGGCAGGCGGCGCGCCGATGTCAGCGCACCTTGATGGCGCCGCGCAGCTTGAGCGCCGCGACGGTGGGCTTTGGTTCCACTTTCCTTGGTGTTGCATACAGCAGCGGATCGCGCTGCTGACAGAATTGACGATTGATCTCCGCCTTTGCGAAAACGCCGGCAATGGTCTGGTCGCTGCCGGCGGACAGCAACGTCAGGCGGTCGAGCATGCAGGCGACCTTGCTGCGATCGACGATCGAATCGCGGTTGCAGAAGAGGCCGGAGATTTGCAGCCGGGGCGACGGAGTAGCCCGCACGAATCCGATGCAATGGCCGGCGTGATAGCCGCCGACCGGAATATCGAACGCGAAGAAGGATCCGAACTTGGTCTCGAGCGGCAGCGCCGGGCGGACGAGTGCGTTTCGGTCGAAGGCGATTGCGTGCGGTACGATCTCGGTGGAGGGCCTTTCGAAATAGGCGATCTCGGCGCCGGGGCGATAGATCTCGACGGAGGCGAAGCGCGCCGTCCGGCCCGCCTCTCCAAAGGTGACGATGTCCTTGCGCCCGCCGCCGCGCTCGTGCCGGCGGATCTCGTATTGCTGTTTCTCCCCGATTTCCGGCAGGCTCAGCATGAAGGCCGGGATCGGGCGCTCGACCGAGACCCAGTCCGGTTTCGCCGCGGGCTCGGACACCACCGCATTGGCCCGAAAAATCTCCGCCGCCACGAATGCAAGACACGCGATCCCGCCCATATAGGCGAGCAGGCGCACCGCGAGCGCGCGCAACTCTCCTGTCAGCGTGACCCGCTCCGGATGCAAGACAGCCCCCTTTTGGCGTTGTGTTTGGGGGTTTTCTCGCCTAGAAGCGCTTCCTTCCGGGTTTCTACTCAGGTGGCAGCCGCGGAATCTTCGACCGGAGAGTCAACGATGGGTTACAAGATTGCAGTAGTCGGCGCCACCGGGAATGTGGGCCGCGAAATGCTCGAAATCCTTGCCGAGCGGCGGTTTCCCGCCGACGAGGTCGTTGCAATCGCGTCGCGGCGCTCTCAGGGCGTCGAGGTGTCCTATGGCGACAAAATCCTGAAAGTGAAAGCCCTCGAGCATTACGACTTTTCCGATGTCGACATCTGCCTCATGTCGGCGGGCGGTTCCGTGTCGAAGGAATGGTCGCCGAAGATCGCGGCCGCGGGCGCCGTCGTGATCGATAATTCGTCGGCTTGGCGTTACGATTCGGATGTGCCGCTGATCGTGCCGGAAGTGAATGCCGACGCGGTCGCCGATTTCCGGAAGAAGGGCATCATCGCCAATCCGAATTGCTCGACCGCGCAGCTTGTGGTCGTGCTCAAGCCGCTGCATGACAAGGCGAAGATCAAGCGCGTCGTGGTCTCGACCTACCAGTCGGTGTCGGGCGCCGGCAAGGACGGCATGGATGAGCTCGATCGCCAGACCAAGGCGATCTACTCGCTTGGCGAGATCGAGACGAAGAAGTTTCCGAAGCGGATCGCCTTCAACGTGATTCCGCATATCGACGTCTTCATGGACGATGGCTCCACCAAAGAGGAATGGAAGATGGTGGCCGAGACCAAGAAGATTCTCGATTCGAGGATCAAGCTGCATGCGACCTGCGTGCGCGTGCCGGTCTTCATCGGACATTCGGAAGCCGTCAATATCGAGTTCGAGAATCCGATCTCGGTCGACGAGGTGCATGAAGTCCTGCGCCGGGCGCCGGGCGTGCTGGTCATCGACAAGCGCGAGCCCGGCGGATACGCGACGCCCTATGAGGCGGCGGGCGAGGACGCGACCTATGTCAGCCGCGTGCGCGACGATCCCACGGTCGACAACGGCATCGCGCTGTGGTGCGTGTCCGACAATCTGCGCAAGGGTGCGGCGCTCAACGCGGTCCAGATCGCCGAGTGCCTCGTCAACCGCAAGCTCCTGCAGGCGAAGAAGAAGGCGGCGTAGGCGGCTCGATCGGCAACGGTCATTCCGGGACGGCGCGAACCGCCGGACCCGGATTCCATAACCGTGACTTGCGATCTTGAATTCCGGGTTCGTCCGCTTCGCGGATGCGCCGGAATGACCGCCGGGCTAGACTAGAATCTCGGCTGCGCAAACAGCTTGCTGTGGCTCGCACCCGCGAGCGATGCAAATGTCCTGGTTTCCGGATCGAGCACCGACAGCAATCCGGTCGCAACATCGAAATAGGCGGCATGCAGATGCAGGCGCTTGCGCTCGACCAGGATTCTTATGCACGGAAACGTCATCAGGTTGTCGAGAGTCTTGATCGCCGCCGCCTGTTCGAGATGCGACAGATAATCGGCGAGGTCCGCGTAGCGGCTGCGCGGCCCCACAGCTTCGGCAGCGGGCGCGATCAGCTCCATCCACTTGCCGATGAAATCGCCCGGCGACAGCGGTTCGCCTGGCTCGGCATAGGCGCGGATGCCGCCGCAGCGCGCATGCCCGAGGACGACGATGTGCTTGACTTTCAGGGCCTGCACCGCGAATTCGAGCGCGGCCGACACGGCGCGCTGCGCGCCATCGGGCGTGTAGGGGGGCGCGAGGTTTGCAACATTGCGCACGACAAAAAGCTCGCCGGGAGCCGCATCGAAAATGACCTCCGGCGAGACGCGCGAATCGCAGCAGCCGATCACCATGATTTCCGGTGACTGTCCTGCCTCCGCGAGTTCGCGATAGCGGCTCTGCTCGATCTGCAGCCGGCCCGCGAGGAACGCGCGGTAGCCGTCAATCAGGCGTTCTGGAAAGGTCACGGGCCGGCCCTCCGGGATGGTTTCGGATTGTTCAATCACGCCCAGATCGCCATGCGCAAGCCGAATGCGTCGTGCGGGGGAGGATCGGGAAAGGGCTGCGCCAATCCGGCATGAATCCGGCGGGCCATTGCGGCGGCGGCCAGCGCGTCCAGGACGTCGTCGGGCCCGGCGCCGGGCGGCGGGTCCGTCTCGGCCACGGCCGCCGGCATGCCGTCTCCGATCAGCAGGCCGCGGCGGAGCGACAGACCCGGCTCGTGGCAGCGGCCGCGCACCTTCTTGGGTTCAGTCAGGGCGCGCCCGCCGTTCAGCCGCCAGAAAGCCAGCTCGGGGTGAACCTCGTAGACGCGCTCCGACAGGCTCGGCGTCGCCAGCAATACCGCGTCCACCTCGCGGATTTTGGGCGCGATGTTGAAGAGCTGCTTCGAGACTTTCCGCGGCGGGTCGGAGGTTGCGAGCGCGGTCTCGCAGGCGGCGCGATAGTCCGTCCGCGCGATGGCGGAGCGCGAGGGAACCGAAAAGACCGACGATTGCCGCGCACCGAGCAGGGGCCGCACGGCATTTTCCGCCGCCCGCCCGCCGGAACCCGCGCGGTCCGGCAACCCGACCGGAATATCCACGGCAATGACAGCCGGATTTTCCGGCGCCCCGACGATATCCCGGAAGTGCGGGACGACCCGAAGCGACGTCTCCTCGCCCGACGGTCTTGAGAAGGCGACGATCCAGCCCGCGGGGCAGCCGTCGACACCCGCCAGCCATACCTCCCGACTTTCGTTTTGGTCGCGGTTCATCGGTCGTTCAGTGTGGCTCTGGCCAATACGGCCTGCCGGAACAGAGCCGGCTGCCGTTCGAGGCTGCGGCAAGCCACAGGCCAACGCAAGAAGAACACCGGGCATGAAAGCCGACTACAGACCGTTCCTGGGCCGCAGAATGTCGGCCTTTTCCGGCGGGCAGATCGCCGTCCTGTTCTTCGCGTTGCTGTTGCTGATCTCGATACCGATTCTCACGCATCCGCTCCCGCCGCTCTCCGACTACGTCAATCATCTGGCGCGCATGCATGTGATCGCCACGATCGACAGGAATCCGCTGATTGCGCGCTTCTACCAGATCGACTGGCAGATCATCCCGAACCTGACGATGGACTTGCTGGTCCCGATCCTCGGCCGCTTCATGAACATCTATCTGGCAGGTGAGGTCTTCATCATCCTTACCTTCGCCCTCATCATGTCCGGCACGCTGGCGCTCAACCGCGCGCTGATGGGCCGCTGGTCGATCGTGCCGTTCGCCGCGCTGCCTCTCCTTTACAACTATGTCTTCCTTGTCGGGCTGATGAATTACATCTTCGGCATCGGCGTCGCATTGTGGGCGCTGGCGATCTGGATTTCGCTGCGCGATCGGCATCCCGTCTGGCGCCTCGCAGCATCCTCCGGCTTCGTCGTTGTCCTGTTCTTCTGTCACCTCTCCGCGCTCGGAATCTATGGCGTGGGGCTCCTGGCCTATGAAGCGCTGCGCCTGGTGCAGGCGACTGAAAAGCCCCTGAAGTGGCGTCTGGCCGAGTTCGTCGGCGCGGGCCTGCCGTTTCTTGCCGCGGTTCCGCTCGTGCTGGCGAGCCCGACCATGCAGCTCGTCAGCGCCACCTATTGGGAGCAGCGCGGCAAGATCGATGGCCTGATCTATGTCATTGAAATCTATTCGGACATCGTCGCCTTCGCGCTCACCGGCCTTGTCGTCGCCGGCCTCGCCTGGGCGGCGCGGCACCGGATTCTGCACGTTCATCCCTTCGCCCTCTCGCTGCTGATCGTGAGCGCGGCCGTCTATCTCGCCATGCCGCGCGTGATGTTTGCGACCTACATGGCCGATCAGCGCATCCCGATTGCAGTGGCGTTCATGTTTGCGGCTTGCGTCGACGTCGAGTTGCGCCACCGGATCGTCCGCCGCGGCTTTCTCGTCTTGCTGCTGATCATCATCGCAGTCCGCCTCATCGAGGTGGGTGTGAACTGGTCCAGCCTTGCGGATTCGACCAGCGAGTTTCGGTCGTCGGTGCGCCGCATCTGGCCCGGATCGATGGTGTTCGTCGCCTATGCCGACGGCACCCAGGGCTCAGACGTGAAGGATCTCGGCCTTGTGCACGCCGCCTGCCTCGCGATGATCGAGCGCTCGTCGCTGGTCACGACGGCATTCACGGTTCAGGGCAAGCAGATTCTCCATCCGCGGCCGGAATATCGCGATTTTGTCGATCCGGAAGATGCGACGCCGCCCTCGATCTCGTACCTGATGCTCGCGACCCGGCAGCCCGCGCCGGCGCTGCCTGCCTTTTGGCTGAATTGGCCGAAATTCGATTATCTCTATGTCCTGTTCACGGAAGAGGATGCACCCAATCCCGATCCGTCCCGCTTGACGCTGGTGCAGGAGGGTGATCGTTTTCAGCTTTATCGCATCAACAAGCTCGCCCCGCCCAATCCATAGGATTTCTCCAGAATGGCCATTCGTCCGCGCCGCAGCGTGCTCTACATGCCCGGCTCCAATGCGCGCGCCCTCGAAAAGGCGCGCACGCTTCCCGCCGACGGGCTCATCCTCGATCTCGAGGATGCGGTCGCGCCCGATGCCAAGGAAACCGCCCGCAGGCAGGTCGCCGAGGCCGTGAAGGCCGGCGGCTTCGGCGGCCGCGAGGTTTTCATCCGCGTCAACGGCATCGACACGCAATGGCATGCCGATGACCTGGCCGCGGCGGCGCGCGCCGCCCCGGACGCGATCCTCATCCCAAAAGTCTCGAGCTCGAAGCAGCTCGAGATGATCGGTCGGCGCCTGCTCGACATGGGCACGGCTCACAGGACGCGCGTCTGGGCGATGATCGAGACGCCTTACGCCATTCTCAACATCGTCGACATCGCGGCCGCGGCGAAGGATTCGGAGACGCGCTTTAGCGGCTTCGTGCTCGGGACCAACGATCTCGCCAAGGAGACAGGAGCGCGCATCGTGCCCGGCCGCATGCCGATGGTGCCCTGGCTGATGACCTGCATGGCTGCGGCGCGCGCCTACGGGATCGCCGTCCTCGACGGAGTCTACAACGATATCGGCAATGCGGAGGGTTTCAGGCAGGAATGCCTGGAAGGGCGCGACATGGGCTTCGACGGCAAGACGCTCATTCATCCCAACCAGATCGGGCCCTGCAACGAGGCGTTTTCGCCGAGCGCGGAGGAGGTCGCGCAGGCGCGCAAGATCATCGCCGCCTTCGACCAGCCGGAGAATCGCGACAAGGGTGCGATCTCGCTCGACGGCCGCATGGTCGAGCGCATGCATGCCGATATCGCGAAGAGGACCGTGGCGGTCGCGGATGCGATCGCGGCGCGCGCCTAGGTCTGGCGCGGGCGGGGGGCTCTCTGCCCCTGAATGGCGGAGGGCCGGGGAGGGAGTCTGCGAAACAACCCCCACCCGATTTGCTTCGCAAATCGATCTTCCCCTTTCGGGGAGAGGTGAAGGGCAACAACGCCGTTCTGCCGAAAGCGAAATTCACTCCGGCATCGTATAGACGAAGACCGGTCCGCGCCGATAGCCCGCGTGCAGGCAGATGAAGCGGACGGTCCTGGGGCCCGCGGTCCCGGCCTCATACAAGGCCTTGCCGTGATAGATGGTGGAGACGAACTGCGTCCCCGCCTGCGCCGCAAACTTGTCTTCCTCGACGCTCGAGCGGTCGATAATAAAGCGCCGGAACGCGGGGTTCTGACGCATGAACTGGACCGCCCCGAAACGCTCGCATTCTCGCAGTCCCGCGAATTTCGTGCGCTGCGCGGTGGCGGGAGAGGGGATCAGCGCGGCGGCGACAAGCGCAGCGGCGGCAATCCTCACACCCACGGGCGCTCGGCCTTGAGCTTGCTCTCGAAGCTGTCGATATGCGTCTGCTTCACCATCGTCAGCCCGATATCGTCGAGACCGTTGAGCAGGCAATGCTTGCGGAATTCCTCGATCTCGAACGTCACCCTGCCGCCGTCCGGCCCGCGGATTTCCTGCTTTTCGAGGTCGATGGTCAGCGTCGCGTTGGCGCCGCGCTCGGCGTCGTCGAACAGCTTTTCGAGATCCTCGGGCGACACGCGGATCGGCAGAATGCCGTTCTTGAAGCAGTTATTGTAGAAAATGTCGCCGAACGAGGTCGAGATCACGCAGCGGATGCCGAAATCTGCCAGCGCCCAGGGCGCGTGCTCGCGGGAAGAACCGCAGCCGAAATTGTCGCCGGCCACGAGAATCTTCGCTTTCCGATAGGCCGGCTGGTTGAGCACGAAATCCGGATTCTCGCTCCCGTCGTCGCGATAGCGCTTCTCGGCAAACAGGCCCTTGCCGAGGCCGGTGCGCTTGATGGTTTTGAGATATTGCTTGGGAATGATCATGTCGGTGTCGACATTGACCACCCGCAGTGGCGCCGCGACGCCTTCCAGGATTGTGAATTTTTCCATTGCCGTAACCTGTTCCGGGGCGCCTCAAAAGCGGTGCCGCGGCAAGCGCTTATCACGCTCTTTCGCGGCGCGGAAGCGGGCCAACGTCATCATATGACCTGATCACATTTGACAGGACGAAATCTCCTCCCCTACGCTTGCGACTGCAAGGGGAATAACCCGCGCCCGACAAAATAATAACCGGCGCGCTTCATGGGAGGGAATGCAATGCGCAAATCGCTCTTTGCGCTGCTCGCCCCTATGGCGGCAGCAGCTATCGTTATCCTGCAACCGGGCCCTGCCTCGTCCCAGGCGCCTGCGCCGATCGTCCTCAAGGGGCAGTCTTCGCACCCGGCGGCGTCGAACTTCCACCAGATTTTCAAGCTGTGGGCGGAAACGGTCGAGAAAATGTCGGCGGGGCGACTCAAGGTTGAAACGCTTCCGGGCGGGGCGATCGTGCCGCCTTTCGAAGTGTTCGACGCGACATCCAAGGGCGTGCTCGACGTCGGCATGTCTCCCTTCGGCTACATCCAGGGTCGGAATACCGCGACGATTCCGATGTCGCATGGCCCGCTCTTCGGCATGGACGGGAACGACTATTACGCCTGGTATTACGACGGCGGCGGCATGAAGCTGCTGGAGGAGTTCTATAACGACGTCCTCAAGCTCAATCTCGTCGGCTTTCCCTCTCCGACCGACTATCCGCAAGGCATGGGCTGGTTCAAGAAGGAGATCAACAGCCTGGCCGATCTCAAGGGGATGAAATACCGGATCTATGGCATCGGCGCCGAGACCTACGGACGGCTCGGCGTCGCGGTCGTGACCCTGCCCGGCCAGGAAATCGTCCCGGCGATGGAGCGCGGCGTCATCGAGGGGGCCGAATGGATCAATTGCGTCGAGGACAAGAAGCTCGGCCTGCACAAGACCGCCAAGTATTACTACACGCCGGGCATGCACGAGCCGGTGACCGGCGGGCAACTGGTATTCAACAAGGATGTTTGGGCGAAACTGCCTCCCGACCTGCAGGAGATGGTGAAGGTAGCGTCCGTCTACGCGACGACCATGCGCAACTTCGCCTTCAATCGCGAAACCGCCGACGCCTGCCAGGAGCTGATCAAGGAAGGCGTGCAGATGAAGCGCATGCCCGATGAGGTGCTCACAAACTTCCTCAACGAGTGGGAAAAGATCCAGGCCGAATACGCCGCCAAGAATCCCTTCTACCAGAAGGTGATCGACAGCCAGAAGAAGTATGCCGAGAAGGTGGTGCCGTTCCGCCTGTCGTGGTTCCCGCCCTACAACTTCGCCGGCAACTACTACTGGAAGGACAAGGTCTACCTCGGCAAGTAGTCCATGTCCGGACGCCGCTCACGCAAGGTTCGGCGGGCCGCCGGTTTCTCCGGCGACCGCCGGCAGGTCGGTCAGCGCCATGACCGGCGCGCAGCAAAGGCGCGCCGGGCATGCTTTCCCGCAGATTCCGCTGCAAGGCCGGACCGATGTCCGTAGACACTGCTTCGCCGCGAGGCGAATTTCCGTCCATCTATTACACGATCATTCGCGTCATCGACGGCTTTTCCGACGTGACGGGCCGGCTGATTGCGCTCTCGATGCTGTTTCTCGTCGTGTCGATCACCTACGAGGTGGTCGCGCGCTACTTCTTCCATGCGCCGACAATCTGGGTCTACGAGTCGAGCTACATGGTCAACGGCGCCGCGTTCATGCTCGGCTGCGGCTACGCGCTGTTCAAGGGCGCGCATGTCCGCACCGACATTTTCTGGGAAATGTACTCGGAGCGAACCAAGGGCATCATCGACCTTGTCTCCTACATCGTGCTGTTCTTCCCGACGATGATCACAATGATGTTCATCAGCATCGACGATGCGTGGACGTCATACGAGCTCGGCGAACGCTCGCAGGAGAGCGTGTGGCGGGTTGCCATGTGGCCGTTCCGCGCCTCGATCCCGCTCTCGGCGTTGCTGTTCATGATCCAGGGCATCTCCGAAACGCTGAAGTGCTGGTACCAGATCCGCTTCGGGCGCGAGTTCGAGCACAGGGAAAAGCTGGAAGTATGACCGGTCTCGAATTCCTTGGTATGAGCATGCTGGTGGTCATGCTGGGGGCCATCTTCATCGGGCTTCCCATCAGCTTCACGCTGCTCTTTCTCGCGCTGATCTTCGGCTATTTCGGCCTCGGCGTCCGAGTCTTCAATCTCGCCTATCTGCAGACCATCGGCCTGATGAAGCAGGACGAATTCGTCGCCGTGCCGATGTTCATTCTGATGGGCTATGTGTGCGATCAGGCCGGGCTCATGGAGCGCCCTTTCAGGGCGTTTCGCGACCTGTTCGCGCCGGTGCGCGGTGCCCTTTACGTGGTGGTGATCGTCACCGCGACCCTGTTCGGGATCGCCGCCGGCACGGTCGGAGCCACGGTGGCGCTGCTCGGCATCATGGCCGGGCCGATCATGATCAAGGCCGGCTACGACGTGCGCATGTCGGCAGGCGCGATCGCCGCAGGCGGGACGCTCGGCATTCTCATTCCTCCCTCCGTGATGCTGGTGGTGATGGCGCCTGTGCTCGATATTTCGATCATCGACCTGTACGCGGCCGCGTTCGGACCGGGATTTCTGCTGTCCGGCATGTACATCGCCTACACGCTGGCGCGCAGCTACTGGAACCCGAAGCTCGGGCCGCCCGTGCCGATCGACGAAAGGCCGGATTCCCTCAAGGTCGTGTTGTGGGAATGCCTTGTCGGGCTCGTGCCGGTCACCGTCCTGACCATCATGACGCTGGGCGTCATTCTCGCCGGGCTGACGACGGCGGCGGAAGCGGCCGCGCTCGGCGCGCTCGGCGCGATTCTGCTCGTCATCGCGTATGGGCGGTTCACCTGGAGCGGTCTGCTCGACGCCTGCTACAAGACGCTGGCAACCACCAGCATGGTCCTGTTTCTCGCGGTCGCCTCGAATGTGTTCGGCGCCGTGTTCGCCTGGCTTGGCACGGCCAACTGGATCACCAACGCGCTGCTGGCTGCGCCATTGCCGGCCTGGGGCACGATGACGCTGCTGCTGACCGTCATCTTCCTGCTCGGCTGGCCGTTCGAATGGCCTGCGATCGTGCTGATATTCCTGCCGCTGCTGGCCCCGGTCGCGAAGGGGCTGGGCTACGACATGGTGTGGTTCGGCTGCATCGTCGCGGTGGTGCTGCAGACGGCCTTCCTCTCTCCGCCGGTCGCCATGTCGGCCTATTATCTCAAGCAGGTCGTCAAGGAATGGAATCTGCGCCTGATCTATCGCGGCATGGCGGACTTCATGGTGATCCAGTGCGTCTGTGTCGTTCTGGTGCTCGCCTTCCCGGCGATTGCGATGTGGTTCCCGAACTGGCTGGACGAGCGCCGCAAGGCGCAGCGCGCCGAGCTGGATGCTCCGCCACCGACGCTCAGCGCGCTGCTGGAGGCGGTCGGCGCCAGGATCGCGCGCTAGGACAGATGGATGCGGGCGATGTGAGCGGCTGGGCCGGCGTTGCGGCGCTCGTCATCCCTCCACGCCCGCCTCGATCGCCTCCATGTCCTCGTCCGACAGCCCGAAATGGTGCCCGATCTCGTGCACGAGGACATGCGTGATGATGGCGCCGAGCGATTCGTCGTGGTCCGCCCAGTAATCGAGGATGGGGCGGCGGTAGAGCCAGATCATGTTCGGCATCGCCTGGGGCGCGCTCTCCGACTGGAACGGCAATCCCACGCCCTGGAACAGCCCGAGAATGTCGAATTCGCTCTCAAGCTGCATGTGCGTCACGACGTCGTCGGACGGAAAATCGTCGATCTGAATGATAACGCCCTCGCAGAGCGCGCGAAACCGCTTGGGCAACCGCTCATAGGCGGCAAGCGCCATGACTTCCATGTCGGCGAGCGAAGGCGCCTTGACGGAATGCCAGGCCAGAGGGTCGGTCAGCGGTGGGTCGGTGACGCGCACGTTCATCGCATGTAGGTCAGGTAAAGATGGAGGGCGAGGCCGATCACGGCAAGCACGCCGAGCGCTCGGCCGATGCGGCGGCCCCAGATTTCGATTCCGTCGGTGGTATCCCCCTCATGCCCGGCAACATGCGCGACGGTGCGGCGGGCAGCGCCAGCCATCGCGCCGGTGAGCGTCTCGCCCTCATGCCGCAGGCGCTCGAGCTCCGCCAGGGCGGCGCGCTGCTCCTCTTGCCTTTTGTCCGCGGGGCGTTCCATTCAAGGAAGCATAGGCCGACCGGCGTCGCCGATCCATTGCGGTTGACGGGCGGCAAACAATGCTCAACCTTGGGCGCAGGCGAGAGGATGGCATGACACGGGTGGCGGTTGCGGCC
>JACAEG010000185.1 GCA_013388965.1 Pseudorhodoplanes sp. | reverse complement strand
TCAGCATAGGTCGCGTCGCCGTCCGACGTATAGGTGACCGTCTCGGCGCCCGCACCGTTGATGTTGATGTCGAACGAGTAGGTCGTGGCGTTGGCGACCGTGATCGCCGCGCCGTTGCCGGTCGTGCCGAGCGTTTCGTCGGTCGGGTTTCCGGAGAGCGCGATGGCCGAGTAGGTGGCCGAACCGGGCTGCGGAGCCTGGCGGGCCTGCTTGGCGATCGACTTTGCGGATTCCACCAGCTTGGTCAGCGACGTGATGCCTTCGTCGGCTGCCTTCAGCGTCTGCTGGGCCTGGCCGATCGAGTCGAGCAGGGCGTTCAGGTCGCCGGCGCGGTTGTTGAGAGACTGGGAGGTGAAGAAGTTGCTCGGATTGTCGAGGGCCGAGTTGACCTTCTTGCCCGTGGCGAGACGATTCTGGGTCAAGCTCGCCAGGTCCGCCGTGCTCTGCAGAGCGAGCAGGTTCTTGCGAACGCTCGACGACAGGGTGATGTTGGAAGCCATAGAACGCAACCTTTCTGGTTTGGATTACACGTGTCGATCCAGGGGATCGGCGACCCACATGCCATGCTGGCTTTCAAGGTCGCGTAAAAGAACGTGGTTAATGAGTTAATGCGCTCCCGATAACTCTCTTTAACTGCGTCACAAGCGGATTTGCTGCTGAGCGCCGGTAAGCATTCGTTAGGTGTTCGCCCGCGATCAGATCTCGAGATTGGCGTGCGGCTGGCCTTCGCCGTCGTCGGATTTTCCGTCATCGGCGCGGGCATAGGCGCGCTGGCGCATGAGCGCGTCATCGCTCGCGCGGCGGTCCTTGCGGCGCTCGCGCTCGTCCTTCACGCGGTTGATGAGTTCGTGCGCCTGCGGGTCGATCAGGGATTCCCGCGCCGGGCTGTCCTGCGCGGGAGCGGGCGTCTGCGCAGCTGCCGCGGTGCGGGAGGCGGTCACGCTCTGCGCCGGCGACAGCTCCGTGCGCACGGCCCTTGCGGCGCCATAGCCGGCGCGGTTCACGCCCTCGCGCGGCTTGATCGTGAACGGCGAGTCCACCTGCACCTCCCGGCGCGCGGACATCCGCGCAAGGTCCGACGAAGTTCTCGGGGAACGCTAAGACACGAACTTTAACTGCCTGTTGGCCAAATCCCTAAACTTGCAAATGCTCACAGCACCCGGCTGACCGTCAGCGGCTGGGCGTTGCCCGGCCTGGGGGCGGTCGCGCGTCCGCTCGCGCCGTAGGTCGAGGGCTGCGACCGGCGGTTGATCTCCTCGGAGACGCCGCGCATGATGCCTTCCGAGACGGCATGCGCGGTCGCGAGCACCGTCAGGTTGATCTGCAGCAACGCCTGGAAGACGTCGTGCTTGCGGCGCAGCGCGTCGATCTGCGCGGCGAGGCCGGAGGGCAGGCGGTCCCTGTTCGCCTTTAGCCAGGCGGCATGCCGGAGGAATTCGCGGGCGAGATCGTCCTTGGCCGGTTCGAGCCGCGCGGCGTCCGCCAGGCGGCCCGCCCGCACAAGCGAGGTCTCCTGCTCGACGAGTTCGACAAGGGCATCCATCACCTTCGGGAGTCGTTCGAGCACGGCGCCGGCTTCGGGCGCGGCTTGCTCGCGTGTCTCTGATGGGCGAGGGGACATCGTCGTCTCCGGTTCTAGTGCGCCTTCTGCTCCTGGATTTCGAGCAGTGCGCTGTAGACGTGATCGGCGATCCCGATGCCGCCGCTTTTCGCAAAGGACTTGGCGTATTCGTCCGTGAGAAAGGAGCGCCACACGCCGACGGCGCCGTCGCCGCCGAACGGGCCATCACCGTCGATGTCGGTGAACATCTGGCTGAACATCGTGTTGAGAAAGACCGCCTCGAAATCCTCGGCCGCCGCGCGCAGCTGCTTCTCGTTGGCGGCCGCCTTGAGAGCGGCGCGCGGGTCCTGTTGCGTGGCGAGCGATGCAAGATGAGCCGTCGCGGCATTGTCGATGAGCGTGTTCATCACATCACCTCGATCTCGGCCTGCAGCGCGCCGGCGGCCTTGATCGCCTGCAGGATGCTGATGAGGTCGCGCGGTCCAAGGCCGAGGGCGTTGAGGCCGTCCACGAGCTCCTGCAGCGACACGCCTTCCTTGACCAGCGCGAGCTTCTTGCCGTCTTCCTGCACATCGACGCTGGTGCGCGGCACGACGACCGTCCGCCCGGCGGAGAAGGGCGCGGGCTGGCTGACTTCCGGCGTCTCCGCTATGCTGACGGTGAGATTGCCCTGCGCGACCGCGACCGTGGAGACGCGCACGTCGCGGCCCAGCACGATCACGCCGGATCGCTCGTCGATGATGACGCGGGCAACGAGATCGGGCTCGACCTGCAATTGCTCGATCTCGGTGAGCAGCGCGACCACGTTGGTGTCGGATTTCGCCGACAGCGAGACTTGCACGGTCGCGGAATCGAGCGGCTCGGCGACGGCGGAGCCGAAATAGTCGTTGATCGCGGCGGCGATCCTCTTGGCGGTGGTGAAATCCGGATTGCGCAGCGCGAGCCTGACCTGGTTCAGCCGATTGAACTGGAACTCGATCTCGCGCTCGATGATCGCGCCGTTGGAAATGCGGCCGACCGTCGGCACGCCGCGCACGATCTTGGCCGCTTCGCCCTCCGCCTCGAAGCCGCCGATGGCGACCGAGCCCTGCGCGACCGAATAGACATTGCCGTCGGCGCCGAGGAGCGGGGTGACGAGCAGCACGCCCCCCTGCAGGCTCTTGGAATCGCCGAGCGCGGCAACGGTGACGTCGATGCGGGTGCCCTGCGTGGCGAAGGGCGGCAGGTTCGCCGTCACCATCACGGCGGCGACGTTGCCGGTACGCATCTGCTGGCCGCGGACATTGACGCCGAGGCGTTCGAGCATCGCCTGAAGCGACTGCTTGGTGAAGGGGATGTTGTTGAGCGTGTCGCCGGTGCCGTTGAGGCCGACGACGAGGCCGTAGCCGATGAGCTGGTTCTGGCGCGCGCCTTCGAAGCTCGCAAGGTCCTTGATGCGCGAGGTGGCCTGCGCCGCCGTCGCGATCGAGATCGAAGTCAGGACCGCCAGCAAGGCGGCGCGTGCAAACCCGAACGTCCTCATCATGCTCCCCATGAAAGCGGACGAGAATCGTGTTGCGAGAGCCGTGCCAGCGGCATGGTTTCGACGAAGCGTTTGAATTGTCTGGCTTTTTCAATTCGCCCGGCGCGACCGAGGCGCGCTGCCAGCGGGCGTCAATTGCCGGGCGCGGCAGCTTTTGCCGGGCGCGTTTACAGGGCGTTAACCATGTCGGCCGAAGGTGGAACCGACCGGAGCCCACTCCGGGGAGCGAACACGATGCGCATCCAGGGACCCAATTCGGCGGCGCTCGCGCAGGGCGCGCAAGCGGCGCGGCGGACGGCGGGCGGATCCTTCAGGCTGACCGAGGAGGAGGCCGCGCGTCCGCAGGGCCAGGCGCCGGCCTTGCGCACGGTCGGCGGGATCGATGCGCTGATCGCGCTGCAGGGTGTCGACGAGAAGACCGAGCGGCGGCGTCGTTCGGTGATGCGCGGGCGCACCGCGCTCGATGCGCTCGACGAATTGAAGATCGCGCTGCTGTCCGGCAACCCCGGTCCCGCCACGCTGAACCGGCTGCGCAGCCTCTCGGAAAGCCTCAGGGAAAAATCCGGCGAGGCCGGTCTCGACGGCGTGCTGGCGGAGATCGAGGTCCGCCTCGAGGTCGAGATCGCCAAGCTCACGCCGCGCTGACCCCGCGGGGACCGATACTGCACTGCAACGCAGCGCGAACCCGATTCTTGTGACTTCCCAATGACATCGGGTGCGGTTCCCGATCCACAAGCCTGTTGTCGCGGCAGGGACCTCCCGCTATAAGCACGCCGCGGTGGGAAGGGCGACTCACCAGGTGCCGGGAGTTGAAGGCGGTGCAAATGAAGAATGGGACCAAGTCCTATCAGCCGAGCGAAAAAGAGCCCTTCATGAACGAGCGCCAGCGGGAGTATTTCCGCCAGAAGCTGCTCGACTGGAAGGAAGACATCCTGAAGGAAGCGCGCGAGACGCTGCAGCACCTGCAGGACGAGAATCAGAACCATCCCGATCTTGCCGACCGCGCATCGTCGGAGACCGATCGCGCGATCGAGCTGCGTGCGCGCGACCGGCAGCGCAAGCTGATCGCGAAGATCGATGCCGCGATCGCGCGCATCGACGACGGCACCTACGGCTATTGCGAGGAGACCGGCGAGCCGATCTCGCTCAAGCGGCTGGAGGCGCGGCCGATCGCGACGCTCTCGATCGAGGCGCAGGAGCGGCACGAGCGCCGCGAGCGCGTGTATCGAGACGATTGATTCGGCTTCCCCGTCGTTCCGGCCGAGCCGCGGCAGGGGCGAGGGCCGCAATCCGCAAACCCGATTTGTGAACACGGATCCCGGGGTCGCGCACATGCGCGCGCGCCCGGAATCGGGGCGCACGATGTTTTTGAACAGGCGGCCTTGACTCCGGCTCCAATATTTCGATATTCGTTGAACTATGGAACAGACAGACGTTGTCGCCGCCCTTGCCGCGCTTGCGCAGGAAAACCGCCTGCAGACCTACCGCCTGCTGGTGCAGGCGGGACCCGAAGGCATGCCGGCGGGGCAGGTCGCGTCCGAACTCGGGCTCGCGCCCAACACTCTTTCCTTTCACTTCGACCGGCTGCGCCAGGCAGGACTCGTCACCGTGCGGCGCGAAGGCCGCTCGCTGATCTATGCGGCGCAGTTCGACACCATGAACGCGCTGCTCGGCTATCTCACCGAGAATTGCTGCCGCGGCGTCAGCATGAGCTGCGCTCCGCAAACCTGCGCGCCGGCCGCGCGCCAACCGAAGACGCTGTCGAAGCGAAAAACGGAGACCGTGTGATGATCGAGCGTGAAGACTTGCCCGTTGCCGTGATCGGGGGAGGGCCCGTCGGGCTTGCCGCCGCCGCCCACCTGATCGAGCGAAACGTGCCCGTGCAGGTGTTCGAGGCAGGCAAGACGGTCGCCGCCAACATGCGCGACTGGGCGAATGTGCGCGTGTTCTCGCCCTGGCATCTCAATATCGATTCCGCCGCGCGGAAAATCCTGGCGCGCCACGGCTGGCAGGAGCCGGAGGCCGACGGGCTGCCGACCGGCGGCGAGATTGTCGCGCGCTATCTGCAGCCGCTCGCCGACACCCCGGAATTGAGCCGTGTCATCGAAACCGGAGCGCGCGTGGTCGCAATTTCGAGCCAGGGCATGGACAAGGTCGCGAGCCGCGGCCGCGCCGGGCGCCCCTTCGCGCTGACGATCGAGGGCAAGGACGGTCGCCGCAGAATCGTGCTGGCCAGCGCGGTGATCGATGCGTCCGGCACCTGGCAGAACCCGAATCCGATGGGCGCTTCCGGGTTGCCCGTGCCGGGCGAGCATGACTATGCGGATCGCATTGCCTACGGCATTCCCGACATTCTGGGACGCGATCGCGCAACCTATGCCGGCCAGCGCACGCTGGTCCTGGGCGGCGGGCATTCGGCGGCGAATGTGTTGATCGATCTCGCCACCCTCGCCGAGACCGATCGCGATGTGGCAATCGTCTGGGCCCTGCGCGGCACGGACCTCTCGCGCGTGTTCGGCGGCGGCGCGGACGATCAGCTCGAGGCGCGCGGCAAGCTCGGCTCCGACCTCAAGGCGCTCGTGGATCGCGGCGCGCTGCAGCTCGTCACCGGGTTTGCGGTGGAGCAGATTGCGGAGGAGGCGGGCGCCCTGCTCGTCGGCGGGCGCACCGCCGACGGCCCCCGGCCCCAGGGCCC
>JACAEG010000091.1 GCA_013388965.1 Pseudorhodoplanes sp. | reverse complement strand
CTCGCCGCCCAGCGCCGCGTTCTGCACGATCTTGAAGTCAAACTGGCCGGGAAGCCTGGCGTCGACGATCTCCCTGATCTTGAACCAGACCTTCGTCTCCGGCTTGTCGGGGCCGAACAGCGAGGCGACGGTCAGCGTGGTCGCGGCGCGCGCCGCCGTGGCGCGCATGACGAAGGGGGCCGCCGCGCCGGCGGCGAGCAGCCTGGAAAAGCGGCGGCGTGAAAGGTGGCGTTGCATGTTCTTCTCCTGTGGACTCGGCACGCTAGAGCTTCGGTGAGGTGGCAAGTATTGCTGCGCCAATGCTGAGGATGGCGAGCGCGACAATCAGCGAAAGCAGGAGTGGCGTCGCTTCGCGGAATACCTGTGCCGGGCGGGCGCCCGAGACGCCGCTTGCGACATAGACGAGCACGCCGACCGGCGGCGTCAGCCCGCCGATCATGAGATTGACGGTCAGGATCACGCCGAAATGGATCGGATCGATGCCTGCGGCGATCGCGGCGGGCAGCAGCAGCGGCCCGAACAGCAGGAGCGCTGCGCCGATATCGAGGAAAAGGCCGACCACCAGCAGCAGGATATTCGCCAGCAGCAGCACGGCATAGGGATTGGAGCCGAGCGCGGTGACGGCGGAGGTCGCAAGTCCGGACACGTCGTCGACGGCGAGCAGGAAGGCGAACGGCGCGGCCGTGCCGATCAGCAGGCCGATGGCGGCGGCCTCTCCGGCGGCCTGCCGGAAGGAGGCGGCAAGGGTGCGCCCCGTGAGGCCGCGCATCGCAAGGCAGACAACAAGCGCATAGGCGACGGCAAGTGCCGACGCTTCCGTGGTCGTCACGATGCCGAAGCGAATGCCGACCACGACGATCACGCCAAGTCCGATGGCCGGGAGCGAGGAAAGAAAGGCGCGTCCGCGCTCCGCGCCGGTCGCAGGAGCATGGGCGGGTTTCTCGTCGCGGCAGGTGATGAAAATCCCGATGCCGAGCGCCAGCGCCAGCACCGCGCCGGCGACGAAGCCGCCGACCAGCAGCGAGCCGACCGAAAGATTGGTCGCCGCTGCGAGAATCAGAAAGGCAATCGACGGCGGAATGATGTTGTCGAGCATCGCGGTGGACGCGACGATGGCCGCGGCCCGCGGCAGCGGATAGCCGTGCCGGACCAGTTCCGGCACCATCACCTTCGCGCCGAAGGCGGCGTTGGCAATGGACGAGCCGGATGCGCCGGAGAACATCACGCTCGACACGAGCGTGGTTTGCGCGAGCCCTCCGCGCAGGTGCCCGACCAGGGCGGAAGCGAAGCGCACGAGACGTTCCGCCAGTCCGCCTTCGGTCAGGATGCCGCCGGCCAGCAGGAAGAAGGGGATTGCGAGCAGGAGAAATTTGCTGACGCCGTTCACGGTATTCTGCACCAGCGCCGGCTCCGGCAGCATGGCGCCCAACGGCGTCGCAAGCGCCACGCCGACAAGCAGCGTGTGCGGCAGCGGCGCCCCGAGCAAAAGGCCGATGGCGGCGATAAGCCCGGCCGCGAGGCTCGGCGCGTCGAGCCGCGCGATCTGCAGATGATGAGCGGCAAGATAGATCAGGACGCCCGCGGCCAGAATGAGCGCGGCGCGCAAGGCGCCGTCGCGCTGCAGCGTGCGGCCCACGAGCATGACGATGGTGAGCGCGCCGCCCGCCGCAATCGCCGCGTAGGGCAGCCATTCCGGCAGACGCAGAACCGTGGACATGCCGCCGATGGCCTGCGCCACGCCCGAGGCGCCGAGCGCGAGGATCAGCGCAGCCGCAATCGCGATGCCGTCGGCGGCAAGTCCCGCGGCCACCTGCGCCGGCGCAGGCAGAAAGCGGACGACGACATCGAGCCGCATCGCCAGCACGCCGGTCACGGCGAGCGGCGCGCCGATCGCGACCAGCAGCACGTTCAGCCAGATCGCAAGCTCCTCCGACCAGATCAGCCCGCCGCCGAACGCATAGCGCAGCGTGACCGATGTCATGACCAGCACGAACAGCGCCGCGAGGACGAGAGCGCCCAGCCATTGCAGCAAGGCTTCGAGCGCATCGAGCGGTGCCGCAAGGCGGCGCGCGAGGCCGAAGCTCGTGCCGGGGAGGACAGGGGTTTCCATCGCGGACATTGTGCCGGACCTTCAGCGCATGGGCGAGAAGGAAGTCGGCCGCAGAATGCGGTTGCGCATTTCCAGCACGTAGGGGGACGTCTTTTTCCGGAACGCCTGCCACCTGGGATCGGCTTCCATCGCGGCGCGGCGGCGCTCGCGGTCGCCCATGTCCTTGTAGCGCCAGATATGGACGACCTCGTTGATGGTGCCGACATCGGTGGTGAACCAGCCGACGAGATCGCCGAGATGGCTGATCTGCAGTTCCATGCCTTCGGCGACGTAGGTGTCGAGATAGTCCCGCAGGCACTCGACCTTGATCTTGTAGCTCCGCTCGTCGAGAATCATGTGCTCTCCCTTCAGCCCGCCGCCTTCTGCGCCGTGAGGTCGCGGTCGAACAAGGTCGACCAGGTGTAGCTCTTGGCTTTCGGCAGCTCGGTGTTGACGGGCAATCTTGGCAGCACGGTTTCGGCGAAGCGATAGGCCTCCTCCAGCAGCGGCATGCCGGAGAGGATGAAGGTGTCGACGCCGGCGGCCTGATAGGCTTCGAGTGTCCGGATCACGGTGTCGGGCGAGCCGACAATGGCGGTGCCGGGACCGGGCCGCACGAGGCCGATGCCCGCCCAGAGATTCGGCGCGACTTCGAGATCGCGCAAATTCCCGGGTTTTGTGCCGCCGTGCATCTCGCTCATGCGCTTCTGGCCGACCGAGTCGGTGTTGGAGACGAAGCGCTGGTTGCCCGCAATGGCGGCGTCGTCCATGCGGTCGTAGAGCCAGCTTGCCGCCTCCCATGCTTCCGCGTCGGTCTCGCGCACGATCACGTAGAGACGAATGCCGTAGCTCAGCTCCCGCCCGTAATGCTTCGCGCGCTCCTTCACCTGGTCGACCTTGCCCTTGATCTGCTCGGGCGTCTCGCCCCAGGAGAGATAGGTATCGGTGTGCTTGGCCGCGACATCGATCGCGGGGCCCGACGAGCCGCCGAACCAGAGCGGCGGGGCCTCGATGCCGGCGCCCGCAGGCAAGGCGAGCTTGGCGCCCTCGACCGAGAAATATTTTCCGTCATAGGTCACGCTCTCGCCCGCCATCAGGCGGTGCCAGATCGACAGATATTCGTCGGCCATCGTGTAGCGCTCGTCATGCGGCAGCTTCATGCCATAGGCGCCCATCATCTTGGCATCGCCCGAAACCACGTTGATGAGCAGGCGCCCCCTGGAGAATTCCTGGAACGTCGCCGCCATCTTGGCGAGCAGCGTCGGCGCGATCAGGCCCGGATGGATCGCGACCAGGAAGCGCATGCGCTCGGTCTGCGGCAGCAGCGCGGCCGCCAGCACCCATACGTCATGCGCGCCGGTCGCGAACAGGGCGCCGGTGAAGCCGAGCCGGTCGTAGGCTTTCGCGAGCTGCTGGAAATAGCTGTAGTCCATCGTGCGCGAGCCCTTGGGATTCCAGGGATAGGCGCCGTCGGGCGCGCACATGTACCAAAGAATATTCATCGCGCTTTCCTCCTGTCGTTCAGGCTGCCGACGCCGGAGCGGGCAGGGCGGCGGACAATTGTATTTTCCTCGCAAGGTCGCCGTGGCGGAACAGCGTATCGGCTTCGTCCTGCTGCTCGGCAACGATCGCGGCGTTCGCCCGCACGATTGTCCAGTCGCGCGTCACGATCGCCTTGCGCCAGGCCTCGGCGTTCACGCCGCCCACCTTGAGATCGGCGAGAATCCGCGCCGCGCGATCGGGGTCTGCCGTGATGGCCTTGCCGATGCCGATGAGACCATCCACGAAACAGTCGATGATCGCCGGCAGAACCTTGCGTGATCGCAGCGTCCAGAATACGGAGCGGTTCGGAATGGTTGCGCCGCAGGGCACGAGTTGCCGCGCGCTGCCGTCGGCCAGCGCCTGATCGAGATGCGGCGCCATTGCAATCCAGGCGTCGACCTTGCCGGCGACCAGCGCGTCGCGCGAGGGGATGGGCGCAAGCTCGACGCGCTCGACATCCTTCAGCGTCAGCTGTGCGTCCTCCAGCACGCGCGCGAGCAAGAAGGTGTGAAAGGAGCCGTCGAGCAGCGCGATCCGCTTGCCGGCAAGATCCTTCACATTGCTGATCTTGGAGCTCTTGCCGACCAGGATCGCGCCATTGGCCGGGCGCGGCGCGGATGCGGCGACGTAGAGCACATCGAGCCCCGACACCTGCGAGATGATCGGCGGCGTCGAGCCGGTGCCGCCGACATCGATCCGGCCTTCCGCAAGAAGCTTTCCGGTATCGCGCCCTTCCGGATAAGAGACGAAGCTGGCTCCGAGGGAATCGAATGCGCCCGGCCAATGCTGTGCAAGCAGCAAGTGGAGGTTGTTCGGATGGACGCCGATCCTGAACGTCATGCACGCCTCTTTCGCACCGAAGGCGGCGTTTCCATCCCGCAAGCATCTCGAAGGGCAATCGGCTCGGCCCGTCGCCCATTGCGCTTTTCAATTTACATTTTTATAGAATGATCGCGCGAGTCAAGCGGAAACAAATTCCGATTTGCCTCGCGACCGAAGAATTGTTCTCGTGGCTGCAATGAAATATCGAAACGATTATTTCGTGAGCGCGCTGCCTCGCAGATTGACCGGAATTCGTGCATATCGAAGCGCGCCCCATCCGGCGCGCGGAGGAATTTTATGAAGATCATGAAAGTGAACGACCGTCTCTCGGTCGCGACGCAGCCGCAGCTCGAGGAATTCGCGGAGATCGCCAGGCTCGGATTCAAGTCGGTCATCAACAACCGCCCCGATGGCGAGGAGGTGGCGCAGCCCGACAGCCCGAGCGAGGAATCGGAAGCGCGCAAGCTTGGTCTGGCCTATCGCCAGATTCCGATCCGGTCCGGTGTGCCCTTCGGTCCGGACGATGTCGACGCCATGCAGAAGGCGATGGACGAAATGGAAGGGCCGGTCCTGGCGCATTGCCGTTCCGGCACGCGCTCGCTCAATCTATGGGCGGCCGGGGAAGTGATCGCCGGACGCATGAGGGCCGATGAACTGATTCCGCTTGGACAGAAAGTCGGGGTCGATCTCACGGGTGCCTATAACTGGATCGCGCATTTTCATCCCGACAAGGTGTGACGAACTTCAATCGACACGAAGACGAGCGCAGCGATGAGAACGAAACGCAATGCGCGGCTCTGCCGCAGTGTGGGCGAGGCCAGCGATCTCCTGAAATCGATGGCCAACCCGAACAGGCTCTCGATCGTGTGCCTGTTGCTCGAGGGCGAGCGTTCCGTCGCCGAGATCGAGAGCGAACTCGGCATTCGCCAGCCGACATTGTCGCAACAGCTCAGCGAATTGCGCGAGGCCGGGATCGTCGCCACGCGGCGGGAGGCGAAGCATGTCCATTATCGTGTGGCGGACGACCGTGCCGGGCGGGTCGTCATGACGTTGCGCGACATCTTTTCCGACCTCGAGGACTGGTGCGACCGCCTGCCCGCCGGCGCCGCGCACCGGCGGCGCGCATCCGCGCCGGCCGACCTCATGCTGTACGATTGAAGGCGACGCCGCCGATTCCTCGAATGAAAGCGTCGCGCGGTCCAACGCTGCGAAAACGGCCCTTCTCCGCCAGAAATTCGTGATCCCTTGAGACTTGACGAACGATAGGAACTTTCTATCATTCGATAAGCGGGAGAGATCGACCGGGCCGAAACGCCCGGTTGGCGCCGAAGGAGCAACCGCCCCGGAAACTCTCAGGCAAAAGGACCGCCAAGAAACCGGACTCTGGAAAGCGGAGCCACAAGGCTCCCGCCGATGGGGAAAGGCAGTGCGGCATACCGGCCGCCCGCTGAAACTCTCAGGCCCAAGACAGAGGGGGTGCTCGACCGAGATTCGAGCGCAACCCGGAGTCTGTCATGGACCAGAAACCTTCTGCCGCTTCCTACGATGTCATCGTGCTCGGGGCCGGCGTTGTCGGCGTCAACACCGCCTATTGGGCGATGCGCGCCGGCAAGAGTGTCTGCGTGATCGAGCGCCAGCCCGAAGCCGGGCTCGAGACGAGCTTCGCCAATGGCGGGCAGATCTCGGTCAGCCATGCGGAGCCCTGGGCCAATCCCGGCGCGCCGGGAAAAATCCTCAAATGGGTGTTCGACGGCAATGCGCCGCTGCTGTTCCGCCCGCGCATGGACTGGCGGCAATGGTGGTGGATTGCGCAGTTCGTGGTGGACTGCCTGCCGCAGCGCGCGTCCCGGCATACCGTCGAAATCGTGCAGCTCGCCCGCCAGAGCCGCGCATTGCTGCAGGAAATCCGCGCGCGCGAGAACATCCATTATAGCGAGCGCATGCAGGGCATCCTGCATTTCTATCGCGATCCGCGCGAGTTCGAGGCGGCGGTCCCGGTCGCCGAGCTGATGCGCAAATATGGCTGCAACCGGCGCGTGGTCGATCGCGACGAGGTGCTGAAGATCGAGCCCGCGCTGGCGCCGCGGATCGGCGAGATCGTGGGTGCGACCTACACCGCCGAGGACGAAAGCGGCGACGCGCATGTCTATACGCGGGAATTGGCGAAGGTCTGCGCGCGCGGCGGGGTCGATTTCCTGTATGGCACGAGTGTCGTCGCCCTGCATGCCGACAAGCGCGAGCGCCGCATCGGCGGCGTCGAGATCGCCGGCCCCTCGGGCTACCGCACGCTGGCGGCGCGCAACGTCATCGTGAGCCTCGGCAGCTATTCGGCGCCGTTTCTCGCGCCCTATGGCGTTCACCTCAACATCTATCCCGCCAAGGGCTATTCGGTCACCATCCCCATCGGCGCCGGACACATGCCGCCGCAGACGAGCCTGACCGACGACCAGTACAAGCTGGTCTATTCGAATCTCGGCGACCGGCTGCGGGTCGCGGGCACGGCGGAATTGTCCGGCTATTCGCGCGCGCTCAATTACGGGCGTTGCGACGCGATCCTGCGCAATGCGCGCAGCCTGTTCCCCGACGCCGGCGATTTCGGCAAGGCGACATTCTGGACCGGCCTGCGCCCGGCGACTCCCTCGAACGTTCCATATGTTTGCGGGACGGCTTACGCCAATCTCTGGCTCAACACCGGCCACGGCACGCTCGGCTGGACAATGGGCGCCGGCAGCGGCAAGCGCATCGTCGACCTGATGATCGGAAGCTCGGCCGCGCGCGAGAAGCGCCGCGCCGCTCAATACCGCAAGGAATTCGGATCGGTCTTGCCGATGCCCGAATAGACGAAGCCCTGCCTGGCCAGTTCGCGGGCGTCGTAGATGTTGCGCAGATCGACGACGACCGGACGGGCCATGATCTCCTTCAGCCGGCGGAAGTCGAGCGCGCGGAACTGCTCCCATTCGGTGACGATGACGAGCGCGTCCGCGTTCTCGACACAGGCATAGGCATCCTGCGCGTAGTCGACATTGCTGAGCACCGCCTTGGCCTGCTCCATGCCGGCGGGATCGTAGGCGCGCACGCTCGCGCCCATGTCCTGCAAGGCGGTGATCAGCGGGATCGAGGGCGCTTCGCGCATGTCGTCGGTGTTCGGCTTGAAGGTCAGGCCGAGCACGGCGATCGTCTTGCCGCGGATGTTGCCGCCGAGCGCGGCGGAGACCTTGCGCGCCATCGCGCGCTTGCGGTTGTCGTTGACCGCCGCGACCGTCTCGACGATGCGCAGCGGCGCCTCGTAATCCTGGCCGGTCTTGATCAGCGCCAGCGTGTCCTTCGGAAAGCAGGAGCCGCCATAGCCGGGACCGGCATGCAGGAACTTGGAGCCGATGCGGTTGTCCAAGCCGATGCCGCGCGCCACGTCCTGCACGTTGGCGCCCACCTTCTCGGCGAGATCGGCGATTTCGTTGATGAAGGTGATCTTGGTCGCGAGGAATGCGTTGGCCGCGTATTTGATCAGTTCCGCCGTGCGCCGCTCGGTGATCATGAGCGGCGGAGCGTTCAGATAGAGCGGGCGGTAGACTTCCGCCATCACGGCGCCCGCCCGCTCATCCCCGGTTCCGATCACGATGCGGTCGGGGTGCTTGAAATCGCGGATCGCGGCGCCCTCCCGCAGGAATTCCGGGTTCGACACGACTGCGAATTCCGCGTCCGGCCGCGTCTCCTTGATAATGCGCTCGACCTCGTCGCCGGTCCCGACCGGCACCGTCGATTTCGTCACCACGACGGTATAGCCGGACAATGCCTGCGCGATCTCGCGGGCGGCCGCGAAAACGTAGCTCAGGTCGGCATGCCCGTCGCCGCGGCGGGACGGCGTGCCGACGGCAATGAATACCACGTCGGCGTCCGAGACCGCCTTCGGCAGGTCGGTGGTAAAGGAAAGCCGTTGCTGTTCGGCGTTGCGCGCAACGAGTTCCTCAAGGCCCGGCTCGTAGATCGGGATCGACCCGCGCAGCAGCGCGGCAATCTTCGCGTCGTCCTTGTCCACGCAGACGACATGATGGCCGAAATCTGCGAAGCAGGCTCCCGAAACAAGGCCCACATAGCCCGAACCGATCATCGCGATACGCATCGACTTCCTCAAAAAAACTTGGCGCCGATAGCGCGCCCGTCATGCCGATGAACCATTTTGGGCCGGACTTCAAGCGTGTTTGATGTTCGGCCAAGTGGTGGTTAACTCGCCGGGTGCGGCCGGGGAATGCATGGCATGAACAAGCTTTGGGCAGCAATCCTGTTGGCAGCGTCGAGCGTGGCGCCGGCCCATGCCTCGGATCAGATGCGCCTGCATGCCAAGGTCGGCCAATGCGAATATGTGTCCCAGCCGGGCCAGAACACGCATCGCACCAAATGCGCGGCGGAAGCGTATCTCGTTAATGTGACAAGTTCCGAACTCTATCTCTGCCGTGCGGAAGTGGAGGGCGATCAATATGTCGCCCCTTCGGTCGGCGAGACGGCGCCCGACACCATCGTATGCACGAGGCTCGGTCAGCCTTTCGTGCGATCCGGCTCGTTCGACGTCGCACATGCGGACGACACGACCAGGCTCGAGCGCACGTTCAATCGGCTGCAGGGCTTCTATTCGTGGAAGAACGGTTTCTGGTCGTATTCGCAGAACAATCTGGACGTCAAGTTCTGCACGCACCGGCTGGCGGAAGCCGCACCCGATTATCGCATCCGCTGTTCGCGCCAGGTGGAATGGAAGCGGTGAAGTCGCAGGCCGCCTTGTGTCCCAGGCATCCTGATCCTGACACCTCCTGACAGGAGGCTGCGGGGCGCCCCGTTGATCGCATGAGCGGCGGCATTAAGTGCGGGACGTGAGGAGCGGCGTGGTGAGCGAGCATGCGAACGCATGATCGCGTCACGGTGCCGTCACGGATCGGCAGCAGGGGCTCACAACTCTGTCAGTTGACCGTGCTCATGCTTTGGACTTGCCTGCCCGGGCGCAAGCGGAACGATTTTCTCCATCGCGCATTGGGCCAAACCTCTGTTTGCATTGAGGAGAATCCCGTATGCCCGCAGCACCAGCCTCGCTCTCTCGGGATGGCGGCCATGCGGCCCCTGCCGACGCCCGGCAGCGCTGGTCGCAGACGTTTCGCGCCGTCCGAGGCGAGACGGAGCGTCGCGCGGCGCCGCTTTCGGCGGAGGACCAGACCATCCAGTCGATGCCGGATGCGAGCCCGGCCAAGTGGCATCGCGCCCACACGACCTGGTTTTTCGAGCAGTTCCTGCTCGAGGCCTTTGACGAAAATTATCGTCGCTTCGACGAGCGCTTCGCCTTCCTGTTCAACTCCTATTACGTCTCTGCCGGTCCGCGCCACGCGCGGCCGAAGCGCGGACTGATCACACGGCCGAATGCGCAGGAGGTCGCTGCGTACCGCGCGCATGTCGATGCTGCGGTCGTCAGGCTGATCGAGACGGCAGTCGGCGACGACCTCCAGAGGATTTTGCCGATCGTCGAGATCGGCCTGCATAACGAGCAGCAGCATCAGGAATTGCTGTGGACCGACATCCTGCATGCCTTCGCGCAGAACCCGATCGCGCCGGTCTATGACGAAGGCTGGTCGATGCCGCTCGGCAGCGGCTCGCGCGATTATGCGGACTTGCCGGCCGGCATCCACGCGGTCGGTCATGACGGCGACGGCTTTCACTTCGACAACGAGTGGCCGGCGCACCGCACCTTCATCCAGCCGGCGAAGATTGCGCGCGGGCTTGTCACCAATCGCGACTGGCTGTCCTTCATGAAGGACGGAGGCTATACCACCCCGACGCTGTGGCTATCCGACGGCTGGGCTCAGGCAGAAGCGGAAGGCTGGGATGCGCCGGGCTATTGGCGCCGGCGCGACGGCGCCTGGCACGCGATGACGCTCGGCGGCCTGCAACCCGTCGATCCCGACGCACCGGTCTGCCACGTGTCCTATTACGAGGCCGACGCCTTCGCGCGCTGGGCGGGCAAGCATCTGCCGACCGAGATGGAATGGGAAGTGGCCGCGCGCGCGGAGGTCATTGACGACGCCTTCGGCATCGTCTGGCAATGGACGCGCAGCGCCTATCTGCCCTATCCCGGCTATGCGGCAGCGCCCGGCGCGCTCGGCGAATACAACGGCAAGTTCATGGTCAACCAGATGGTGCTGCGCGGCTCCTCGCTCGCGACGCCCGGGGGCCATGCGCGCGCAAGCTACCGCAATTTCTTTCCGCCCTCGGCGCGCTGGCAATTCAGCGGGCTGCGGCTTGTCGATTATCCGTGAGGCGAAGCATGAACGTTCTCGTCAAGCCGAAGCCGTTGCAGATGCCGGCCGACGCCGAGCGCGATGCCTTTGCCGCCGACGTCCGCGCGGGGCTCTCTGCCGATCGCAAGCGCATTGCGCCGAAATATTTCTACGACAGCGAAGGCTCCTTGCTGTTCGAGGAGATCACGAAGCTCGACGAATATTATCCCACCCGCACGGAGCTGCGCATTCTCGAGGACAACGCCGCCGCCATCGCCGCGCTCATTCCGGACGGCGCCGCCCTGGTGGAATTCGGCAGCGGGGCCTGCCGAAAGGTGTAGCTCCTGCTCGACAAGGCGCCGCAGCTCCGCGCCTTCGTGCCGGTGGACATCTCGGCGGATTTTCTCGAACTGAGCGCCGCGCGATTGCGCTCCGCCTATCGCGATCTGTGGGTGCTGCCGGTCGCCGCCGATTTCACCGGGCCTTTCGGTCTGCCGGCGGAGGTCGCCGGAATGCCGAAGGTGGGTTTCTTTCCGGGATCCACCATCGGCAATTTCGAGCCGGACGAGGCGCGGGCATTCTTGCGCCATGCGGCGACGATCCTGGGCGACGGCGCGGTGATGATCGTGGGCGTCGATCGCATCAAGGATCCGGGCGTGCTGCACGCCGCCTACAACGACGCTCTGGGCGTGACCGCGCGCTTCAATCTCAACCTGCTGCGTCGCATCAATCGCGAGCTGGGCGGCTCATTTGACCTGCGCAGCTTCGCTCACTACGCCTTCTACAATTGCCGCGAGGACCGCATCGAGATGCATCTCGTCAGCCGCATGGGGCAGCGCGTCACGGTGGGCGGGGAGACTGTCGCGTTTCGCCCGGGCGAGTCGATCCACACCGAATGCAGCTACAAATACAGCCCGCAATCCTTTGCGTCGCTTGCCCGCAGCGCAGGGTGGGAGTTGTCCGCGACCTGGAGCGACGAGGCCGAGTTGTTTTCGGTCCATGCGCTGCGGCTGACCTGAACATTCCGCGGGCTGAAACGAATGCCGGCGCCGCGCGCGGCGATGGCCGATCCGCGATCCCTTCGCTATAGTCCCGGCGGCCTTGCGCCAGGGAACGTCTAAGGGATTGATTTGCAATGAAAATCGTAGGGTTTGAAGCGGCGCAGGGCTTGCGCCTGGGTGTGGTTGAAGGCGATCAGGTCATCGACCTGCAGGCAGTGGATGCGAATCTGCCGAGCGATCTGGCACAGGTCCTGGCGAAAACCGGAGGCGATCTCACGTCGCTCGCCGATCTTGCGAAGAAGGCGCCGGCTGCCGCGCGCGTGCCGCTCGCCGGACTGAAATACGCGCTGCCGGTGGCGCGGCCTCCGAAAATCATCTGTCTCGGCCTCAACTATATGGAGCACGTCAAGGAAGGCCGCTACGCCGACAACGTGCCGAAATTCCCGACCTACTTCCTGCGCGTGCTGACCTCGCTTACGCCGCATCTCGGGCCGATCGTGCGACCGAAGGTGTCCGACACGCTCGACTACGAGGCCGAACTTGTCGGGGTGATCGGCAGGCGCGCGAAGAACCTGACCAAGGACAACGCCTATTCCTGCATTGTGGGCTGGTCCTGCTTCAACGACGGATCGGTGCGCGAATGGCAGCGGCGCACGACGCAATGGGACATCGGCAAGAACTTCGATTCCACCGGCGGTTTCGGCCCCTGGATGGTCACTGCGGACGAAGTCCCGGCCGGCGCCAAGGGGCTGAAGATCGAAACGCGCCTGAACGGCAAGGTCATGCAGTCCGATAACACCGACAACATGATGTTCCCGGTCGCCGAAACGCTCGTCGATCTGACGCGCGCGATCACGCTCGAGCCGGGCGATCTGCTTGTCACCGGCACGCCCTCGGGCGTCGGCCAGGCGCGCACGCCGCCGGTCTTCATGAGGGACGGCGACATCTGCGAAATCGAGATCGAGGGCGTCGGCCTGCTGCGCAATCCGATCGCCGACGAGCGCTGACATGCCGCACATCAAGGCGCAGGCGCTGGAGGATTTCGTTCGCGACATCTTCCTCGCCGCCGGCTGTTCGCGGCAGGAGAGTGCGCGCATCGGCAAATCGCTGGTCGGCGCCAATCTCGCCGGCCACGACAGTCACGGCGTGGCGCGCGTGCCGCGCTACGTGGCCTGGAAGCAGGACGGCGTGTTCTTCGCCGACCGGGTGGTCAAGCCGGTGGTGGATACGCCGGCGCTTGCGATCCTCGACGGGCAATACGGCTTCGGACAGACGACGGCGCCGCAGGCCGTGAAGATCGGCATCGAGAAATGCAGGGCGATGGGACTGTCCGCCATCGGCCTGCGCAAGTCCGGCCATGTCGGGCGCGTCGGCGAATGGGCCGAGATGGCGGCCGAAGCGGGACTTGTCTCGATCCATTTCGTCAACGTCGCGGGCAGCGTGCTGGTCGCGCCTTATGGCGGCGTGGACCGGCGATTCTCGACCGCGCCATTCTGTGTCGGCATTCCGCGGCCGGGTGACTTGCCGCTGATCCTCGATTTTGCAACCTCGCTGGTTGCCGAAGGCAAGGTGTTTGTCGCAAGCCAGGGCGGCAAGGAGCTGCCGCATGACGCGCTCATTCAGCAGGACGGGACGATGAGCGCGGACCCGCACACGCTCTATGGCGATTACAGGCCGGATGGCCCCCGCGACTACAAGCAGGGAAAGGGTGCGATCCGCGCCTTCGGCGAGCACAAGGGTTCCGGGCTCGCGCTGATGTGCGAAATGCTGGGCGGCGCGCTGACCGGCAACGGCGCCTCGCAATTCGACGTGCGCTGGTCGCAGGGCATGTTCTCGTTCTATATCGATCCGGCAAAGGTCGATCCGGAACACTTCTTTCCCGCATAAGTGACGCGCATGATCGGTTTCGTGAAATCGTCCAAGCCGGCTTCGGCGGGCGGCGAGGTGCTGGTTCCGGGCGAGCCGGAGCGGCGTAACCGCGAGCAACGGCTCGCCAGCGGCGTGCCGCTGCCGGACGACACCTGGTCGTCGCTCGTCAATGTCGCGCGCGAACTCGGGATCGACGAAGGCCGCATCAAATCCGCTGCGGCGTGACTGACCTGATCTTTGGAGAAGGATGCCTGTATGTCCAATGTCATCACCATCTGCGGCAGCCTGCGCGCGCGTTCCTACAATGCGGCGCTGGCCCGGACATTGCCGAAGCTCGCTCCGACCGGCATGCACATCACGGAATCGCCGCGCATCGACACGATTCCGCACTACAATCACGACATCCAGGAATCCAGGGGATTTCCGGCGGAAGTGACGGCATTCGCCGACGCGATCCGCCATGCCGACGGCGTCATCATCGTCTCGCCGGAATACAACTGGACAATTCCCGGCACGCTCAAGAACGCGATCGACTGGGTCTCGCGCATGAAGGAGCAGCCGTTCAAGGAAAAGCCCGTGCTGCTGCAGTCCGCGAGCATCGCGCTGCTTGGCGGTTCGCGCATGCAATACCACCTGCGGCAATGCCTTACGTCCGTCGATGCATTCGTGTTCGGGCGCCCGGAGGTGCTTGTCACCTTCGCGCCGCAGAAATTCGACGAGAAGACGCTCGAGCTGAAGGATCAGCCGACGCTCGATATCATCCGCCAGCAGCTCGAGGGATTTGCGAAATTCATTGCACGGGTGAGCGGGAAGTAGCTCAAGAGAGCGCCTTGCCTTCCAGCCACGCCTTGCCGCGAGCATACAGCCTTTCGACTTCCGGGCCGTCGAGGCCCGGCATGTCCGGCTTCACCTTGTAGCCGACGCGGGTCTGGATATAGGCGAGGTGGCGATAGCCTTCCGGGAACGACATCAGCAGTGTCTGGTCGAAAACCGGGCGGGGGCCCGCCGGATCGACCGGATCGGCGCGGTCCTTCTCGTAGATCGGCTGGCGCAGCACCATGCCCCAGCGGCCGCCGCGCTTCTCCAGGAAATCGTAGAAGCGGCCGGTGCAGACCACGTCGCAGATCACGCCCTCGACCGGGCCGCGCTGCGCGATGGTCATCTTGGTCTGCGCGATGGCGCGATTGCCCGCGACGTCGATCGAGCAGCCGCCGAGGAAATGCAGGATGCGCACGCCCTTCCTGTAGCCCTCGTCGCTGACGCGGATGAATTCGTCGGCGGAGCCCTGGAACCAGGTCGCCATCATCACGCCGTCGTCGTGCCAGACGGTGCGGAAGCGGTCCCACATCCGTGCATCGCGCCACACGATCCAGTTCTCGATCAGTTCGCGGATCGTCTGGCGGTCGGCGGCTTCGGTCGTCATCGGGCATCCTTTCGTATTTTGGCCGTGGCTTCTTAGCTGATAAGAAATGCGCCCGTCGAGGGAGGCAGAAGCATGGGCAGGTTGCAGGGCCGCGTCGCCATCGTCACCGGCGGCGCCCGGGGGATCGGGCGCCATTACTGCAAGGCGCTCGCCGCCGAGGGCGCGTCCGTGGTGATCGCCGACATCGCCGACGGCGCGGATCTCGCCGAGGAGATTGCCGCCACCGGCCGCCACAACTCCACCATGACCGAGATGTTCGACGTCAGCGACGAGGCCCAGGTCAGGTCGCTGGTCGCAAGCGTGATCGACCGATTCGGCAGGATCGACATCCTGGTGAACAATGCCGCGCTGTTCGCGGCCGTGCCGCACCAGAAGGTGACGGACATCGACGCCGCGCTCTGGGACAAGGTGTTCGCGGTCAATGTGCGCGGACCGTTCCTGATGGTGAAGCATGTCGCCCCCCACATGATCGCGCAGCGCTACGGCAAGATCGTCAATATCGGCTCGGGCGTCGCCTACAAGGGATTGCCGAACATGTCGCATTATTCCGCCTCCAAGGGCGCCATTGCGACCCTCACGCGCACGCTGTCGCGGGAGCTCGGCGAGCACAATATTTGCGTGAACACCCTCGCGCCCGGCCTGACCATGAGCGACACGCTGGTCGAAAGCGGCACCCATAGCGACCAGGTCCGCAATGCTGTGCTCAACAGCCGCGCCCTCAAACGCGACGCATTTCCGCAGGATCTGACCGGCGCGCTGGTGTTCCTGGCCTCTCCCGAGAGCGATTTCATGACCGGCCAGACCGTCGCCGTGGACGGCGGCTCGGTGAATACCTGACTGCCATACCCCCCTGTTTTCCGCCCCGATTTTTCAGTATACTGACAAATAACCGCCCGATTTAAAGGAGGAACCGATGCAGGCTGCAGCCGGAACGGCGCCGCGAAGCGACAGCAAGAAGGCGCAGGTCTATCCCGGCAGCTCGGACCCGAAGCGCGCTGCCTTCTACGACAAGATTTCACAGCACGACATGACCCCGCTCTGGGAGGTGCTCAAGGACCTCGTCACCAAGGAGCCGAAGACACTCGGCGTCCCGGCGATCTGGCATTTCGACCGGGTGAAGCCGCTGGTGGAGGAATCCGGCGGGTTGCTGACCGCGCAGGAAGCGGAGCGGCGGGTGCTGGTGCTGGAAAATCCGGCCTTGCGCGGCCAGTCGCGCATCACCAATTCGCTCTATGCCGGGCTGCAGCTCATCCTGCCGGGCGAGATCGCGGGCGCGCACCGGCACACCGCCTCCGCCATCCGGCTCATTCTCGACGGCGAGGGCGCCTATACCCAGGTCGACGGCGAGAAGACCGTGATGAAATACGGGGACTTCGTGCTGACGCCGAACTGGACCGCGCACGACCACGGCAACGAATCGAAAGTGCCGATGATCTGGCTCGATGTGCTGGACGTGCCGACCGTCAATTTCTTCGAGACGGCCTTCGCCGAGCATCTCGACGACGCCGTGCAGAACACCGCCCGCGTCGACAACGATTCGACCTGGCGCTTCGGGGCGGGCGTGCTGCCGGACGGCACCGACACCCGCATGATTCGCTCGCCGATCATCAACTATCCCTATGAGCGCACCCGCCCGATCCTCGACCGGCTGGTGCGCACGGGCGACGTCGACAAGCATCACGGCGCGCGCGTGCGCTATGCCAACCCGCTCAATGGCGGCTGGTCCGGTCCCACGATGGGAGCGCATCTGGCCCTGCTGCCGCAGGGCTTCAAGGGTGCGGATTATCGCTCGACCGACGGCACCATCTTCGTATGCCTGGAAGGCAAGGGCCAGACCAGAATCGGCGACGAGACCTTCGAATGGTCGCCGCGCGACGTTTTCGTGGTGCCGCCGTGGAAGACCTACGCGCACAAGGCCGACAGGGAATCGGTGCTGTTCTCGATCTCCGACCGTCCGGCGCAGGAAGCACTCGGCATCTGGCGCGAGATGAATTGAGGCTTTGCGCCGAAGCTTCTCGTCATGGTCGGGAAAAACCCCGGCCGTGACCAGCCGGCGAGTGACCGGAACGCGCGCTATCCCGCAGCGACCGTGAACCCCTCCGGACGATCGAGGGCGATCTGGCCATGCGCCACCGCCGATGCCCAGCGCGCGGTGGCGTCGACGCCGCCGAACGAGAAGAAATGCGCGGCGACATCGCCAAGCCCGCCGCCTGCGGCGGCTTCCGCCAGACTGCGCACCATGCCGTCGGGCGCGCTCACGCTGAACAGATGCTTGACCAGGCCGGCCTGCTTCGAGGCGCCGGCGACCGAGGCCTTTACGCCGCAGCGCGCGGCATAGCGCAGAAGCGTCGTGATGCTGGTCGGGCCCGCCATGCCGACGCGCACGGGAATATCGTAACCCATGTCGCGCAGCCGGTTCAGCCAGGCGATCACCGCCTCCGGATCGAAGCTGAATTGCGTGACGATGCCGACCGTGAGCCCGCTCTGCTCGGCGGCTTCCACCTTGGCGGCCAGCGCGCGATCGAGCGCTTCGGTCGACAGGCGCGGATGACCGTCCGGATGTCCGGAAATGCTGATCTCGCGAATGCCGTGACGCTGCAGGAGCCCGCTCTCGATCACCTCGCGTGCGCCGATATAGGGTCCGGCCGGCTCGTCGCGGTCGCCCGCAATGATCAGCAGCTTGCGCACCCCGGCTTCCGATGTCAGCCGTCCGAGCAGGGCATCGAGCTGGGCGGGCGAGGCGATATTGCGTGCGGCGACATGCGGCACCGGCGAGAGCCCCGCCGCCTGCACCGCCTTGGCCTGATCGATCACCTCCTCGACCCGGCGGGTCGGGATCGCGCTGAGATAGACGTCGGTGCCCGGCGCCACCACGCGCCTCATCGCCTCGATGTCGGCGGCTTTCGTCCGGGTGGCCTCGACCGAGAAGCCGTTCATGAAGGAGACGATGTCGCGCATGCTTCTGCCTGCGTCCGTTGGTGGCGCGGGAAGTTTGACCAGAACGGAAGCCGGCATGCCGCTTCTCCCCCGCGTCAGTCGCGGCGCCGCGAGATCACGTACGACTCGTCGTTGAACCACAGGCCGTTATGCTCGCGCAGCACCTCGCGCGTGGCGTCGATGTAGCGGCCGTCCTTCACAACCTCGTTCAGGCGGTCGTCCTCCACCTGCGCGACATAGATCGCGGCGTTCCAGGCCGCGAGCGCGGTCGAGGTGCCGATCGAGCCGGTGACTTCGCTCGGCAGCGTGTGCATGTCGTAGCGGAAGATCGAGCGGTTGTCGGCATAGGTGTTGAAGTTGAGGTCGCGCGCGGCGGGACCCAGGATGCGCTTGACCTCGCGCAGGATCTGGTGCCGGTCGTGCACGAACGGATTGTCGTCCGGCCAGACCTTCTTGACGATCTCGAAGGCGGGATCCTGTCCGTGCGAATGGATCGCGATCAGGCGGCCGCCCGGGCCAAGCGCGCGCGCCAGCGGGGCGATCACCTTGCCGGCCTTGAACTCCACCGGCGCGCGCAGCCGGTAGGTCTGCGAAGCGATGACGAGATCGAAATCGGCATGCGCGTGGCCGCGTTTCGGAATCACTGGATCGAGCAGGAACTTGTGGTCCTGACGGTAGATCACGAGCACGACCGGGCGCTCGTAGATCGGGTTGCCGGTCTTGGCGCTGACGCCGGCCTTCCAGTTTTCCGACAGGAAGCCCTGCAGTCCTGTGATCTGCTCCTCGAAATCGTGCGAGGTATTGCCGGTGAGCGCCACCTCGTGCCAGACGAGGCTGCCGGCCGCGGCGGGCGACTTCACGGTCAGCCACGGCGCTTCCGAGTAGTACATGTTGGTGAGCACCAGCACGGTCGAGGGGTGCTCGAAGAAGCGGTCCGGCATCTTCTCGAGCGTGAGCCGGATGTCCTCGAGGCTGATCTCCTTGCCGGAAATGTAGAACGGCATGGTCGGATATTTGTGATGCATCGCGCGCATGACGCGCGTCAGCACCGTGCCATCGCCCATCCCGGCGTCGAACACGCGCACGGCCGGCGGGCGCGGATGGATATTCGCGAGCTCGAGCGTGACGCGGTTGGCGACCACCCATTTCTCGCTGCAGGTGTTGACGAACAGCAGATATTTCTGCCGGTTGTCGAAGAAGCGGAAATTGCGCTGCGCGTCCGTGCCCGGCGCGGTCGAAGCTGCGGGGCGGGGAGCGATATTCGTCACGCTTGCTGCCGGACGGTCGGCACGCTCGATCACCATGGGACGCGCACTCTCTCTTGCTGGAGCTGTGGTCATGAATGAGCGGATGCGATCGAGCGTTTCGGTCGTGATCCGCCCGCCGTTGCGAAGCCGGGTCGCGAGCTTGCCGTCGTTGACGGCGCGGCGTCCGAACGTCGATTCCGCGAGTCCGGTCTGCCGGCAATAATCGGAAATTTCCTGCAGAAGCTGCTGTGCGTTCATCGCACTCTTCTCCTTGCGTCTGGCGCTCCCTCGCCGCCCTGGGCGGTCTTTTCTTGTGCCTAGCCAACAAGCCCGGGAGCGCGGGGTCAACCACAAATCGTCCCACAAAAAAGTTGGGCATGTTGATGGGCATTTGCCCACAATGAAGAAAGCTATGAAAATGCAGCGTTATTTCAAGATATTCAGGATGTTGGCCCGGCAAATGAGGGAGCAGGGCGACGAGCTCCCGAAATTCGGAACCCTTCTGCCCACCGCAATGGGCAGGAGACCGGCACCATCGATTCGACGAAACGACGCTAGCCCAGCCGCTCGATGACCGCGCCGGCGACCCGCGCCGTGCCGTCCTGGCCCCCGAATTCGAACGGCCTCAGCCCGGCGGCGAACGCCTCGTCGACCGCGGTTTCGATTCGCCTTGCGGCTTCGGCCGCGGGCGCGTGGCCGTGCTTGTCGGCCAGCCAGTCCAGCATCAGCGCGGCCGAGAGCAGCATCGCGGTGGGGTTGGCCTTGCCCTGGCCCATGATGTCGGGGGCGGTGCCGTGGCAGGGCTGGAACACGGCGTGGCGGTCGCCGATGTCGGCGGATGGCGCCATCCCCATGCCGCCGATCAGGCCGGCCGTGAGGTCCGACAGGATGTCGCCGAACATGTTCTCGGTGACCATCACGTCGAAATCCCAGGGTCGCTTGACCAGCATGGCCGAGCAGGCATCCACGTAGAGGTGCTCCGCCCTCACGTCCGGAAAGCCCCTGGCGCGCTCGTCGAAAATGTCCCGGAAAAAGGCGAAGGCCTTGAAGACATTGGCCTTGTCCACGCAAGTCAGCGTGCCCTTGCCGCGGCGCGCCTTGCGCCGCTGCGCCAGCCGGAACGAGAAATCGAACAGCCGCTCCGAGGTGCGCCGTGTGATTACCAGGGTCTCGCGCGCCTCGTCAGGCGTGACCACGCCCTTGCCCATCGAGGCGAACAGGCCTTCCGTCGATTCGCGCACGACCACGAGGTCGATCCCGTGCCTGTCCGCGCCGACGATCGGGCTCGGCACGCCGGGGATGAGCCGGCAGGGTCGGACGCCGGCATAGAGATCGAAGATGAAGCGCAGTTCCACCTGCGGCATGATTTCCGTGCCGTCGGGATAGCGCACATGCGGCAGCCCGCAGGCGCCGAGCAGGATTGCATCGGCTTCCTCGCACACGCGAACCGACGACTCGGGCAGCGAGGCGCCGGTCTCTCGGTAATGCCCCGCGCCCGCGGGCACGTCCGTGAACCGCAGCTTCAGGCCGGGCGTCATGCCTTCGATGCGCCGCAGCATGTCGAGCGCCGGCGCCATGACTTCGGGGCCGATCCCGTCGCCGCCGATCACGGCGATATGAAAGGCATCGTTGGCGCGCATTGGGCCTCCAATTTCCCGGTTCTCGTCCTGGCCGGGCTTGTCCCGGGCATCCACGTCCTGACACAATCGAATACGTTGATGCCCGGCACAAGGCCGGGCATGACATCGCATTGCGGGCGGCATGACAGCCGGAACTGGCGTACACGGCGATCAGTACATCATCATACCGCGAGATCAAGGATGCCCCGCTTCGCCGCCAACGTAGCCTATCTCTTTTCCGAACGCCCTCCGATCGAGCGTTTTGCGGCTGCAGCCGCCGCGGGCTTCAAGGCGGTCGAGGCGCAGTTTCCGTATGACGTGCCGGCCTCTGCCGTGCGCGCGGAGCTCGACAGGCACGGTTTGACCATGCTCGGCATCAACACCGTGCACGGACGCGAGAGCGAATTCGGCACGGCGGCCTTGCCCGGGCGCGAGCGCGATTTCGACGCGCATGTCACGCAGGCGCTCGATTACATCACGGCCATCGGCGGCTGCCAGATCCATTGTCTTGCCGGAAAGGTGCCGCCCGAGCAGCGGCCCGCCGCGGAGCGCACCTTCATCGCCAATCTCGTGCGCGCCGCCGACCGCGCGGCCGAGAAGAACATCACGGTGCTGATCGAGCCGATCAATGCGCGCGACCGGCCGGATTATTTCCTCAACCGCGCCGAGCACGCCGCCGACATCATCGCAAAGGCCGGCAGGCCGAATATCAGGATCCAGTTCGATTTCTATCATGCGCAGATCGTCGGCGGCGACCTGATCCGCCGCTTCGAGAAGCACATGCCCGTGGTCGGGCATGTGCAGATCGCGGCGGTGCCGTCGCGCCACGAACCGGACGAGGGCGAGGTCAATTATCGCGAGGTCTGCAGGGCGATCGATGCGGCGGGCTTCAAAGGCTGGGTAGCGGCCGAGTATTTTCCACGCGCGAAGACGGAGGACGGGCTCGGCTGGCTCAAGACACTGGGTTCATAAAACAGAAACAGGGGAGGACGTATCGCATGCGTCTCAAGGACAAGGTCGCCATCGTCACCGGAGCGGGATCGGGCATGGGCGCCGTGATCGCGGAAACCTATGCGCGCGAGGGCGCGAAGGTCGCGGTCCTCGACATCGACGAGAGCGCGGCGAGGAAGGTCGCCGACGGCATCGGCGAGAGCGCGATTGCCATTCGCTGCGACGTGGCGAAGAAAGCCGATATCGCCGCCGCCATCGCCGCGACCAGGAAGGCGTTCGGCAAGCTCGACATCCTCGTCAACAATGCCGGCATCAGCCACGTCAACAAGACGGTGATGGATATCGACGAGGCCGAGTTCGACCGCGTCTTCGCCGTCAACGTGAAGGGCGTTTTCCTGTTCTCGCAGGCCGCGGTCCCGGAATTCCGCGGGAATGGCGGCGGGGTGATCGTCAATATCGGCTCGACGGCGGGGCTGCGCCCGCGCCCGGGATTGTCGGCCTACAACGCGACCAAGGGGGCCGTTCACAATCTCACCAGGACGCTCGCGGTCGAGCTTGCGCCCGACCGGATCCGCGTCTGCGCCATCGCGCCGGTCGCGACCGAGACGCCGCTCCTGCCGACCTTCCTCGGCAACGCGGAAGGCCAGCGCGAGAAATTCATCGCCACCGTGCCGCTCGGTCGCCTCGCGCTGCCGAAGGACATCGCCAATGTCGCGCTGTTTCTTGCCTCGGACGAGGCCGAATTCGTGACCGGCAATATCGTCGAGGTCGATGGCGGTCGGTGTGTATAGCTACACGACCGCAATCACCTCGGCCTTCACCGCCTCCCGCAGCCGGTCGGGATGCACCGCAAACACCGAGCGCGGCGTGCCGGCGGCGGCCCAGACCACGTCGTATTGCAGAAGGTCGGCGTCCATGTAGGTGCGCAGCGGCCGGTCGTGGCCGAAAGGCGGAATGCCGCCGATCGCAAAGCCGGTCATGTCGCGCACGCTGCGTCCGTCCGGCCGCCTGAGCGCCTCGCCGAGATGGGCGGCAACGCCGGTCTCGTTGACGCGGTTGCTTCCCGACACCAGCAGCAGATAGGGGCGTCCGCTTTGCGCGCCGACGAAGACCAGCGATTTCACGATCTGGCCGACCGTCACGCCGCAGGCTGCGGCGGCGTCCTCGGCGGTGCGGGTGGATTCGGCCATTTCGCGGGCGGTGATATCGAGGCCGAGCCTGCGCGCGGCCTCCTGGACGCGCTGCGCGGCCGGCGGGATGGCGGCGGTGGTATCGCTGTCGGACATGCACAGGACTTTGCAGGACGTGGATTGGGTCGGAAGGCCGCACTTTGCATGGCCGCGCGCCGATTGCTACCCTGCCTGCATGTGGGGACGCGATCGTGCCGGCGGCAAGCCGGAGG
>JACAEG010000106.1 GCA_013388965.1 Pseudorhodoplanes sp. | reverse complement strand
GTCCTTGCCGCCCGTTTCCTGCAGCATCGGCCCAACGCCGATGCGGCAGCCCGCATCGACGCGCGGGCCCGCCGGCTGGTCAAGGCGATCCGGGCGCGCACCGGCGGCCTTGGCGGGATCGACGATTTTCTGCACGCCTATTCCCTGTCGACCAAGGAAGGCCTGGCGCTAATGGTGCTGGCCGAGGCGCTGCTGCGGGTGCCGGACGCGGCGACCGCGGACCGGCTGATCGAGGACAAGCTCGCCGGCCGGGACTGGTCACATCCGGACGGCGACACATTGCTGATCTCGGCCTCGGCCTGGACGCTCGGCGTCACCGCGCGGCTGATCGCGCCGGAGGAATCGCCCGAGACGATCCTGCAGGGACTGGCGCGGCGCCTCGGGCTGCCGGCTGTGCGGACGGCGGCGCGTCAGGCGATGCGGCTCCTGGGCTCGCATTTCGTGCTCGGCCAGACCATCGAGGAAGCAATCAGGCGCGCGGGCGAGCGCCAGGAATTCCGATACTCGTTCGACATGCTTGGCGAAGGCGCGCGCACGGCCGCCGATGCGGAGCGCTATTTCGACTCCTACGCCGCGGCGATCCAGGCCATCGGCCGCAACGCCGAGAAATTTTCCTTCTCGGATCGCCCCGGCATTTCGGTCAAGCTGTCGGCGCTGCATCCGCGCTTCGAGGCGATATCGCGCGAGCGCGTGCTGACGGAGCTGTCGCCCAGGCTGCTGGCGCTGGCGCGCGAAGCGAAAGCCTTCGATCTGCGCTTTACCATCGACGCCGAGGAGGCGGACCGGCTTGAGCTGTCGCTTGACGTTGTCGCGGACGTGTTCGCCGACGATTCTCTGGCGGACTGGGACGGCCTCGGCCTTGCCGTGCAGGCGTATCAGAAGCGTGCGCCCGATGTGATCGACTGGCTTGTCGATCTCGCGCGCTCCCTGTCACGGCGCATGATGGTGCGGCTGGTGAAGGGCGCCTATTGGGACACCGAGATCAAGCGCGCGCAGGAGCGCGGCCTCGCCGATTATCCGGTCTTCACGCGCAAGCCCATGACCGACCTCTGCTACATGGCCTGCGCCCGCAAGATGCTCGCGGCGCGGCCGCTGATCGCGCCGCAATTCGCCACGCATAACGCGCTCACCGTGGCAACCGTCCTCGAGGAAGCGGGCAGCGGCGAGGCGATCGAATTTCAGCGGCTGCACGGCATGGGAGAAGCGCTGTATGACGCCTTGCGCGCCGATGTTCCCGACCATGCCTGCCGTGTCTATGCGCCGGTCGGCAGCCATCGCGACCTGCTGGCCTATCTCGTGCGGCGGCTGCTCGAGAACGGCGCGAATACATCGTTCGTCTCCGTCGCCGCCGACCCGGCGGTTCCTCTCGAAGATGTCCTGCGGCCGCCCTGGATCGAAATCGGCAAGCTCGAGGCGGCGCGCAATCCGAAAATCGCGCTCCCGCGCGACCTCTATGCCCCGTCCCGCGTGAATTCGGCCGGCATCGAGTTCGGCCATCGCAGGGAGCTCGATGCGCTCGTGGAAAAGGTCCGGGCCGCCGCACCCCCTCCCGCAAAGGCTGCGCCGGTGCTCGACGGCATCGAAATCGGCGGAGCCGCACGGCCGGTGCCTTCGCCGATTGACGGGGAGACGATCGGCGAGGTCGTCGAGGGCGATGCCGCCATTGCGACCTCGGCGATGGAGGCGGCGCAGGCGGGTTTCTGGGCCTGGAATGCAACGCCGCTGGCGGAGCGCGCCGCCTGCCTTGAGCGCGCGGGCGAACTGATCGAGCAGAGGCAGGCGAGACTGATCGCGCTGCTGCAGGCCGAAGGCGGCAAGACGCTGGACGATGCCGTCTCGGAGTTGCGCGAAACCGTCGATTACTGCCGCTATTATGCCGCAACAGCGCGCACGACCCTGGCGCCGCAGGCGATGCCGGGGCCGACCGGCGAGAGCAACGAGCTGCGCTATCGCGGGCGCGGCGTGTTTGTCTGCATCAGCCCGTGGAATTTTCCGCTGGCGATTTTTCTGGGGCAGGTGACGGCGGCACTGGCGGCGGGAAATGCGGTCGTTGCCAAGCCGGCCGAGCAGACGCCGCTGATTGCCGGCGAGGCCATCCGCATCCTGCACGAGGCCGGGATCCCGGTGAGCGCGCTTCACTTCGTTCCGGGCGACGGTAAGGTCGGAAGCGCTCTGGTCGCCGATCGCCACTGTGCCGGTGTGGCCTTTACCGGGTCCACCGAGGTCGGCCATCTGATCAACCGGGCGCTCGCGGCCGGCAATGGCGCGATCCTGCCGCTGATCGCGGAAACCGGCGGCATCAACGCCATGATCGTCGATGCGACCGCCTTGCCCGAACAGGTGACCGACGACGTCATCACCTCGAGCTTCCGCTCCGCCGGGCAGCGCTGCTCGGCATTGCGGCTGCTCTGCCTGCAGGACGATGTCGCCGACACCATGATCGAGATGATTGCGGGCGCGGCCCGCGAGCTTTCGCTCGGCGACCCGCGCGACATCGCGACCCATGTCGGCCCGGTGATTGAAGCGGCAGCGCAAGAGAAGCTAGACCGCTGGATCGAGCAATATCAGTCCTTCGGCCGCGTCCGCTTCCGCTGGGACGACGGGCAGGCGCTGCCGGGGCAGGGATTCTTCGTCCCGCCCACGATCATCGAGCTCGACCGCGCCAGCGATCTCAGGGACGAGATTTTCGGGCCGGTGCTGCATGTCGTGCGCTGGCGCGCCGACGAGCTCGACGGACTGCTCGACGAGATTGCCGGAAACGGCACCGCGCTGACGCTCGGCATTCATTCGCGCATCGACGCTCGCGTCGCGAGGATCGCTGCGCGCATGCGCAACGGCAATGTCTATGTCAATCGCAGCATGATCGGCGCGGTGGTCGGCACGCAGCCATTCGGCGGCGCCGGCACGTCCGGCACCGGGCCGAAGGCGGGCGGGCCGAATTACCTGCGGCGGTTTGCAACGGAGCAGACTGTGACGGTGAACACCGCCGCTGCGGGCGGCAATGCGAGCCTCTTTACTGCCGAAGGTTAGCGGCAGGCCGCCGCACCCCGTATCGCATTGCGCTGTCGATCATTACGAAAACATAATGCGCTGAGCCGCTCATGCGCGCGAACTCCGCAACCAAGTAATGGTTCTATCCGTGCGGCGTGACACGCCGCAGGTGAACAAGCGTTCAAGGAGGATGCAATGGGCAGCAGATCCAATCGCGCCGTGTCGGCGGTGACGGCGGCCATGTTTGCGCTTACGACGGCCGGGATCGCGCCGGCATTTGCCGCCCCGAGGGCGAAGGCCATGCAAGCCGCGCCGGCCTCGAGCGTGGAATTCAGCTCGCGCAACCGGAACCAGGCGCGCAGCGACGCCGCAGCCGCAGCCATGTTCGGAGCCATCATCGCGGGCGTCGCGACCTATGCGGCCGCGCGCGAGTATCGCAAGGCGCGCGAATACGACTATTACCCGTATCGCTACGGCTATGCGCCCTACGGCTATTACGGCGGCAGCACGTACAGGGGCTACAAATACAAGCCGGGCCGCAATTACGGCTACGTGCCCTACCAGCACAAATATTCCGGCTCCCGGCTCATGACCAAGGACTGGAACGGAAAGAAGGGGAAGGGCTGGTAGGCCGGACCCGGCAGGCAGCTCGCGCCCGGCGCCCGCTAACGGCGCCGGGCTTTTTTGTGCCTGAAATGGCTGGTTTGACTTAGGATTCAACGGGCCCGGAGTATGCTCGCCGCATGAGTGATTCGCTCGACCGCCTGTTTGCCGCCGTCCTTGATCATCGCAAGTCCGATCCCGCGCGCTCGCGCACGGCCCGGCTGATGCGGGCGGGCAAGTCGAAAATCGCCAAAAAGCTGGCGGAAGAGGCCGTCGAGGTGGTCATCGACGCCATGCAGGGCGATCGCCAGGCCGTGGTCCGGGAAAGCGCCGACCTCCTCTACAATCTGGTCGTGCTCTGGGTCTCGACCGGCATCCGGCCAGAGGACGTGTGGGCCGAAATGCGCCGCCGGGAGCAGCTTTTCGGCATCGCCGAGAAGCTGCCCAAGGAACCCGCCGTTGCTGCACCGCGGCGAAAGGTGGTTGCCCTCGAAGCTCGCCGCGCGCATAAACGCCGCTGAACCTGCCATTCCGGCGCCGGCTTGCGCCGGCTCCCGACATCTCCGCAAAGACGTGGTGCAGAGGCGCATGCTTCGCCGTTTGTATGCCTGGTGCGTGGACGCTGCCGACAGGGCCTATGCGCGCTGGATTCTCGGCCTCGTGTCCTTTGCCGAGAGTTCGTTCTTTCCAATCCCGCCCGACGTGATGCTGATCCCGATGGCGCTGGCGCGCCCGGACAGGGCCTATTCCTACGCCTTTCTGTGCACCTGGACTTCGGTCGCCGGCGGTCTCCTCGGCTACGCGATCGGCGCGCTGCTCTACGATTCGGTCGGTCTGTGGCTGATGTCGCTCTACGGCTATGGCGACAAGGTCGAGGCCTTCCGCGAGGCCTATAACGAGTACGGCGCCTGGATCATCCTGCTGAAGGGGGTGACGCCGATTCCCTACAAGATCGTGACCATCACGTCCGGATTCGCCGGCTACAACCTGTTCTGGTTCGTGGTCCTGTCGATCGTCACCCGCGGGGCGCGATTCTTCCTGCTCGCCTTCCTGCTGCACCGCTACGGGCCGCGCGCCAAGATCATCATCGAGGAGCGGCTGGAAATATGGGTGATGATCGGCGGCACGGTGCTGGTCGCAGGCATCATCGCCGCGCTCTACCTATTCTAGTCGATCGCGAATATTCCCCGCCCGGCGCTTCCAAAAAATGCCATGCTGGCCGTGGTAGGATGTGACGCTGCACCGCAGAGAGTGGGACTCCGGGTGAGGCCATGACCGACAATGCGACCGCAATCCGGCATGCCGCGCGCCACACGGCCGTGGCGCTGGCGTGTCTGGTCGCGTCGGGCGGTGCGATGGCCCAGACCGCGCAGCCGGCCCAGCCGGCGCCGCCTGCCGTCGGGGCAGAAGGGCCGCCGGCGCCCGAGCAGAAGCAAGGCTTTGCGGAGGCCTTCAAGGGCTGGCTCGACCAGTCGGCGGCGGAGTTCAAGTCGAACTGGGAGAGAATCAAGGAGTTCAACGAGCAGGCGGCCAGAAATGCCAAGGAGTTCAACGAGAAGGCATTGCAGGGCGCCAAGGAATTGAACGAGAAGGCAGCGCAGAATGCGAGGGAGGCGGTCGCCGCTACCGCTGCCGCCACCAAGGACGCGACCGAGGCGCTGATGAAGCTGCCGAATACCCGCGTGATCGAGGGCAAGGAGACCTGCGAACTCGCGCCCAACGGCTCGCCGGACTGCGCGAAGGCGGCGGAAAAACTCTGCAAGGGCAAGGGCTTCGGCGGCGGCAAGAGCGCCGAAATCCAGCAGGTGCGAAAATGCTCCGCGCGCGCCTGGCTGGACGGGGCGGGCCAGTCGGCCTGCACCAACGAATCGATCGTGGTCCGCGCCACCTGCCAGTGAGGCAACCCGTTCAGGTTCGTGCAAGCGTCGATCTTCGGCTTGCTCGGGGCCGTGCTCGGCGTGCTCGGCGCGCGCGTGCTCGGCTACAATCCTGCCCCCCTCTCGGCCAGGCGAACGCTCGCCGGATCGCCGCCCTTTTTCCCCGAGCCTGCGCACGATACACAAGGATAGCTGACGCCGCGCCGGGAAGCGTGCATCCAGCATGGACGTCATCGGCCAAAGGGAGGGGCATTGTGAACGGCATTCGACTGATCCGCGCGACCGGACTTGCATTCCTGATCGCCGCCACGCCCGCCTTGACGAGCGGCGCCGGCGCCCAGCCTTTTGTCGACGCGGTCGCGAAGGCCTGCGCGAAGGAGATCAAGACGCATTGCTCGAAGGTGACGAAGGGCCAGGGCCGCGTCGCGCTCTGCCTGCTCGCCTTCGAGGACAAGCTGTCGCGCGGCTGCGACGACACGCTGTTCTATGCTGCGTCGGAGCTTGGCAAGATGATGGTCGCCCGCGCCAATGTCGTCGCGCTCTGCGAGCCGGATGCGCGGCGGCTGTGTCCCGGCATGAAGGTCGGCGACGGCAACGTGCTCGCCTGTCTCAATCTCGCGCAGAAGCTGCTCAGCCCGAACTGCAACCAGGCGATCGTCGACGCGCAGCTGCGCTGATCGGCTGACCTCTCGACCCTGCTGCCTCGCTTCCCCTCGCGCCGCCGCCGTCAGTTGCGTCGTCCCTCGCCGGTGGTGGCGGGCGCGGGCGAAAAGTCCTTGGTGCGGTCCTCGATGTCCTGCGCGCGGACATTGTCGAGCGGGAAGGCGGCCGGCGCCTTCGCGGCGAAGTCGATCTTGGTGAGGTCCACGCTGCGCAGCCGCCGGTTATACATGGTCCAGTAGTAATAGACCTTGTTGCGCGTGTCGGCGATCACCGACCATTGCGTGAAGCCGAGGACGTAATCGTCGGCCTTCCCGCCCTCGCGCACGAGGCCCTTCGGGATGTCGAAATTGTTCAGCATCGTGCTCGCCGCATCGACCGCCTCGGCGGCACTCTTCACCGGCAGCATGCTGGCGACGAAGGCGGTGGCGCGCACGAAGCGCGACGGCGGCGTGAAGTCGCCGGGCAGGCCGAGCATGCCGCTGCCGGCGCCGAACGGCGCGAGCGACACGCCGTTGATGTCGTGCGGCCGGTCGTCCATCGGCTTCAGGTTCGCATAGTTGCGCAGATTCAGCAGATGCCAGTCGTAATAGGGCGCGTTGGTCATCACGCCGACCTTGTTGTCGGAGATCGTGAGCACGCCCCCGGTGTATTCGATCACGATCGACGCGCCGGTCGCGTCGCTGACCACGTAATGCAGCGGGACCGGCGCGCCGAAGGCCTTCTCGACCTCGAGATTGCGGACGACGCGTACTTTGGGCAAAGCCTGCCTGACTTCCTCGACCGACTTGAAGTTGCCGAGCAGGTAATTGCCCATGTCCACGCTGCCGATCGAGATCGACTGTTCGCTCGCAAGCGGCTCCTGATACTGTGCGAAGCCCGGATAATAGAGTGCGCCGTAGGTCAGGCCGGCCTCGTTCATGCCGTCGGTCGCGTAGGGAAGCCCGGCCGCATTGATACCGACATAACCATACGCATTCTTCCACGCCATGCCGACGATGCCGCCGCCCAGCGCCGGCGTGAACGACGTGCCGCGCGGGACCGTCACCATTTCGGATTTCAGGTCGGTCGCGCCCCATTCCATCGTGCGCGCATAGATGGCGGTGCCGTCCTGCGCCTTGAACACCATCGAGGTGCAGGCGGCGGCGGGCAGGCTGCCGAGATTCAGCATCGATGCGGCCATGACGGACGCCATGACGTCTTTCGCGCGCGGGAAGGCCATCGTGATTGCCCCTGATCGGATCATTCAGCGAGGCACCATGATGGATATTGGTTACCGACAGGCCCCAAAACGTGCGCGAGGGCTGCCGACGAGGCGGCTTTTCGTCGCCTCTAGCTTAAGAAAGACTTAGGCCGGAGACCCTGCAGCGCTACTGCGCCGCCGCCGCGAGGTCGCGCTCCGGCACGCGCGTCCAGGTCGGGTCCGGATCGAAGGTCTTCATGCGCGATGCGAGGTGCGCGGTCCTGATGCCGAGGTCCTTCTGGAATACGATTCCGGCGTGATTGACGATGAAGGTCATGACGCCGGAGGTGCCGTATTCCGCCGGCCAGGCCACGAGCGCGAAGCCCCCGATCATCCGATCCTTGACGATGTAGTCGATGGCGCCGCCGGGTGCGTGCGGGCCCTGCGACGTGAGAATCCTGTAATAGTAGCCGTGATAGGGGACCGGCGTCTGTCCGAAGCGGTAGCCCTCGAGCGTGGCCATTGCGGCGAATGCGCCGAGCGGGCTGCGCTGCTCGCCCGCGCTCGATGGCCAATAGAGCCCGTCCTTCTTGCCGGGGCTGCTCATGATGCGCCGCGCGTAACTCTCGATGCGATCACCCTGCGGATTCATCGAAGCGTATTCGTTCTGCGCATCGACATAGGCAAGGCTGGTCTGGATGGCAGACAATTCATTCGCGCCGATGCGCCGGAATAGGACCTCCTCGCGGCCTTTCGCGGCGTCGAATTGCCAGAGGCCCTTGTTCTGAACGAGCGGGATCGGCAGCGGCCAGTCGGTCGCCCCGACGACGAGTTCGGCTTCGTTTTCGCCTCTCCTGACGATCTGATGCTTCTGATCGTAGGCGTTCAGGAATGCCGCTCGCGCCTTCCGGTCGGCGACATCGTCGCCCGACAGCACGATCGGACGCGCGCCCTTGCCAAGGACGGCGATCATCCTGCGCGCATCGTCCGAACGGACGGCGGCCACCAGCGCGGTGACTGCATCGTCCGGCGTCTTGAACTTGTGCGATCCCGTTGGGCCCGGCACCAGAGCGTTCTGCGCCGGCGCCGTCATGGGCCCGAACAGCAGCATGGCGATCGCGCAGGCCGCCCC
>JACAEG010000132.1 GCA_013388965.1 Pseudorhodoplanes sp. | reverse complement strand
GTCATTGCGCCGGAAGCCCGCCTGCACGGACGCCTCGATGAAGGCTTCGCAAAGCGGATGCGGCTCGCTGACATTGGAAACGCAGAGCGGCCCGCCCACGCCATGCAGATCGTCGGCGCCGCGCTCCTGGTTTTCGGACTTCCTGAAATAGGGCAGCACATCCTCAAAGCTCCAGCCCGCATTGCCGAGCTGGCGCCAGTGATCGAAATCCTCGCGCTGGCCCCGCACATAGAGGAGCCCGTTGATCGAGCTCGATCCGCCCAGCACCTTGCCGCGCGGCTGGATGATCTGGCGGCCGTTCAGTTCCGGCTCGGGCTCCGACTGATACAGCCAGTTCACCTTGGGGTTGGTGAACAGTTTGCCGTAGCCGAGCGGGATGTGAATCCACGGGTTGCTGTCGCGCCCTCCCGCCTCCAGCAGGAGCACGCTGTAGCGGCCCGATTCGGTCAGCCGGTTGGCCAGCACGCAGCCGGCGCTGCCCGCCCCGACGACGATGAAATCGAATTCCTCGCTCATATTCGTTGCCACCCGCAGCCCAGCCGTCTCAGGCCGCCGGTTTGGGGAGAATGCGCAGCGGCCGCTTGGCCGAACCCGTGCAGGTCCGCTGGAAGGTCTTCTGGTCGTGGGACCAGGTCTGCGCACCCGTGAACTTGACCTGGCGGCGCACGAAACTCCCAGCATAGGCAGCCTCGAAGCTGTCCTTCTCGCCCTTCCAGTTGCCGTTCAGCTGAATCTGGTCGCCGACCACCACGCCATTTCCCGCCTCCGTGCCGAGGTTGCCGCCATCGTTCGAGAGAACCGGCCGCGAGTATTTCGCGCTCGCTCCGGCGATGGTGATTTCGATGGCGCTGCGCTGGCTCTTGGCAAAAGGCAATGCCGCGCAGACCAGGGTGCCGCGATACACGCCGTCATGGTTCTGAGCCGATGCGGGAGCCGCCAGGACGTCCGCGCCCAGCGCCATGACCGCAGCGGCCACGCTCTGCAAATTCCTCATCCCGCTCCTCCCCCGTTCCTGCTGGCGCACATTGCCGCTCGGCTGTTCTTCTTCATTCCGGCACGAGAACGCCGGCCCCCTTCACAGGAGAGCCGGCGGTCTCAACCGCATTTATCAGGCAGTGAAACCGTCGATCCGGGCCGGTCAATGCACGCTGGCGGCGGATCCGTGTCTCATGCGCTCGATTTCGTCCTTCACCTGCAATTTCCGACGCTTCAACTCGGCAATTTTCATATCGTCTGTGGATGGATGGGCGAGCGCGTCGCTGATTTCCTCTTCGAGCGCCCGATGCCGTGCCTCGAGTTCAACAAGCGAAGTTTGCATGACCATGTGTTGAAGTCTCCTCCGCGTTCTGGAGTTTGACGACACAAGTCTGGCACGAGGACCTCTCCAAGTCGATTGGGAGGCTTTGTGCAACGCAGAAAATCCACGCTTTCCGAGCCGCATCCAGCTTGAACGTCGGTAGAGATAAGCTGATAATGCGTCTTAAAGTTTCCGCGCGAACAGCGAATTCGGCTGATTTTGATGAAAAATCGGCTGAAGCGCCAAGGGCTTGGTATTTGCTTCCGCCAGGAATGAACCAGCCGATTCGGATAATGCGGATTTCGGTGCCTCTGCCGTGACAGACGACGAAGAGCGTGAACTTCGCGCGCAGCTTGCGCGCCTGCAGCAGGAGCATCGCGACCTCGACGCCGCCATCGAGGCGCTGGCCGGGGCGCCGGGTTCCGACCTCCTTCAGATCCAGCGGCTCAAGAAGCGCAAGCTGGTCCTGCGCGACCGCATCACCTTCATCGAGGACCAGCTGACCCCCGACATCATTGCATAGGGTCGCAGGCACTTCCCCCCACCGGCGCTGAAAAGCGGCCAGCACGCTTCAATTGCCTTGCCGGGCGACCGCCCCTCCCTATAATCCGCCGCTTCCTTTTGGGGCGGGAACACCTCGATGGCGGTCAAAGCCGCAAAGAAGCAAGCCAGGCGTGCCAGGGGCACCGCGACGCCGGTCGCGATCATCATGGGCAGCCAGTCGGACTGGGCCACGATGAAGCATGCGGCCGAGACGCTGGATGCGCTCGATGTCGGCTATCAGGCGAAGATCGTGTCGGCCCACCGCACGCCCGAGCGGCTGTTCAAATTCGGCAAGTCGGCGCGCAAGGAGGGCTTCAAGGTCGTGATCGCGGGCGCGGGCGGCGCCGCCCATTTGCCGGGCATGACGGCCTCGCTCACGCCGCTGCCGGTGTTCGGCGTGCCGATGCAGACGCATGCGCTCGAAGGCAAGGACTCGCTTCTCTCCATCCTGCAGATGCCGGCCGGCATCCCGGTCGGCACGCTCGCCATCGGGAAGCCTGGCGCGATCAATGCAGCGCTGCTCGCGGCCGCCGTGCTCGCCCTGTCCGATCCGGGCGTCGCCCGCCGGCTGGACGCCTTCCGCGCGACGCAGACGGCTGCAGTCGGCAAGCGCCCGAAGGACTGAAGCTCCGTTCATGGCAGAACCCGCGATTCCTGCGCTCCCGCCCGGTTCCACGATCGGCATACTCGGGGGCGGCCAGCTCGGCCGGATGCTGGCGCTCGCGGCGGCGCGGCTCGGACTCGAATGTCACATCTATGCGCCGGAGGCCGATTCCTGCGCCTTCGATGTCGTGCGGCATGCCACGCTCGCCGAGTATGACGACGAGCCGGCGCTCGAGCGCTTTGCCAGGGCCTGCGACGTCATCACATACGAATTCGAGAATGTCCCGGCCGCAACCGCGAATTTTCTGGCCAGGCGAAAGCCGGTGCGGCCCGACCCGCAGGTGCTGGCGCTGACGCAGGACCGCCTGGTCGAAAAGGACTTCATCGCCGCGCTGAGCATCGCGACCGCGCCCTATGCCGCGGTCGATTCCGGAGGCAATATCGCCGAGGCCGTGGCAAAGATCGGCCTGCCCGCGGTCCTGAAAACGCGCCGCCTCGGCTATGACGGCAAGGGCCAGCGCATGATCGGCAGGGACGACGATCCGGCCGAAGCCTTCCGCTCGCTCGGCAGCGTGCCTTGCATCCTCGAAGGCTTCGTCCCCTTCGAGCGCGAAATCTCGGTTGTCGCCGCACGCTCCTCCCAGGGCGAGGTGGTCGCCTTCGACGTGACCGAAAACGAGCATCGCCACCACATCCTGAAAATCTCGCGCGCGCCCGCGCGGATTTCGGACGTCATGGCCGAAGAGGCACAGCACATGGCCGAGACGATTGCGTCCGCCTTCGGCTATGTTGGGGTGCTGGCGGTCGAGATGTTCGCGCTTGCGAATGGAGCGGGGCGCCGGGTGCTGGTCAACGAGATCGCTCCGCGCGTGCACAATTCCGGGCACTGGACGATCGACGGCGCCTCGGTCTCGCAATTCGAGCAGCACATCCGCGCCGTCGCAGGCTGGCCGCTCGGCCATCCGGTTCGCCACGGCCGCGTCGAGATGACAAACCTGATCGGCGCCGAGGTGAACGATTACCCGCGCTGGCTCACCGAGCCCGGAACCAGCGTGCATCTCTACGGCAAGGGCGAGCCCCGCCCCGGCCGCAAGATGGGGCATGTGACACGGGTATTCGGCGAGGGCTGAGGCTTACGGCCCGTACTGGCCGTATTTGCGCAGCACGTTGGCGCAAGCGGTGCTGATGGCGGTCCGGTTCGATCTCAGGCAGGCCAGCACGCGAAGCTGGTCCGGCTCCGCATCCTTGCAGAACTTGCCTGAATCGCCCCTGCAGGCGGCCTGATCCTCCGGCGTGCCCTGGAACATCTGCTGCAGGGGGTTCGGAAATCCCGGCTGGGCCTGCGCCTGGGCGAACGCGGCCGACGGCGCGGCGACGACGAGACAGAGTGCTAATGGCCAGATCGATCCCGAGTGCATGTGCCTCCCCCTTCGATTCCCGTCATGCCTCACGACGCATGCGGGCGAGCGGGCTGTCAACCGCCACCGGGTACGGCAGGATGGCGCACAGCACCGGCGCCAGCGAGTGAGGCATGGACTTCGGCGGGGCTTTCTGCTACACGCGCCCGACTCGAAGACCCGGTTTTCCGGGATTTTCGTCCGAAACAATCGCCCAATCAGACAGGCTCTTTACGAAGGAACGATGCGTGCAGGTTCTCGTCCGCGATAACAATGTCGACCAGGCCCTCAAGGCGCTCAAGAAGAAGATGCAGCGCGAGGGCATTTTCCGCGAAATGAAGCTTCGCGGCCATTACGAAAAGCCCTCCGAGAAAAAGGCGAGGCAGAAGGCGGAGGCGGTGCGTCGCGCCCGCAAGCTCGCGCGCAAGCGTGCGCAGCGCGAGGGCCTTCTTCCCTCGAAGCCCAAGCCCGTTTTCGGAGCCGCGCCCGGCGCGGCCGCCGGCGGTCGTGGCGGTCCGGGCCGCAGTGGTCCGGGTCGCGGGGCGCCGCGCGTCGGCGGATCGCTTCCGCCTTTTCCCGCGCCTTCTTTTCGGAGGGTTTTTCGTAATGGCCGCGAAGCTTCATTTCGCGGAAAATGCCCTCGCGCTGCATCTTCTTCTTGAGCGCCTTGAGGGCCTGGTCGACATTGTT
>JACAEG010000184.1 GCA_013388965.1 Pseudorhodoplanes sp. | reverse complement strand
TCGGTCCATTCCAGCGGCCACCCGAGCAGGAAGATGATGGCCTGGGTCAGAAGCAGGAATCCGGTCGAGGACAGGTTCAGCGACAGGAAGAATTGCTCCACCACGTGCTGGCCGCCCAGCACCGCGAACACGGCGGAGAAGGTCCATGAACCGATGAACAGGTAGCACACCATCGCGGTGGCGCGCGCGGTCAGATAGACGGAGTCACGCAGCATGGTGAAGTTCAGCGCCCCATAGGCGCCCGCGAGAACGATGCTCGCCAGCGCGCCGGCGCCCGCGGCTTCCGACGGTGTCGCGAGGCCGAAGAGAATGGCGCCCAGCACCGACACGATCAGCAGCGCAAGCGGAAGAAACGACGTGGCAAGCGACCAGACCACCTCCTTGAGCGGAACGTTGGTCTGCTCCGGCGGCAACTTCGGAGCGAGCGCAGGGTTAATCATCGCCCGGGCGATGATGTAGAGAATGTAGAAGCCCGCCAGCATGAATCCGGGAATGAAGGCCGCGGCATAGAGCTTGACCGCCGAGACGCCCGCCGTCGCGGCATAGACGATGAGCAGGATGCTCGGCGGAATGAGAATGCCGAGGCAGCCGCCCGCGCATACCACGCCGGCGGACAGCTTGACGTCATAGCCGGCGCGCAGCATGGCCGGGAAGGCCAATAGCCCCATTAGCGTCACGACGGCGCCGACAATGCCGGTTGCCGTGGCGAACATGGCGCAGGTCAGCATGGTTGCCACCGCGAGCGAGCCCGGCACGTTCTTCATCGACAATTGCAGCGAATGAAACAGGCGATCGAGAATATTCGCGCGCTCGACCACGTAGCCCATGAACAGAAACAGCGGCACCGCCGTCAGCACGTCGCTCGACATCACCTCGAAGGCTTTCTGCACCAGCAGCGTGAAGACGCGGTTCTGGAAGATTTCCTGGCCCGGCGTGAAATAGGCATAGTAGCCGAAGCCCACGCCCATCGCCATCAGCGTGAAGGCGATCGGAAATCCCAGCATGATGATGAAAATGAACAGTCCCAGCATCAACATGCCGACCTGCGGGTCAGTCATGCTCAGTCCCCCTCTTAATGGCTCGCTTGCGGCGGCACAGATTCGGCGGCGCCGTGGAGCTTCTGTTCCTGCAGAATGACGCTTTCGGTTTCCTCGACGTCATGCAGCCTTTGCGGCCACACGCCGGTCTTGATGCATCGGACGCAGCGAACGATCTCCGCGATGCCCTGCAACAGCAGGAGGGCGCCGGCGATCGGCACGAGCGTCTTGAGCGGGAAAATCGGAACGCCGGCCGGACTGAAAATGCTGACTTCGCGGAAGCGGATCGACATCGCGGCGTAGTTCCATCCGGAATAGATGAAGGCCGCGATCGCCGGCAGGAAGAAGATGACGTAGAGGATCAGGTCCATCGTCGCCTGCGTTCGCGGCTTCCAGAAGCGATAGGCCACGTCGGCCCGCACATGGCCGTTGCGGGACAGCGCGTAGGGTCCCGCCATCAGAAACAGCGCACCGTAGGTGATGTAGCTGAAATCGAACGCCCAGGTCGTCGGTGCGCCCAGGACGTAGCGGACGAACACCTCGTAGCTGACGCCGAGCGTGAGAACGAGGATCAGCCAGCCGAAGCTCTTGCCGACCCAGGCGCTGAGCGAATCGATAAAGTAGAGAAAGCGATCCATGTGCCTCCCGATCGCCGGCGTCCGCTGAAACGATCCGCGCGATCCCCCTCGAAAGCAGCCGGGCGGCGCTTGTCCGCCGCCCGGTCCCGTAAGCGCGGGCTTTCGCCCGGCGTCGGATCAACCCTTCAGGACACCAGGGAAGTGGTGATTGAACGCGCCGCGATAATCGGTCGCGTTGAGCATGTTGTAGTACACGACCTTGCGGACCCATTCCTTCTGGGAATCCATCACCTTCTTCATGAAGGGATCCTGGCCGAGCGTCGCGATCAGACCGTCCCAGGCCTTGATCTGCGCATCGAACACGCTCTGCGGCGTGCGATGCACGTTGACCTTGTCCTTGTTGATCAGTTCCTGCAGGTCCGTCGAGTATTGCTTCATGCCCAGCCACTCGTTGGCGGACGAGGCAGCCTCGGCGGCATATTGCAGGATCGCCTGATGTTCCTTCGGCAGGCTGTTGAACTTCGTGCGGTTGAACATGATCTCGAAATACTCGGTCGCCTGATGATGGCTGCCGAGATAATAGTTCTTGGCCACGTTCTGCGCGCCGAAGCGGCGATCCGATGTCGGGTTGTTGAACTCGAAGGCATCGATCACACCGCGTTCCATCGCCGGAACGATCTCGCCGCCGGGAAGCTGCGCGACCGCGGCGCCCATCGACTGGAACAGGTCGGCTGCCAGACCGACGGTGCGGTACTTCATCCCCTTGATGTCGTCCGCGCTGTTGATGTTCTTCTTGAACCAGCCGAGCGGCTGGGTCGGCATCGGCATCGCGAAGAAGCTCTTGACATTGAGCTTCATGATCTCGGTCTGAAGCTCCTCGAACAGCTCCTTGCCGCCGCCCTGGTAGATCCAGCCCAGACCTTCGTTGGCGTTGAACCCGAAAACCGGTCCCGTGCCGAACAGCGACGCCGCCTTGTGCTTGCCGTACCAGTACACGGTCACGGTATGTGCTGCGTCGATCTGACCGCCATGCACGCCGTCCAGGACCTGGAAGGGATGGACCACCGCGCCGCCATGCAGAAGGTCGATCTTGAGCCGCCCTCCCGCCATCTCGTTGACGCGCGTGACGTATTGATTGGCCATGTCCGTGAAAATGTCGGTGGCGGGCCAGGACGTCTGCATCCGGAGCGTGGCGGTCTGTGCGCGCGATACCTGCGGCATCGCGATTGTGGCCGCGCCGGTCGCGCCGGCGGCCAACAGGAATTTGCGGCGGGACGTTTTGCCCGCAGCCTTGGATTCAGTCATTGAGCGTCTCCCTTGAAGCGATTTGTTTTGGCACTCTTTGGGTGCCTTCTATCACCTAACCAACCGCCGTGTCAGCTTGGTATTCCAGCGGTCCTGCCATAGTTTGGACGGGTTGCGCCGCTTCCACAAGCCTTCTTGCATCGCAGCGTCAGAGCGGCCGGGTTTGGACAAGATTTGGTCTGGCCGTTAACCCTGCGACCGCCCATCGGAGCAGCCGTATTGCAGGACATTTGCTTGCCGCCTTTCACCCGGGGGCAAGCCGACAGGAGACACCGTGACAGGTTCGAGACCAACCTTCGCCGATATCTGGCGGCTCGCCGCCCCCTATTTCCGTTCGGAGGATCGCTGGGCGGGACGCGGGCTGCTGATTGCCGTGATTCTGATCGAACTCGCAGTCGTCGGTCTGACCGTCCTGGTCAATCAGTGGAACAATACGTTCTACAACGCGCTGCAGGACCGCAACTGGGACATTTTCGTCGATCAGCTTCTGTATTTCTGCGGTCTCGCCTCCGGCTATATCGTGCTGCGGGTCTATCAGCTCTACCTCAATCAGTGGCTCCAGATCCGCTGGCGGCGATGGATGACCGAGGCCTATGTCGGACACTGGCTGCAGGGATCCAGACATTACCGGATGCAGCTTCAGGGTGACGCGGCCGACAATCCGGACCAGCGCATTGCCGAGGACATCCAGCTTTTCATCGCGCGGGCGCTGCGCATCGGCCTTGGCCTGCTCAATGCGATCGTCACGCTATTTTCCTTCGTGATCATCCTCTGGGGCTTGTCGAACGCCGCCCCGCTGCAGCTTTTCGGGGTGACATGGGGAATTCCCGGCTACCTGGTCTGGGCGGCGCTGATCTATTCGGTCTTCGGCACGCTGGTCACGCACCTGATCGGCAGGCCCCTGATCCGGCTGCTGTTCGAGCAGCAGCGCTACGAGGCCGATTTTCGCTTCAATCTCGTGCGCGTGCGCGAGAATTCCGAGCAGATTGCGCTTCTGGGCGGCGAAGCGGCGGAGGCAGAGCGGCTCTCCGGCCGCTTCGGCCACGTGGTGAAGAACTGGCTCGGCATCATGTCGCGCCAGAAGAAGCTGACCTTCTTCACCGCAGGCTACGATCAGGCCTCCGTCGTCTTCCCCTATATCATGGTCGCGCCGGCCTATTTCGCGGGCCAGGTGCAACTCGGTGCGCTGATGCAGACGGCATCCGCGTTCGGGAGCGTGCAGGGTGCGATGTCGTTCTTTGTCACGGCCTACAGCGAACTGGCGGAATTCGGCGCCGTGATTCGCCGCCTGGCCGGTTTCGATGCCGCGATCGCCCATGCGACGACGGCAGAGGGCCCGACGGTCGAAGTCAAGCGCGAAGCAAAGCGAAGCAGGATCGACCTGCAGGATCTCGCGCTGCGGCTGCCGGACGGCTCTCCCCTCCTCTCGCGCATCCAATCCTCGCTCAAGTCGGGCGAACATGTGTTGCTGACCGGTCCTTCCGGCTCGGGAAAGTCGACCTTGTTTCGCGCGCTCGCGGGAGTCTGGCCGTTCGGCAGCGGCACCGTCGCCCTGCCGGACAAGGCCAGTCTGATGATCCTGCCGCAACGGCCCTATTTCCCGGTCGCGACGCTCGCCGCAGCCATCGCCTATCCGGGGCTGTCCGGCTCCTTCTCCAGGGAACAGCTGGCCGGCGCGCTGACAGCGGTCGGCCTGCCCACGCTCATCGACCGCCTGTACGAGGAAAATCACTGGAACCGGATCCTGTCGCCGGGCGAACAGCAGCGCCTGGCCATCGCGCGCCCCCTTTTGCAGGCGCCCGATTTCCT
>JACAEG010000017.1 GCA_013388965.1 Pseudorhodoplanes sp. | reverse complement strand
CAGTATTGGCGATGCCGCCATGCGACAGCGCCTCGATCAGCGACTTATAGGCATCCTTGAGACCGGTATATTTGCCGACGATCGCGATCGTCACCTGCCCTTCCGGGTTGCGGATGCGCTCGTTGATCACGCGCCAGCGCGACAGATCGGGCTCGCCATGCGCCTCGATCCCGAAGGCGGCGAGCACCTCCGTGTCGAGGCCCGCGGCGTGATAGGCCTCGGGCACGGCGTAGATGTTGTCGACGTCGCGCGCCTCGATCACCGCGCTTTCGCGCACATTGCAGAACAGCGCGAGCTTGCGTCGCTCCTCCGGCGGGATCGGCCGGTCGGTGCGGCAGAGCAGGATGTCGGGTTGGATGCCGATCGAGCGCAACTCCTTGACCGAATGCTGCGTGGGCTTGGTCTTGAGTTCGCCCGCGCTCGGAATGTAGGGCAAGAGCGTGAGGTGGATGTAGACCGCGTGCCCGCGCGGCAATTCGTTGCCCATCTGGCGGATCGCCTCGAAAAAGGGCAGGCCCTCGATGTCGCCGACGGTCCCGCCGATCTCCACCAGCACGAAGTCGTAGCCGTCGTTGCCCTCGCGGATGAAATCCTTGATCGCGTTGGTGACGTGGGGGATGACCTGGATGGTCGCGCCGAGATAATCGCCGCGCCGCTCCTTGGCGATGATGTCCTGGTAGATGCGCCCGGTCGTGATGTTGTCCTGCCGGTTGGCCGGCCGGCCGGTGAAGCGCTCATAATGGCCGAGATCGAGGTCGGTCTCGGCGCCGTCGTCGGTGACGAAAACCTCGCCGTGCTGGTAGGGCGACATCGTCCCGGGATCGACGTTGAGATAGGGATCGAGCTTGCGCAGCCGGACCTTGTAGCCGCGCGCCTGCAGGACGGCGCCGAGCGCCGCCGAAGCGAGACCCTTTCCGAGGGAGGAGACCACGCCGCCGGTGATGAAGATGTACCGCGTCATGGGACCCTACCTTTAACCCCCTGCCCTCGATTCGCCAAAGGGACCGGTCCGGCGGGCCGGCTATCCCCATAAATTCGAAGGGCCGGTCGCCCGGCCCCTCCGTGAAGCATCACTGCGACCGCGGGACCTGGGGTCCCGATGGCGCCGCGGGTGCCTGCTGCTCGCGCTGGCGCAAGGTATCGAGCACCCCGCCGCCCGGGCCGCCGAGCGGCGCCTGCGGCAAGGAGGTGGGCGCCTGCGGACCGGATGGGGCACTGGGGACCACGATCGAGGTCGGGGCCCGGTCCATGCCGGCCAAGATGGACAGGATAATGCTGGTGGCGAAGAAGGCCGCCGCCAGGATCGCCGTGGATCGGCTCAGAACGTTCGAGGTCCCGCGGCTGGTCATGAAGCCGCCACCGCCGCCCATGCCGAGCCCGCCGCCCTCCGAGCGCTGCAGCAGCACGAGGCCGACCATCGTCAGCACAATCATCAGGTGAACCACGATCAGGACAGTCTGCATCGGCGAAATCCACGGCAAAATTCGAGCGATACCGCGCGCACCGGCCCCGAAGCCGGTCCGCGTCCGGTGTCGATATAGGAAGTCGGGCGGGTCTCTACACGATCCCCGCCGGTATTTCCACCATTAGCGGGCAAGCCCGCAGGCCGCCGCGATAGGCAGAAAATCGGCCGCTTTCAGGCTGGCGCCCCCGACCAGCGCCCCGTTCACGTTGGCGACCGCCATCAATTCCGGCGCGTTCGTGGGCTTGACCGAGCCGCCATAGAGGATTCGGACCCCTTCGCCCGCTCCGGCGGCGCGGCCCGTCAGCAGGCGGCGGATGAATGTGTGGACCTCCGCCACGTCCCCGGGCGTGGGCGTCAGGCCGGTGCCGATCGCCCAGACCGGTTCATAGGCGACGACCAGGGACCTGGCGTCGAATCTGTCGGGCAGCGAGGCTTCGAGCTGGCGCTCGATTCGCGCGAGCGTCGCGCCGGCCTCGCGTTCCTCCCTGGATTCGCCGATGCAGAGAATGGCGGTCAGGCCCGCGCGCGCTGCGGCCATCGCCTTGGCCTTCACGTCCTCGTCGCTCTCGCCATGCAAGGTGCGGCGCTCGGAATGCCCGACGATCACGGCGCAGGCGCCGCTGTCGGCCAGCATCTCGGCGGAGATGTCGCCGGTAAAGGCTCCCGAAGGCTGCGCGTGGCAATCCTGCGCGCCGACGGCGATCCGCGTGTCCCTCGCCGCCTCGGCGAAGCGGTGCAACAGGGTTGTCGGCGGGCAGATCATCAGCTCGACATTCGGCGCAATGTCGGCCGCCCCAGACGCAATTTTCGCAAGCTCGGAGACCGAGGCCGAAAGCCCGTTCATCTTCCAGTTGCCTGCGACCAGCGGACGCGGGGGATTTGCCATCGGATCTCCTCGCTCAGGGGGTTGCGTGCGGTTAGCAAACGCCGCCGCGCCGCGCCAGAGCCAGGACAGGCCCGTGTTGCAGCCGGGGGGCATGATCCCTATGGTGCGGCCGAGTTTAGCCCTGCCCCTTCCCCTACATTCCGGTATAACGCGCGGCCATGCTTCGAGGGATTCAGAAAGCGACTGCCAACTGGTTCGGCCGGGTGATCACCGGCGCGATCCTAGGCCTGATTGCGATCAGCTTCGCGGTCTGGGGCATCGGCGACATTTTCCGCGGCTTCGGCCAGTCGCAGATGGCCCGGGTCGGAAACACCGAAATCAGCATCGAGCAGTTCCGCCAAACCTATAACGAGCGGCTGCAGCAGATCGCACGGCAGGCCGGCCGGCCGATCACGACGGAACAGGCCATCGCCTTCGGACTGCCGCGCCAGTTGCTCGGCCAGATGCTGGCCGAGGCGGCGCTCGATGAGGATGCCCGCCATCTCGGGCTTGCGATTCCGGATTCCGAAATCGCCAGGCGCATCATGTCGGACCCGAATTTCGCGGGCGCGACCGGACAATTCGACAAATTCCGCTTCGAGCAGCTGATCCGGCAGGCCGGCTTCACCGAGCCGCGCTATGTCGCCGAGCAGCGCCGCGTCTCGCTGCGCCGGCAGATCGCGGAATCGATCGGCGGCGGGGTTGTCGTCCCGAAAGCGGAGCTCGACCTGCAGAACCGCTACGAGAACGAGCAGCGCTCCGTCGAGTTCGTCAGGCTCGACCCCGCGCAGGCCGGCGACATCCCCGAGCCGTCGCCCGAGGCGGTGACGCAATACTTCAACGAGCGCAAGGCGCTTTTCCGCGCGCCGGAATTCCGCAAGCTCCTGCTCGTTGTGCTGTCTCCGGCGGAAGAAGCGCAATGGGCGGAGATTTCGGATGCCGATCTGCGCAAGGCCTACGAGGACCGGCGCGCGCGCTATGTCACGCCCGAAAGGCGCGATGTGCAGCAGATCGTGTTTCCCAATGCCGAGGAAGCGCGCGCGGCGCGCGAGAAGATTCTGGCCGGCACGCCCTTCGCCCAGATTGCCGCCGAGCGCGGGCTCAAGGAATCCGATTTCAATCTCGGCAACGTGGCCAGGGCCTCGATTCTCGACAAGGCGGTGGCCGATGCGGCCTTCGCGTTGCCGCCGGAAGGCATCAGCGAGCCCGTCGCCGGCCGCTTCGGGACCGTGCTCGTGCGCGTCGGCAAGATCGAAGCCGAGGTCGTGCGCCCGTTCGAGGAGGTCGCCGCCGAAATCCGCCGCGAGCTTGCGCAGGATCGCGCCCGCACCAAGATCACGGACCTGCGCCACCAGCTCGAGGACGAGCAAGGCGCCGGGCAGCCGCTGGCGGAGATCGCCCAGAAGCTGAACGTGAAGACCCGCACCATCGAGGCCGTGGACCGCTCCGGCCGCAATCCGCAGGGCGAGCCCGCGGCCGGGCTGCCGCAATCGCGCGAGCTTCTGACCGGCGCCTTCTCCAGCGATGTCGGCGTCGAGAACGATGCGATCCAGCTGCCCAGCGGCGACTATGTCTGGTACGAGGTCGCGGGCATCACGCCCTCGCGCGAGCGCCCGCTCGAGGAGGTGCGCGAGCGCGTGATCGCGCGCATGCGCGACGAGGAAATCGCGAGGCGCCTGAAAGCCAGGGCCGAGGAAATCGCCGACAAGGTGAAGGCGGGCACGCCCTTTGCGGAGGCGGCTCCCGGATTGCAGGTGCAGACCGTCTCCGGCCTCAAGCGCGCGGAGGTGAAGGGCGGACTTTCCTACAAGCTGCTCGCCTCGATCTTCGAATTGCCAAAGGATGGCGTGGGAGTGGGCGAAGGCGACGAACCGACGCAGTGGTTCGTGTTCCGCGTCACCGACATTTCCGTTCCCGCGCTCGATCCGGCCTCGCCAGAGGCCAAGCAGAGCGCGGACACGATCCGCAATGCCATGCTCGACGACCTGATCGCGCAATATGTCGCGCGCCTGCAGACCGATTTCGGCGCGAGCGTCAACGAGCGCGCGCTCAACCAGGTGCTGACGGGCGGCGCCGCGAACTGAGCGCATGCGGATCGAACCGGCCGCCGAAACCTTCGCCGAGCGCTACGCAAGCGGCGAGCCGCAGGTGGTATGGACGACGCTGGTCGCCGATCTGGAGACGCCGGTCTCCGCCTTCCTGAAAATCGCCGGCGGCAGGCCGATGAGCTTCCTGCTCGAATCCGTCGAGGGCGGCGCGGTGCGGGGCCGCTATTCGATCATCGGGCTCGAGCCCGACCTGATCTGGCGGTCGCGCGGCGCGCGCGCGGAGATCAACCGCGCGGCCCGCAGCAAGCCGGACAGTTTCCAGCCCTGCGCCGAGCCGCCGCTTTCGGCGCTGCGCGCCCTGATCGCGGAAAGCCGCATCGTGCTGCCGGACGAACTGCCGCCGATGGCGGCGGGCATTTTCGGCTATCTCGGCTATGACATGGTCCGCCAGATGGAGGAACTGCCTCCTCCCAATCCCGACCCGATCGGGCTCGCCGACGCGATCCTCGTGCGTCCCACGCTCGTCGTGGTGTTCGACGCGGTGAAGGATGCGATCACGGTCGTGACGCCGGTGCGCCCGGAAGCGGGCGTGAGCGCCGCGGCCGCACTCGCCCGCGCAAGCGAGCGGCTCTCGGCCGTGGTCGATGCGCTCGACAAGCCGCTCGACAAGACCGAGGCCGCCTTCGACGAAGGCCCTCTGACAGTCGCGCCGACCTCCAACACGACGCCGGCGGAATATGCCGCGATGGTGGCGAAGGCGAAGGACTACATCGCGGCGGGCGACATCTTCCAGGTCGTGCTGTCGCAGCGCTTCGAGGCGCCGTTCACGCTGTCGCCCTTCATGCTGTATCGGGCGCTGCGGCGGGTGAACCCGGCGCCGTTCCTCTATTTCCTGGACTACGGCTCATTCGCGGTGGCGGGCTCGAGTCCCGAAATCCTGGTGCGCGCGCGCGAAGGCCGCATCACCATCCGCCCGATCGCCGGCACCCGCCCGCGCGGCGCGACGCCGCACGAGGACGTTGCGCTCTAGCAGGAATTGCTCGCCGACCCGAAGGAGCGCGCCGAGCATTTGATGCTGCTCGATCTCGGACGCAACGATGTCGGGCGGGTCGCAAAGATCGGGACGGTCGAGGTCACCGACCAGTTCTTCATCGAGCGCTACAGCCAGGTCATGCACATCGTCTCGAATGTCGAGGGCCGTCTCGCGGACAATCGCGATGCCCTGGATGCGCTGGCGGCGGGCTTTCCCGCCGGCACGGTGTCGGGAGCCCCCAAGGTGCGCGCGATGCAGATCATCGACGAACTGGAGAAGGAGAAGCGCGGCCTCTATGCCGGCTGCGTCGGCTATTTCTCGGCCGCCGGCGACATGGATACCTGCATCGTGCTGCGCACCGCGCTGATCAAGGACGGCAGAATGTATGTGCAGGCCGGCGCCGGCATCGTCGCCGACAGCGATCCCGCCTCCGAGCAGCAGGAATGCGTCAACAAGGCCAAGGCGCTGTTCCGCGCGGCCGAGGAGGCTCGCCGCTTCGCGAGCGCGGCAAGACGGGGGCAGTGACGCCCGGCTTGCCTTGACCCCCCTCTGGGCCCCGTCTAAGACCCGGGCCGGGCACGCGAAACCGCCGTCATGATCGTCCTGATCGACAATTACGACAGCTTCACCTTCAATCTCGTCCATTATCTCGGCGGGCTGGGGGCCGACGTCGCCGTGCATCGCAACGACAGGATTTCCGTGGGCGAGGTCATCGCGGCCCGGCCCGACGCGATCGTGCTCTCGCCCGGCCCCTGCACGCCGAACGAGGCCGGCATCTGCCTCGATTTGATCGACAAGGCCTCGGATACGATCCCGATCTTGGGCGTCTGCCTCGGCCATCAGGCGATCGGGCAGAGCTTCGGCGGCGCGGTCGTGCGCGCGCCGGTGCCGGTCCACGGCAAGCTGTCCGAGATGCGCCACGAGGGCCGCGGCGTGTTCCGCGGCATCAACGGTCCGTTCAAGGCGACGCGCTATCATTCGCTGGTGGTCGATCGCGCGAGCTTGCCCGAGACACTGGAGGTCGTGGCCGAGACCGACGGTCTCGTCATGGGGCTCGCGCACAAGTCCTTGCCCGTGCATGGGGTGCAGTTTCATCCTGAAAGCATCGCCTCCGAGCACGGCCATCTGATCCTGAAGAATTTTCTCGACCTCGCCGCGGCCTGGAACGCGACGCGGCGCGTTCATTGAGGAGTTTTGCGTGATCGACGAGTTCAAGGCGCTGATCGCCAAGGTCGCAACCGGTGCCGCATTGACGCGCGAGGAAGCGACCGGCGTGTTCGAACGCGTGATGGCGGGCGAAGCGACGCCGTCACAGATGGGCGGCCTCTTGATGGCGCTGCGCGTGCGCGGCGAGACCGTGGACGAGATCACCGGCGCGGTCAGCGCCATGCGCGCGAAGATGGTGCGGGTCGATGCGCCGGCGAACGCGATCGACGTGGTCGGCACCGGCGGCGATGCGTCGGGCTCCTACAACATCTCCACCTGTGCGGCCTTCATCGTTGCGGGTGCAGGCGTGCCGGTGGCCAAACACGGCAACCGCGCGCTGTCGTCGAAGTCGGGCTCGGCCGATGTGCTGACATCGCTCGGCATCAAGATCGATCTGCGGCCCGACGAGATCACGCGCTGCATCTACGAGGCCGGGATCGGCTTCATGTTTGCCCCGGCGCATCATCCGGCGATGAAGAATGTCGGCGCGACCCGCGTCGAGCTCGGCACCCGCACGATCTTCAATCTGCTGGGCCCCCTCTCCAATCCCGCGGGCGTCAGCCGCCAGCTGGTTGGGGTATTCTCCCGGCAATGGATAGAGCCGCTGGCCCAGGT
>JACAEG010000045.1 GCA_013388965.1 Pseudorhodoplanes sp. | reverse complement strand
TCCTTGTTCTTGTCCTTGCGGATCATGAAGCCTTCGCCGTCATAGTAATAGACACCGGCGAATTGCAGCCCGAAATCGACTTCGCGCGACATGCTCCAGGTCGAGTTGCGCGCAAGAATGTCGACGCGGCGCTTCTGCAGCTCGCGGAAACGCTCGTTCGCGTCGAGGGGAACGAAGATGACCTTCTTGGGATCGTCGAAGATCGCGGCTGCAACGGCGCGGCAGAAATCGACGTCGAAGCCGCTCCAGTTGCCCTTGTCGTCCTGCGCGGAGAAGCCGGGAAGACCCTGGTTCACGCCGCACAGAACCGCATCGCGATTCCTCGTGCGCTTGAGGGTCTGGGTATCGTAGCGCTCGTAGGTGATCGCGGCGGCCGCGACGGCGATGGCGATTGCCGCGCCTACCAGCAGGCCGGTCCGAAACGTCCACATTGGCTTGTCTCGCAATAAATACGGAATGAAGAACGGCGTGCGGCAGGGGCCGGAGCGTCAGATTTCCGGCCGCTGCTTTACAATGACTTTCGTCCCCACCGGGATGCGGTCGTAAAGATCCACCACGTCGTTGTTGACGAGGCGGAAGCAGCCCGACGACACGGCGCTGCCGATCGTGTGCGGCTGGTTGGTGCCATGGATGCGGTAGACGGTCTGGCCGAGATAGAGCGCGCGCGCCCCCATCGGATTGCCGGGACCGCCGGCCATGAAGCGCGGCAGATAGGGCTGGCGCTCGATCATCTCCGGAGGCGGCGTCCAGTCCGGCCATTCCTGCTTGCGGGTGATCTTCTGCAGGCCCTTCCACTGGAAGCCGTCGCGGCCGACGCCGATGCCGTAGCGCAGGGCGCGCCCGCCGGGCTGCACCACATAGAGAAAGCGTTCGGACGTGTGCACGATGATCGTTCCGGGCGCCTCATTGGTGCGGAAGAGGACGACCGTGCGCTCGAAACCGGGAGGAGGATCCTCGCTCTCGGGCACGACGCCGGGCTCATCGAGAACGTTGAGCGCTTCGCGCTGGGCGAAAGCGGGAGAGACGGAAGCTGAAATCAGCGCAAGAAGCGCGATGCAGAATGCTGCGCGCAGGAGTGTCATCTGGGCTTCCCCCGAAGTCTGGCCGATGACTCGGCCGACCGATCAAATCGCACCGCCATGACGCTGGCAAGTCGCGGCGTGAACCACACCTGCGGTAACAGATGGGCAGAAATGAGGAATGGCAAGGCGGTCCCCCGAGGCCGGCCAGGACCTCAGACCGCAGCGATTCCGGCCAGAATACCCCTGATATATCCGATGCCGCGGGCCGCGCAGGCAGGGCCGTCGGGCTCATAGACGAAAGGCTCGATTGCTGCGTTGCCGCGATAATCCTGTGCCCGCAAGGCCGACAGGATCGGGGCGAAGGCGAGGCTGCCTTCCCCCGGCCCGCGCCGGTTGGGGTCGTTGAGATGGACGTGGCCGATCAAGCCCGCGGGCACCCAGCGGCGGACCAGGTCCGGGACGGCCTGCGTCTCGGTGAGGGCCGCAGCCGAGCAGTCTATCATGGTCCGGACGGCCGGGCTTCCGATCTCGCCGACGATCGCCGCGGCCTCCGCGACCGTGTTGATGAACGCGGTCTGATGCGTCGACAGCGGTTCGATGCAATAGACGACGCCGGCCGCAGCGGCCGCGTCGGCCACCGCCGCGAAACATGCGATGCCGCGCTTGCGTCCTTCGGCCTCGCTTCCCTTCTCGAGTTTCCGCTGGTCGGGCGAGCCGTGCACCAGCACCGTCGCGCCCAGATCGGCGGCGAACGCGCACAGGCCGCGCATGACGTCGACGGTGCGCCGGCGCAGGGAGTCGTCCCCCGACGTGATCGACAGTCCTGCCGGCGCGCGCATCAGATAATGCAGGCTGGTGATCGCAATGCCGGAATCGCTTGCAGCTTTGCGCAGCCGCGCGCGCTCGGACGCTGTCAGCGTCGTCGGATCGTCCGATATCGTGTAGGGCGCAAGCTCGATCCCGTCATAACCGAGCCGCGCGGCGAAGTCGCATTGCCGCGCGAAATCGTACTGGGCGATCACCTCGTTGCAGAGCGAAATCTTCATCGCAGTCCTCGGCCGTCACGCCGACTTGCGGGTGCGCCCGAATATCCGGTCGAGCAGGGCGGTCCAGCCACGCACCAAGATGGCATTCAGCGCCGGCACGTTGGTGACGAAAGTCCAGAGGACGAGCGCGGCAAGGATGGCGCTGATCGGCCGGGTGAAGAACGGTAGGACGTCCCCGTCGGTCAGCGTCAGGCCGCGGCGGAGATTCTTGTCCAGGATGTCTCCCAGAACGATGCCGAGCACGAAGGGAGCGGCCGGGTAGCCGAACTTCCGCCCGATAAAGACGAGCGTGCCGAAGCCGAGCATGGTGTAGACGTCGAACAGCCGCGAGGACAGCGCATAGGAGCCGATGACGCACAGCACGAAGATGACCGGCATCATGATCGAGCGCGGGATCTGCGTCAGCTTGATTAGCGGCCTGATGAAGAACAATCCGAAGAAAAGAATGCCGAGTGTGGAGAACAGCACCATCGCCACGACGTCGTAGACGAATTGCGCATTTTCGACCATCAGCATCGGTCCCGGCTGCACGCCGTGGATGATCATCGCCGCGAGCAGGACCGCGCATGGCGCGGAGCCGGGAATGGCGAGCGCAAGCGCGGGGATGATGCCGCCGGGCACGGAGGCGTTGTCGCCGGTCTCCGCCGCCATCAGGCCCTCGATCGAGCCCTTGCCGTATTTGTCCGGCTCCTTGCTCAGCCGCCGCGCGGTCGCATAGGACGACCAGGCGGCCATGTCCTCTCCGACGCCGGGCAGAATGCCGACCCACACGCCGATCACGCCCGAGCGAATGATGGTGCGCCAGTAGCGCAGCACGTCCATGATGCGCGGCAGCGCGGAGCCGAATTCCATGATCTTCGCGCGCGCCGATTTCTCGCTCATCACCATCAGCACTTCGGAGAAGCCGAAGGCGCCGACAAGCACGGGAATGAGCTGGAAGCCGCCGGCGAGATCGGGATTGCCGAAGCTGAAGCGCTCGTAGGCATACATGCCTTCCTGCCCGATGCAGGCGACGAACAGCCCGAGCAGTCCCGCCAGCCAGCCCTTGATCGGATCGGCCGCGACCACGTTGCCCGACATCACGACGCCGAGCAAAGCCAGCCAGAAGAACTCGAACGCGCCGAAACTCAAGGCGATTTCGGCGAGCAGGGGCGTGAAGGTGGCAAGGCAGATCAGGCCGAACAGCGTGCCGAGCACGGAGCCGGTGGTGGAAATTCCCATCGCCCGCCCGGCCTGGCCCTGGCGTGCGAGCGCGTGTCCGTCGAGACACGCTGCGGCGTTGGCCGCGGTGCCGGGGATATTGAGGAGAATGGCCGTGCGGCTGCCGCCGTAGATCGCGCCGTTATAGGCGCAGACCAGCACGAGGATCGCCTGCGTCGGCTGCATCTTCAGGGTGAGCGTGGTGAGCAGCGTGATGACGAGAGTCGCGCTCAGGCCCGGCATGCAGCCGGCCACGATTCCGAGCAGGGTGGCGCCGAAGGCGAGCCCGAGCGAGGTCGGGTTGAGATAGCCGGCGACGCCGTTGGCGAAGAGAACCAGGCCTTCCATCATTTCGGGTTCTCAGGGCAAGCGGACGAGAAAGACGCGCTCGAAAAGCTGGGCGACGGCGATCGCAACGGCGGGAGCGAGGATCGCAGCCAGGATCAGCCGCTTCATGGCGGGGCGGGCCGGAACGCGATCGGTTTCGTCCAGCAGCATCATGTGCGCGAACAGGAAGGCGGCCGTCAGAATCCAGTAGGGAATGCCGTGTCCCAGCAGCAATCCGCCATAGGTGACGCAGAGCGCCCAGCTCAGCAGCAGACGCCGCCACGCAAGTTCGTCCGGCGCGTCCGCGATTGCGAGCGCGTCACGCTCGGCAGCCGGAAGAAACGACGCTTCGGCGGCCGCCTTGCGTTCGCCGCGGACCAGCAGGATCGCACCAAGAATCATGAATCCCGCGCCGAGCAGACCGGGCACGAGGCCTGGAACCGTTGCGGGATGCACATGCAGTTCCGCCAGCCGGTCCATGCTCCATGAACCATAGGCGACCGCGGCGCCGAAGATAAGCCACACGAGTCCGCCGACGCGGTCGGCGGAAAGGTGCCCAGCCTTCATTGCGCCGCGGCCTGCAATCGCTGCTATTGCTTCGCGATGCCGACGGTGTCGGGCGCGACCTTGGACTTGCCGGCATCGTGCAATTGCCATGCGGTGGTCCGGATCGCGGGCATCGCGGCCGCTTTCGCATCGTCGCCGGCAACCGGAGCGAACTGCGCTCCGTTGGCGGCGGCGTATTTCTTCATGGCCTCCGAATTGGCAATGACGTCCTTCCAGATCATGTCGAGCGTCTGCTTCACCGGCGCCGGAACGTCGTTATGGACGAAGATGCCGAAGTAATTGGCGTCGGGCTTGAAGCCGGCGACCGATGCGGTCACCGGCGGAATGGTGCCGTAGCCCTCGAGCTCGAGCGGCTTGTCGGAGAGCACGGCGAGCGGCTTGAGGCGCTTGCCGCGGATCATGCTGGCCTGCTCGACGGCAAGCTGGGTTGTCAGCTCGGTTTCGCCGGCGACGGTCGCGACCACGGCGGGGTTTCCGCCGTCATAGGAGACATGCTTGTAGGTGAGGCCGAGCGCGCGCGTGAAGGCTTCGATCGCGGCGTGACCCGACGAATTGATGCCGGCGGTCGCGACTGTGATCTGGCCGGGCTTGGCTTTCATCGCCGCCACCAGATCCTGCGCGTTCTGGTAGGGCGTGTTGGGATTGGCGCCGAGGATCGAGACGTTGATGACGCTGAGATACAGCCGCCAGTCGTCGATCTTGGTGTCGAGCAGGCCGCTCACGACATAGGTGCCGATGTCCTTGGCGGCGCCGGCGGTCCAGGTATAGCCGTCCTTCGCGGCCATCATCGCGTTGCGCGTGCCGATCGAACCGGATGCGCCGGGCTGATTGACGACCACGATCTTCTGGCCGAGCGCCTTTTCCATTTCGGCGGCGGCGATGCGGGTGACCTGGTCGGTGGAGCCGCCGGCGGCCCACGGCACGATGATCGTGACCGGGCGGTCGGGCTTCCACGGATAGTTCTGGGCTGAGGCGGTTCCGCCGAGCGCCAGCAAGGCGGCGGCAGCCGCGAGATATGTCGCTTTTCGCATGTTTCCCTCCCTGAAGATTATGGCCGTGAGAATTTAACCGGCTGGTTAGTTTCGAGTCCAACACGGGGCCCCCGATGGGGTCAAGGAGTTTTTGCCCACCCGGGGAGCCGGCACCTGTGCTTTCGGTCCGCGACGGGCGGGCGGCCCAAGCGCCGCGCATGGTCCGGCCCCTGTCGTATCGCCGTTCGATCAAAAATATTGATTGCTCTGTCGGGTGGTCTTTTGGTCCGCACATGACTAGCTGCGGCCCTAGCAACCCTCCACCTCGGTCAAGCGGGATCTCGCCCGAGACTCACCCGACATCGCCGTCCGGAAAGCACCGCCGCTTTCGCGCCAGTCATTCCCGTTCGCATGCCACCGATCATATCGATCTCAAATCTCTCCAAGACCTACGCCTCCGGCTTC
>JACAEG010000033.1 GCA_013388965.1 Pseudorhodoplanes sp. | reverse complement strand
TGGCCCTCCTCGCGGCGGATGGCGAGCTCGATCAACTCGACCATACCATTGTTGTGGAGAACTTTGCGTGAGGTGGTCGGCTGAAACGGCCCGACGTTCATCATTCTTCCTCGCTTAGCCCGTTTTATTCATGAGTTGGTGTGGATCGAGCTGATGGGCGGCGACGAAGCCGTTGGTTTGGCGTAGCATTCTGGTGTCGAAGCAGAGCGTGCGCGTCGCCACCAGCCCCTCGCGCCCATCATGAAGCACGCTACACCGTTCCTGCCCGGTCTGTCGCCCGTCGCGGGCAAATCCCTCACAGCCACGCTTGAGGCAGGACGCCTGTCCTCGGACGGCGGCCTTGTCGTGCTGCGTGAGATCGCAACCCGGCTCGGTCTCGCCCGCGCGATCGCCGGTCCGATCCCGGACGACCGTGACCCAGCCCGTGTCGCGCACAGCTATGCCGACATGGTGACGGCGCGGATGGCCATGATCGCCGCCGGCTACGAGGATTGCGACGACATCGACACGCTCAAGACCGATCCTGCGCTGAAGATCGCCTGCGGCCGTGCGCCGGAGAGCGGCGCCGATCTGATGAGCCAGCCGACGCGGTCGCGGCTCGAGAACACGCCCGACTGGCGCACGCTCGTGCGTATCGGCCTCAACCTGATCGACCTCTACTGCCGCAGCTTCGCGCGCCCGCCGGCCGCCATCGTGCTCGACATCGACGATACCGACGATCCCGTGCACGGCCAGCAGCAGCTGGCGCTGTTCAACGCCCACTACGATTGCACCTGCTTCCAGCCGATCCATGTGTTCGATGGCTTCTCGGGCAAGCCGATCCTGTCGCTGCTCAGGCCCGGCAAGCGCCCCTCGGGCGAGGAGGTCGCCAAGGTCCTGCGCCACCTCATCCGGCGCCTCCGCCGCCACTGGCCGCAGGTCGCCATCACGGTGCGCGCCGACAGCCACTATTGCAGCGAGCCCGCGCTCGCGCTGCTCGAAGCGCAGGACTGTGCCTACATCATCGGCTTTGCCGTCAACGCCAAGCTTTCCGAGACCGCAGCCCCCTGGCGCGAGCAGTGCGCGATGAGACGGTCACGCACGAGGCCGGCGGTGCGACGCTTCCACCAGATGGCGTATCGCGCGCGCGGATGGAGCCGATCCCGCAAGGTGATCGCGCGCGTCGAAGCGACCAGCATGGGCACCGACGCCCGCTTCATCGTCACCAATCTCGATGGCCGCGGGAAGACGCTCTACGAGAAGGTGTTCTGTGCGCGCGGCAACGCCGAGAACCTGATCAAGGACATGAAGCGCTTCACGCGCTCCGACAAGACCGCGTGCTCGCGCTGGCAGGCCAACCAGTTCCGCCTCTTCCTGCATCAGGGCGCCTACTGGCTGTTGCACCGGCTGCGGGGAGCCGCACCGAAACGCTCGCGCTGGCGCGGCGCCACCTTCGACACGATCCGGCGCACGTTCGTGAAGATCGCGGTTCGCGTCGAGGAACTGCGTGGGCGGATCAAGCTCGCCTTCCCGGCCAGTTGTCCGCAGGCGGCAATGCTCGCCGTGATGACCGGCGCCATCACCAAGGGCGGACCCTGACCGACGCGGCAGCCGCCGCTCGAGCCCTCTCCGCCAACCCCGAACGCGTTCAGAACGTCGCCGTCACGACACTCCGGACAACCGGCCGACGGCGCATGCCCGGCCAACTTCAGCATCGACCCAGCGAATAAAACGGGCTAGCTAGTCTGTGGTGCGGAAATTCGTCCGATCGCAATTTCCACCTCTCCCCGGCGAGTGGGAGAGGGTAAGGAAGCGCGCTGGAGCAGGCTGAGGGGTGGATCTCGGTGACGAGTGTCGCGCGCCATGGAAAATTGCCCCCTCGGCGTCACGAGGAGTTGCCCCCTCCTCTGACGCTTGAGGAGAGAGCGAATGGAAGAGGAACGAATCACCGAAAGCGCCCTGCAGGACGAGGTTCTGCGGGGGCAGGTGATGAAGACGCCGGACGATGTTGCGGCGATGCTGCGACTGAAGTCGTTGGGCTGGGGCGCCAAGCGGATCGCACGGGAGCTCGGTTGCAGCCATCACACGGTGAAGGGCTACCTGGCGGCGGGCGGCTTCAAGCCGTTCAAGTCGCCGCAGCGGGCGAAGCGGCTCGATGGGCAGGAGGACTGGCTGCGCGAGCGGTTCATCCGGCATCGCGGCAATGCCGACGTTGTTGGTCAGGACCTTCTGTCGGAGAAGGGCCTGGCGGTCAGCCGGCGCACGCTGCAGCGGGCGCTTCAACCCTATCGACAGGCGTTGAAGGCGGAGGCGCTGGCAAGCGTGCGCTTCGAGACGGCGCCGGGCCAGCAGCTGCAGATCGACTTCGGCGAGCGGCTGGTCGAGATCGCGGGCGCCCGAGTGAAGGCGTTCGTGTTCGTGGCGACGCTCGGCTACTCGCGTCGCCTGCACGTGCGCGCGTTCCGCAGCGAGAAGCAGGAGCACTGGTTCGCCGGGCTCGAGAGCGCATTCAGGACCTTCGGCGGCGTGCCGGAGACCGTGCTGATGGACAACCCGCGCGCGCTGGTCGTGCATCACGATAGGGCGCGCCGGGCGGTTGAGTTCAACGACAAGCTGATCGCCTTCGCGAAGCACTGGCGGTTCAGCCCACGCGCCTGTGCGCCCTACCGGGCGCGCACCAAGGGGAAGACCGAAAGCGGCGTCGGCTACGTCAAGAAGAATGCCATCGCCGGGCACAGCTTCTTAAGCTGGGAGGCGTTCGAGGCGCATCTCGCCTGGTGGGAGCGCGAGGTCGCGAACGTCCGTGTGCACGGCACCACGGGCGAGGCGCCGATCGCGCGCTTTGCGCGTGACGAGGCGCACCGGTTGCAGGCGCTCGGCGACCGGCCCGCGTTCGGCTCGCTGCGCGAGCTGTCCCGCGTGGTCGGCAACGATTGCGCGGTCGAGGTCGATACCAACAGCTACTCGGTGCCGTGGCGTCTGATCGGCGAGCGCGTGGCCGTGACGGTCTCGGCGGGCGAGGTGCGCATCCGGCATGGTAAGAGCGAGGTCGCCGTGCATCGGCAGGGGCAAGGCCGGCGCCAGCGCATTGTCGATCCCACCCATCTGGAAGGCGTCGCAGGAGGCGGCCGACCGCGGACCGTGGTCGACCCGCCGCCGGTCCTCGAGGCGCGGCCGCGTCCAGCTCATCTGCTGCGTCCGCTCGCCGAGTACGAGGCCGCGATCGGGGGAGGCTTTTAGATGCCGCGCGTGAAGAAAGCTCCTGATGTGCCGACCGACCGGCTCGACGAGATGCTGGCGCGGCTGAAGCTGTCCGGCATCCGCGACCAACTCGACAATCTCCTCGACGAAGCGGCGCGATCTAACCTGTCGGCGCGCGAAACGCTGACCATGCTGTGCGAGCGCGAGATCGCCCGCAAGGATCATCGCCGCATCGAGATGGCGCTGAAGCTCGCCCACTTCCCGGCGGTGAAGGAGCTCGCCGGCTTCGACTTCGAGGCGCAGCCCTCGATCGATCCGAAGCAGATCCGCGACCTAGCCGCCTCGCGTTGGATCGCCAACGGCGAGAACGTGCTGCTGCTGGGACCGCCGGGCGTCGGCAAGACGCACCTCGCCATCGCACTCGGCCGGGAGGCGATCCTGGCCGGCTACTCGGTGCAGTTCACCACGGCAACAGCGCTTGTCGCCGGCCTCGCCAAGGCGCACGCCGAGAAGCGGCTCGACGAGAAGCTGCTCGGCCTTTCGAAGGCGAAGCTGCTGATCGTCGACGAGCTCGGCTACCTGCCGCTCGAGCCCGACGCCGCGCATCTGTTCTTCCAGCTGGTGAGCCGGCGCTACGAGACCGGCGCGATGCTGATCACCTCCAACAGGAGCGTGGCCGAGTGGGGAACGGTGTTCGCCGATCCGGTGGTTGCGACCGCGATCCTCGACCGCCTCCTCCACCACAGCCATGTGCTGACGATCCGCGGCGACAGCTACCGGCTGCGCGCCAAGCGCAAGAGCGGGCTGATCAAGGTGCCGCCCGCCGGTGACGGCGCTCCGGTCGGCTCCGCCTCCCTCCGCCCCGTCACCGGCGGAGCAAACCTCCAACCCCGATCATAACCCAACGGTGGGGGCAGTTCTTCATGACGCAAAGGGGGCACTTCCGGATGGCGTTTGACACGGCATCACGCGTCGGCATGTATGACCTCGAGGTCGGGCAGGCCCCAG
>JACAEG010000020.1 GCA_013388965.1 Pseudorhodoplanes sp. | reverse complement strand
GCCCTTCAGGCCGATGATCAGACCCATCGTCGAGGAGGCCTGGGTGACGGGAGCGATGAGAATGCCGGCCGCGCCGCCGAGCGTCGCCGCGATCGCAAACGACAGGGCGAAGACGAAGTTGACGTTGATGCCCATCAGCGCCGCGGCATTGCGATCGAAGGCGACGGCCTGCATGGCGCGTCCGATCAGCGTGCGACGCTGCATCCAGCCGAAGGCGAGCATGACGGCGATGGCAAAGACCGGGATCAGCAATTCCTGCGGATAGACCCCGGCGCCGAATATGGAGATTGCCTGCGAGACGCCGGGCGAGGGAAGTGGCCGCGAGAAGCCGCCAAACTGCATCGTGACGAGCGCCTCGAGCATGATGCCGACGGCAATGGTTGTGAGCATCCATCCGATCGAGGTGGCGGTCTTGGCAAAGGGACGGACGGCAAAGCGTTCAAGCAGGACGCCGAAAATGCAGGAGGCGGCGATGGCGCCGGCAGCTGCGACGGGCAGCGGCAGTCCGGCGTCCATGCCCATGATGGTGAGAACCGCGCCGAGCATCAGCGTATCGCCGTGCGCGAAATTCACGGCCTTGGCGGCTGACCACATGATGTGGAAGCCGAGCGCGACCAGGGCATAGATTCCGCCCATCGCAAGGCCGGAGAATACATATTGAAGCGCAGCTTGCATCTGTCAGCCAGCAGCCGGATGGATCTCGAACGGGGCCCCGAAAGCAGCAGCGCCGTTGGCGCTGCTGCTGCACTGGTTCACTGACTGACGGCGTATGGAGTCTGGGCGATCGGCAGCAACTTGCCGTCATGCCAGGCCGTCAGCTTGTAGAATTGCGGAAGAATGGCGTCCTGCCGCTCCGGATTCGATTTGTCGAAAGCGGGACTGTACTTGGCGACCAGCCCGTCATGTTCGACGGAGTAAAGAGCTTCGCGCACCTTCTTCCAATCGTATGCGCCGGCCTTTTCGATCGCCTTGGCCAGAATATAGACGGCGTCGTAGGCGTTGGCTGTGCCCGATCCCATTTTCAGATCGGAGGGATCCTTCAGTCCGTATTTTTTCTGGATCTTCTCCCATAGCGCCTTGGTCTTGGGATCCATCTCGCCCATCCAGGAGAAGGTCTGCATGACCCGGACGCCATTCGCGAGCGGGCCGGCCAGTTCTCCAAGATTGCCGGCAAGGCCCCACGCCGCGATTTTCGTCGGCTTGTAGCCGATCTTGTCGAGGCTGCGCAGGATCTGATTGCCCTCGCGGTCGAGGCCCCAGATCAGCAGGGTGTCGGCGCCGGCATCCCTGATGCGGATGGCTTGCGCCGACATGTCCTGATCGTTCCAGTTGAACGTTTCCGCGGCGACCAGTTCCTTGCCCTTGGCCTGCATCGCCGCCTTGATATCGGGCACGGCGCCGTTGCCCCAGCCGGTATTCTCGTAAATGAAGGCGATCTTGCCATTCTTGCTCGACTTGATCGCCTGATCGACCAGGAATTGGGCGACCCATTTGTCCTTGGCCGAAACCCGGAACATGAAGTTGGGAGACTTGCCGTTCTCGATGATCTTCGTATTGGCCGCGATCGTGCCGATATAGGGGATGCCGATCTCGTTGACCGGATCGACCTGGGCGAGTCCGACGGTGGAGTGATAGCCGCCGAAGATTGCGATGCACTTGTCGGCAAGGGCGATGCGACGGGTGTTGTCGACGCCGCGGGGAGGCGCGCCCGCATCGTCATACTGCACAAAGCGCAGCGGCTTGCCGAGCACCCCGCCCTTGGCGTTGATCTCGTCGATGGCAATCTCCGCACCGTATTTGACGGCAGCCCCGCCAAAGGCCGCAGGTCCGGTGAGCGGACCGCTATTTCCGATGCAGGGTTCTTGCTGAGCGAAGGCTGCTGTGGACGCAAGTCCGACAGTGACAATGGCGGTTATGTAAAGAGGGGATGTAAGGCGTTGCATGGGGCTCTCCCGTTTGTGACGCACCTCGCAGGCGACCTGGCCAGCGCGCACCGGCCCGCAATTAGGGCGCAGTTGGGATCGAGCCACAAAGATCAATTGCTGATTGGAGCTATAAGGATTCGATATGGCCCCGGATCATATGGGCATTTCGCAATTGCAATATGGGAATATCTCATTGAATTTACGTTACAAATGTTGGACCATTGGCCAGATCGCAAATTGATTGCTAAGTGGCCATCGCTGCCTTTTATATGGTCAGGTGACATCAGGCGTTCCCGGCATGGATATCAAGCAGCTCCGTTCCCTCGTTCACGTTGCCGACTGCGGAAGTCTCTCGCGCGCCGCGGAGATGATGCACACGTCGCAGCCGGGCCTCAGCCTGCAGATCAAGAATCTCGAAGCGGAGCTCGGCGTGGAGCTGCTGCATCGCCATGCGCGGGGTGTCACGCTGACCGAGCTCGGCCGGGTGTTCTGCGAGCATGCGCGGAGCATCCTGAAAGACATCGAGCGCGCCAAGGACATCATGGCCACCCAGGGAAAAAGTCCCACCGGGCGCGTGTCGGTGGGGCTTCCAACATCGGCCTGTCGCGGTGTGTCGCCGGAACTGATTGCCCAGGTCGCCGAGAAGCATCCGAACATCACGTTGCACATCGTCGAGGCGATGACCGGCACGCTGGACGAATGGATTCAGCTTGGACGTCTTGATGTGGCTCTGCTCTACGATCACAAGGCCTTCGAGAATGTCGCGTGGACGGAGATGATGATCGAGGATTTGATGCTGGTTGCCGGCTATGCGGATCCGATCCTGAAGCGCTCGAGCATTCGTTTTGTCGAGCTCGACGGCTTGCCGATCGTTCTGCCCGGAACGAACCACGTCTTGCGCAATATCATCGACCACACCGGTGCGCGACTCGGTTTCAAGCCCAGTGTCGTGATCGACAGCGATTCATTGACCGCGATCAGCCAGCTCGTGCGCTGCGGATACATGACGGTGATGCCGCATTTCGCGATGCTGGATGAAATCAATCGCGGCGAGATGGGAGCCATTCCCATAACCGATCCGACGCCGTCCTGGCGGCTGTCCGTGGTCGTGTCGCAACGGACGATCAATACCCGTGCCAGCGAGGCGGTCGCCGGCGCCCTTGCGGATGTGATCCATTCGATGGTGGATCGGGGAATCTGGCAGGCAAGCCATCGCGATCGCGTCCAGTAAATCTGCGACCGGTCCGGACCGGCGCGCGCTCGCTTCGCTCGATTCAGTCGCCGGTGTAGCGGATCGCCGGCGGCAGGATGGCGTTGCGGAAATCGTCCACGCTCAACATGATGGATCGCCCCAGGCGGTGCGCTGCGACCTCTCCATACTCTCGATCGGTCCCGAGTCGCGGCGGGGCCGGTGCAGTCCGGGACATGCGCCCGAGCCGAAGGTCCGAGCTGCCGGAACCGCCGCCAAAGAGAAGCCGTCGAGATGGCCGACAAGGAATTGGGCGCCGGCAGGCGCAAGACCGCCGGAACCTGCCGAGTCACCGCCGCGAAGCCCTCGGCGGCCGGGAGACCGGCAGACGATCTCAAAACATATGAAATTTCAATACATTATGGTCGGAGCGGCGGGATTTGAACCCACGACCCCTAGTCCCCCAGACTAGTGCGCTAACCGGGCTGCGCCACGCTCCGACGCGGCGGTTATAGGGGCGCCCCGCCGCGCGCGCAACCGATGCGAAGAGCCGTCCGGTCAGGCCGGCTTGCGGCAGAGGAAGACCTTCTCGCCCCGGATCAGTCCGTGGCGGGACACGTAGGGCTCGACCGCCGTGAATTCCTCCACGACGAAGCCGGGTGCCTTGAGCCGCTCGCGAAAATCGCGGCCGAACATGCGCACATGGTCCTCCTGGTTGAAATGGAGGGTGCGATCCCTGTCGTTTCCGGTCTTGGTCGCGTCGATATAGCTCGTGTCCCAGCCCTCGATCAGCGGAACCATCGCGATCAGCAGGCCGCCCGGCCGCACGATGCGATAGAGTTCCGGAATGGCCCGGCTGTCCTCGACATGCTCGAGCACATGCAGGCAATAGACGACGTCGAAGGAATTGTCCGGGAGGTCGATCTGCTCGATGTTGATTCTGAGATCGGCAATGTCGGGCGCGTAGTCGCAGGTTACATAGCGTCTTGGCTTGCGGGCGAGGATGTAGTCGCGCATCCCGGGCTCGGGTGCGAAATGCAGCACCTCCCTGCCTTCGAACAGGTTCTTCTCGCGGTCGCAGAGCGCAACGAGGCGGTGGCGTTCGAGGCTGCGGCAGCGCGGGCAGCGCGAGTCGATGTTGAGGCCGAGATGCAGCGGATTGTCGAAGGCGAGGAAGCGTCCGTGATGGCCGCAGACGGTGCAGTCGCGCGGAAACTTGCCGAACAGCGCGCCGGCCATCCGCACGCCGTATTTCACGGTGCCGAGATAGGACCTGAGCGGCTGCAGGGCGGCGGGAAGCATGGACGGCCTCGTGGTTGTCGTGTCTCAGAAGAACTGCCGCAACCTGACTCAAAATGGATAAGGAAAGCCTGCGGCGCCCCCGCAAATCAGGTTAACGGGGCATCTTTTGACGCGGCGCGGATCGGTCCGCGCAGCATGGCGGCGACCGAGAACGCCACGCTCAGCGCGAAGGTGAGGGCGTAGCCCCACAGGAATCCCACGATGTCGGCGCCGAGCGCGAGTGCGGCGAGCGTCATCAGCGTCAGGGCTGCCGCGAGGCCCGCCGCGATGGTCGCAAGCTGCTTGAAATGCCCGGTATGCAGCAGCAGCGAATTGGACACCGTCTGCGCCAGGTTGCAGATGAGCAGCAGGATCAGGATCGGAATGGTAGCCGGCGGCATGACGGCCGCGGGACCGAGCAGCAGCGCGAACAGCCATTCGCCCGCAAACAGCAGCAGCGCGCACAGGGCTGCCGCGGGCAGGCTGCAGAGCGCCGCAGCCATCAGCGTCGCGCGGATGAGCGAGCGCCGGTCCTTCTCGGCGACGGCGCGGGTCTGGCGCGGGACGGCCACATCCGTGCCGGCGGCGTACATGATCATCGTGCCGCGAAAGATCTTGAACGTGGTGTCGAGAATGATGGTCGGGGCGCCGAGACCGAACGCCAGCGGCACGATCAGATAGGGAAAGTTGCCGATGTAGAAGTCGGTGGCGGAGAAGGCGCCGATGCGCAACGCCTCCGGCTTGTTGGCGCGGAAGAACTCCACGAACTTTCTGACGATGCCCTCGGCCGGCCAGGCCAGCGCGCCGATCCGCATCAGGCGCCGCAGGGCGGAGGCGAAAATCGCCGCCCAGAGCAGGTTCGCGAGAATGACAAAAGCCATGAAGGGCAGGCCGGCGAGCATCGCGAGCATGATCGCGATATGTCCGATGCGCCGCGTCGCCTCGTGCATCTCGAAGAAGATGAACTCGTCGACGGCGACGCTGACGAAGCGCACCACGAACCAGACCAGATTCAGCGACACGAACGCAAAGAACAGCGCGAACTCGGCGGCATGCTGGACGGTCGATGAGCCCAGCGCGGTGACGGCGAAGCAGATGCCCGTGCCGAGCGCGGCTGCGCTCGCATAGAGGGCTATCACCGCGAAGGACTGGCCGGCGACGTCGCGATCGGATCGTCCCGCGAGAAAGGCGTCGCGCTGGCGCACGAACAGGATGCGGGTGAGACCGAGATCGACGAGCCACAGCGACACGCCCAGCGTGCCGACCAGAATGAACAGCGAGAAGCGGTCCGGGCTGAGCACCCGCGCGAATACGAAGGTCTGGATCAGCCCCGAGACGAGCGCGCCCCCGGCTGTGGAGGAGCGCAGGAGCAGATAGGGAATGGAGAGGAACCGCTCGCCCATCGTGATGCCTGTCTGTTGCTCCGGGTACCGGATTTCGTGGGCGGGGCACGGCGGCCGGGCCGCCTGGCCGGCGCGATCGATCGGGGCATCCGGTTGAGGCTGCGACAAAAAGGCTAGGGCAGGAGATGTGAAGAAATCGCTTAGGGCGTTGTCGGGCCAAGCGGGCGCCAGTTCGCGCGAAGAAAATGCCTCGAAACAAGGCGCTGGAGCTCGGGCCTCGATTCCCTCCAGGCCGGCAATGGCTCGAGCCGGTGCGCGCTTCACACCGAACATTTACCGCTTTCGGCTAGCACTGGCGCGGATCAGGACCCCTTCATGCCCGCCAGCGATCGCGACCCGGCCGTCAGCATTGTCGTGCCCTGCTATAACGGCGAGCGCTTCATCGACCAGCTCGTGGCGACGCTCGCCGCGCAGACCTTCCGCGATTTCGAGACCATTATCGTCGATGACGGTTCGCGTGACGGCACGCCGCAGAAGCTCGACAGCCTCGGCTCCGCTTTCCGCGTCATCCATCAGGCCAATGCCGGCCCCGGCGCCGCGCGCAATACCGGCATCAGGGCGGCGCGCGCCGATCTCGTCCTGGCGCTGGATTGCGACGACCAGCTCGATCCGACCTATCTCGAGGAAACGGTTGCGGCGATGCGCGCGGCGCCCGCCGATGTCGGATTCCTGTTCACGCATGAGCGGATGGCCGGACTGCGCGAGGGCGTGGAGCCGCGCTATTTCAAGCTGTTCGACCAGCTCTTCATCAACCGCGTGCCCTCCTGCCTGATGTTCCGCAAGGAGGCCTGGCGCAAGGCCGGGGGCTACGACGAATCCATGCGCGAGGGTTACGAGGACTGGGAATTCACCATCGCCATGGGCGAGGCCGGCTATCGCTGCCTCGTGATCCCCAAACCGCTTTTCACCTATCGCGTGAGCAACGAGGGCCTGCTCCTTCGGATGTCATCGAAAATGCATGCCGAGCTGTGGCGACGCATGCGCATCAAGCATCGCGACCTCTACCGGCTGCCGTCGGTCCTGCGGCTGTGGTGGCAGGGCCGTCACGATCCGGGCGACCTGACGCTGTGGCGCGCGCTCAACCTGCTGACCATGGCGAATGTGCTGCCCGACAGCTGGTTCAGCGCGCTCGTGCATCGTGTCCGCGCGATGAAGATGGCGCGTTCGCACGGCGCCGCCTGACGCCGACGCCGCTCAGCGCCGCGCGAGACGGGCGCTCCCGCGCGCCTGCTTGCGCGTGTAGTTCACGGTGGCGGCGAATGCGCCCCAGATCACGCCGACCAGAAGATAATAGTGGCGCCAGTGATCGGTGTCGACGATCGCGCTCTCCAGGCACAGGCCGAAATAGGTCGCATAGGTGACGATCAGATAATCCTGCCAGGGCGTGTGCACGAGGCAGGCGCGCCAGCCGATGGCGAGCGTCGTCAGCACCAGCGCGATATAGGCGAAGCCGCCGAGCCAGCCGTGGTTGAGGAAGGTCCCGAGATAGGAATTGTGGGACACGAGACCATATTGCACGGCAAAGACCCACGGACCCATGCCGTTCGGATGAGCGAGCGCTTCCTCGATGCTGCGCTGCTGGATGTTGAAGCGGCTGCCCTCGGTGCCGGTGTCGTAGGGCTGAAAAAGCGTCGCGCGCTGCAGGAACATCTCGCGCACGCCCTCGATCGAGACGAGCACCGCGACCAGGACCGCGATCGCGGCAAAGGCCATCACGCTGTAGAGAACGATGCGCCGACGCCCGCGGCTGTTCTGGCGGGTGATGAACAGCAGCAGCACCATGATCGCGGTCGAGATCGCGAAATGGCCCCAGGCCGCGCGCGAGAAGGCCAGCAGCAGCCCGAACAGGATGATGAAGCCGGAGACGAGATAGCGGATCTTGAACTGGCCCGCGAACACGCGCTCGATGCAGAACAGGAGCGGCATGATCAGGAACGGGCCGAAGATGTTCGGGTCCTTGAAGGTCGAGACGGCGCGGTCGTTCATGATGAAGGCGGAGGCGGCGGGGAAGGCCTTGAAATAGCCCGCGATCCCGAGCAGCGAGGCGATCACGCCGGCAGGGATATAGCCGGCGCGCAGAATGCGAAAGCGCCGTACGACATCGTCGGTATAGATGACGGCGAAGATCACCGAGCTGAGCGCGAGATAGATCGATATCACCATGAAGTTGATGCCGTCCCGGTAGTCCATGACCGGGATAAGCGAGAACAGGCCGCCGAGCTCGAGGAAGAACAGCATGCCGACGAGGGGCATGATCTTGCGATCGACGGGAACGCCGGCGACGAGGCATGCAAAGCCGAGCAGCAGCGCGAGGAACTCGTAGGGCGCAGGCTGAATGATGGTGAGGAAGCTGATCAGGATGCAGACGTAGAGAAGGCCCTCGAGAAGCTGCGTCCCGAGCCTCGTCGGATAGCCGGACGTGACGGGGGCCGCCGGAAGAGGGCGGACGTCATCGAGCGTGATCAATAGGCATTCTCGGTCTTGAGCAGCGCGAACGGCGTCATGAACACGATGTAGAGGTCGAACAGCAGCGACCAGTTCTCGATGTAATAGAGGTCGTATTCGACGCGCTTCTGGATCTTTTCCTGGGTGTCGGTCTCGCCGCGCCAGCCGTTGATCTGCGCCCAGCCGGTGACGCCGGGCTTGACTCGGTGGCGCGCGAAATAGCCGTCCACGGCCTCGTCGTAGAGGCGCGCTTCGGCCTTGGCATGGATCGCGTGCGGACGGGGGCCGACCAGCGACAGATTGCCCTTGAATACCACGTTGAACAATTGCGGCAATTCGTCGAGGCTCGCCTTGCGGATGAAGCGGCCGACGCGGGTCACGCGCGGGTCGTCCTTGGTGACGAGCCGCGAGGCCGTCGCGTCGGCCTGATCGACAAACATCGAGCGGAACTTGTAGATCTCGATCAGATCGTTGTTGAAGCCGTAGCGCTTCTGCCTGAACAGCACGGGTCCGCGGCTGTCGAGCTTGATGGCGATCGCGATGATCAGCATCAGCGGCGAGAGCAGCAGCAGGGCGAGGCCGCCGACGATCTTGTCGAACAGCCATTTCATTACATAGTCCCAGTCCGTGATCGGACGGTCCGCCACATCGATCATTGGCACCGAGCCGATATAGGAATAGGCGCGCGGGCGGAACCGCAGCTTGTTGATATGGGCGTAGAGCCGGATATCGACCGGCAGCACCCAGAGCTTCTTCAGCATCTGCAGAATGCGCGATTCCGCCGAGATCGGCAGCGAGAATAGCACCAGATCGAGCCGCGTGCGGCGCGCGAATTCGAGCAGGTCGTCGACCGAACCGAGCTTTTGCAGTCCGCCGCATGTTCTGGGAGAGCGGTCGTCGCTTCGGTCGTCGAAGACGCCGATGATGCGCACGTCGCTGTCGGGCTGGTCGCGCAGCGCCTCGATCAGCCGTTCGCCGGCCTCGCCGCCGCCGACGATGACGGCGCGGCGGGTGAGGCGCCCCTCGCGCATCCACATGCGCACGAACCGATAGAGAATGAGGCGGGCCCCGAACAGCGTCAGCAGGCCGAAGCCATAGAAGCCCGTCAGCCAGACGCGCGAATAGACTTCGCCGATGCGGGCAAAGAACGTTGCCGATGTCACGATCAGGAACACGATCGACCAGGCCGCGACGAGCCGCGCCATCTGGTTGACCGGACGTCGGAATGCGTTGACTTCGTAAATGTCGGCGAACTGGAACGCGAGCACGGCGAGCGTGGCGATCGCGGTAATAGCCGCCGCATAGGTCCACATTGGGCCGCCGCCCGGCCACACATAGCCGAAATAGACGAGCATCCCGACGATCGCGATCAGCGCGAACTCGATCGCGCGCACCGTGCCGGACAGAACGATCGGAGAATAGGCGGGAACGAGATGCTCGGAGGCAACGGCCATCGCCGCGGGTGAAAGCTCGTGCGGCGAGTTTCCCCTGGGACGCAACGCTGGCGGATACGCGGCTGCCGACATGGCGGACGCGCTCAGACTCGTCCGAGCACCCGACTCGATCATTGACGCACACCCTCGGACTTTCATTTCCGGCCTGCGCCGGTGAAGTCCTTATTTCCCTGTACGGGTGTGTTATCCGAAAAGTTTCAATAAATGCTTATGGGAATACCTTACCTAACGCTTGTTCTAATGCTTGGCCCTGATCGCCTCGCGATAGGCCGCAAGCCCGCTGTCGACCATCCGCCTGATCGAGAAGTCGGACTTGATCCGCGATTGCAGCGTCCGCGCCGCGGCCTGCATGGTTTCGGGATCGTTAATGGCGTTCGCGATCGCGCCCATCAGCGCGCGGATGTCATTCGGTGCGATGAGGAGATAGGCCTGAGGCCCGAATATCTCGGGGATGCCGCCGACATTCGTTGCGACGAGAGGTCGCGCCGCCGCGGCTGCCTCCAGCACGATATACGGCAGCGACTCCCCGAGCGACGGCACCACCAGAATCCTGCCGAGCGCGAAGGCCTTCCGCGCCGGCATGGGCATGAGGAATCGGACGGCCCCGTCGAGCCCGAGCCGCGCCGATTGCGCTTTCAGCGCGTCGCGGTCCGGGCCGTCGCCGACCAGCGTGGCGGTCAGCGGCAAACCCGACTGGCGAAGGGTCGCGATGGCGTCGAGCAGCAGATGCACGCCCTTCAGTTCCCGCATCTCCCCGATATAGACGAGGTCGGTCGCATCGGGCGCGGTCTCGACATTGCTCCCTTCCTGCTCGCTGACGCCGTTATGCACGATCCGCGCGATCCCGATTCCCTCGGTCGCTCCGACGCGCTCGCCATAGAGCCTGGCAATGTAGGCGCTCTCGAACAGGAACAGGTCGGTGAGCGGCCGCAGGACTTTCTCCATCGCGATGTAGATGCGGCCGGACAATGCGCTGTCCGGAAAATGCAGACTGCCGCCATGCGGGGTATAGACCCGCACCGGGCCATGCCGCGGCGCCGCCAGACGGGCGTAGGCCGCCCCCTTGGCGCCGTGGCCGTGCACGACATTGGGCGCGAGCTGCCCGATCAGGCGCCGCACCTGCAACGTCGCGGTGATGTCGCCAAGACCGACCTGCCGGGCCATCGGAATGCGATTCAGGCCGAGGGCAAGCGAGGCCCGGATGCCTGAGAATTCCTTGTCCGCAAAGTCCCCGCCGGTGAGGCTGTCGGCAATGATCCCAACGCTGTGCCCGCGCGCGCTTTGTCCCTTCACAAGGTCGAGGACATGGCGGAACAGGCCGCCGATCGGAGCGCGGAACACATGCAGGATTTTCAGGGGCCGGTCCGCGCTGGCCATTCGTCTCATGCGCCCGCAAGCCTGCGGGACGTCCCCGGTATCCGCGCCACTTCGCGAGCGCCGCGCGCTTTCGACATAACCCGCGCGCCTTAACAAAGGCTGTGGCGGAGGCCGAGTTAACGAGCCGGAAACCATAATCCTCTTAAGTCAATGCCTAATGAGTCCCGGTGGAGTGGTGTGATGGCGGAAGCGGTCGCGCAAAACGGCGACGGTCAACTGGACCTGAAGGCACTCGGCCATGCGCTCTGGCGCAAGAAATACCGGGTCATCGTTCCGACCCTGATCGCCTTTGTGGTGTCGCTGGTCGGCGTCAATCTCGTCACCCCGCGCTACAAGTCGGAAGCCCGCCTGCTCGTGGAGGGCCGCGAGAATGCCTTTCTGCGGCCGGACGCCGAACGGCAGACCACGTCGAATCTCGATCCGCGCACGCTGGTCGATCTCGAGGCCCTGGTGAGCCAGGGCCAGATCATGCAGTCGCGCGAAGTCGCGCTGCAGGTCATCAAGCAGCTCAACCTTGCCGAGAATCCGGAATTCGATCCGGCGCGCAGGGGCGTGTCGGTGCTCTCGGTCCTGACGTCGCTGTTCGGGTTCGGCCGGGACGCGCTCCAGCTCACGCCCGAGGAGCGGGTTCTCGACGCCTTCTACAAGCGTCTCAGCATCCTTCCGATCGACAAGTCGCGCGTGATCCTGGTCGAGTTCGAATCGACCGATCCGGAATTGTCGGCGCGCGTCGTGAACGCGATCGTCGACGCCTATTTCAACATCCAGCGCCAGAACAAGCAGGAACAGAACCGCGTCGCCAGCCGCTGGCTTGCCTCCGAGATCGACAAGCTGCGCCCGAAAGTCGCGGAGGCCGAGCAGAATGTCGAGAATTTCCGTGCCAAGTCGAACCTGTTCGTGGGAACGAACAACGTCAATCTGGCGACCCAGCAGCTTACCGACCTGACGGGGCAGCTCGCCGCCGCGCGCGCTCAGAAGGCCGATCTGGACGCCAAGGCGAAGCTGATCCGCGACATGCTCGCGAGCGGCAAGCCGGTGGAAACGGGCGATATCACGAATTCCGAGCTCATGCGGCGCCTGGTCGAGCAGCAGGTGACGCTGCGAGCCCAGCTGGCCGAGCAATCCTCCACCTTGCTCGGGCAGCATCCCCGCATCCGCGAATTGCGCGCGCAGGTGGCGAATCTCGACGTGCAGATCAGGGGTGAACTGATCAAGCTCGTGCGCAGCATCGAGAACGATGCATTGATTGCGGCCGCCCGGATCGACACCACCACCGCCGCCATCGATCAGATCAAGCGCCAGATCGGCGGCCTCAGCAGCCAGGATGTCGAGTTGCGCTCGCTTGAGCGCGAGGCGAAGGCCCAGCGTGACCTGCTCGAATCCTATCTCGCCAAGTACCGCGAGGCGACCGCGCGCGAATCCCTCGATACCGCCCCGACCGACGTGCGGGTGATCTCGCGCGCCTCGCCGTCCAATACGCCGTCCTTTCCCAAGAAAATTCCGATCATCCTGATCGCGACCTTGGGCACGGCCTTTGTCGCAATTTCGCTGATCGTGACCGGCGAGCTTCTGGATGCCGGCCGCTCGCCGGAAGGCGAGGGGCGAAGCGCCGTCGCGAAGCGCTGGATGCTCAATTTCCGCCGCCGCAGGAAGGGGGTGCCCGAGCCGCTGGATGCCGAGCCGGTGTCCGTCTCGGCGTCCGCCGTTCCGGTCGAGGAGCTTGCCGCCGCCTTAGCGGGGCTTGGTGAGGACGGTCGCCGGATCCTGATGATCGGATCGGGACGCAATGTCGGGACCACCTACACCGCCATCGGGCTTGCGCGCGCGCTGGCGGAGCGGGGGCGGGTGGTGCTGGTCGATCTCGCGCTCAATGCGCCCAATCTGTTCGTGATGTCGACCGATCCGGGCGCGCCCGGAATCGCGGACGTGGTGCGCGGCACGGCCTCATTCGGCCAGATCGTGACGCGCGACCGCTTCTCGCGGGTGCATGTGGTGGCCTGCGGCGATGTCGGCGCCGACCCGGCTGCCATCCTGGCATCGCCCCGGCTCGTCATGACGATCGAGGCCTTTGCGCGCACCTATGACTATCTCGTGATCGATGCGGGTGCCGTTGCGGATGTCGCCGATCTGGCCCCGCTCGCGCAACTGGCTCCCCAGGCCGTGCTGGTGACCGCCGATCCCGCGCAAGCGGACGCGCAGGCCGCGAGCGAGCTGCTCGGGGCAGCGGGATTTGCTGGTGTGACGGTCTTTGTCGGAACGCCCGGTGCGCGGACGCGCGAGGCGCAGTCGCCCGCCGCGGCCTAGTCGTCGGCAGGAACGGCGCCGCGCCGGAACCTGTTCACGCTTCGCCGCACGAACGAGGCGACCGACCAGAGCGTCGGGTTGTGCTTGATCTCGCTCTTGAGCCTGAACGCGGCGCGCACGGGCAGGACGGCGAGGCGCGCCCGCGAGGACAGCGGCAGGATGCTGTCGAAGATCGGCTCGAAGGTCTTGCAGAAGAAGCTCTTGTAGCGCGCTTCGCCGGGGCCGATGTCGAAGCTCTCGAACCCGCGAGCCGCGCAATCGGTCACGACATGCTGCAGCAGGATCAGGCCCGGGCTCTGGCGGGAATTCTCGCTGTTGGTATGCGAATTGAACATTGAGGTGAAGCGGCGGCGGTCATGGATGCCGGAGAACAGGGCCAGCATGTCGCCGTCGATCTCGAGCGCGTGCAGCTCGATCACCGGATTGCCGGTCGCAAGGCCTTCGTGGCAGGCCGCGCGGATGAAATCCTCGACGCCGTCATGACCGAAGACGTTGTCGAGCCCGATCATCGTCAGCTTTTCCGCCTTCTGCACGAAGAAGGTATCCAGACAGCGGTCGACATCCGCGGCTGTGGCGGCCTTGAGGTAGTGGTAGCCGGGCAGCCTGGCGAGCTTGCGCTCCTTGTTGCGCAGGCGCGAGCGCATGGAATTGCTGAGCTCCTGCTCCAGCACCTCCTTGCCGGACCGGCCGCCGATATGAAGGACGAAATTGTCCTCGGTCGAGCGGTGGTGCGGCAGCAGCGCGAACGGGTTCGGCGCGCCGTTCCAAGAATTCGGCTGATTGAACAGCATGACGAAATCGAGGTCCGGCGCGCGCTCGGTGATCTGCCCGAAGACATATGCCATGTCTTCGAAGCGAAAGCCTTCGGCCGTCTCGCGGCGCCAGGGGAAGAAGTTGAGCGTGGCATGCTTGCCGCCGAAATGGGTCGCGATCCTGAAGGGCCCGAAGCGGTCGCGCACGAGCGGCCACAGGAAGGACGGGCTGCCGCCGGCATCGAAACCCACGACGATCAGCGGCGTCTCGCCCCGTGGCCCGCTGACCTTCTCGTGCCAGAGCCGCACCCAGTCGAAGGACTGGTAGGGAGACGCCACGCCATCGCGTTCCAGCGCACGCCAGACGCCCTCGAACGTCGCGAGATCGTCGGCGATGGCAATGCGGGCGATCGACAGCCGGGACGCGGGCGCCCGTATGGGCGCTTCAGTGCGCGTTTCTGTCAGCGCCATGGTCATGCGAGCTTTCCGGAAGGCCTTGATTGGCGCTCCAAGCTCGCAAAGAATTGTCAACAAAGAGTTGGCAGGATGGCCGCACTTTTCCGGGAGCCATCTCGTTGTCGGGCCTGAAGAAAACGATCATTCGCGCGGGACTGGAGACGCTCTATTTCAGCGGAGCACATCTGTTTCTGCAGCCCTTCGTGTCCGGCGTCGGCGTCATTCTGACGCTGCACCATGTCCGGCCCGGCCGGCCCGGCCAGTTTCAGCCCAACCGCCTGCTCGAGGTCTCGCCCGCGTTTTTCTCGAAGGTCATTCGCCGGCTGCGCCGGTCGGGGATCGATCTCGTGTCGCTAGATGAGGTCTATCGCCGCCTGGTCGAGCAGGATTTCCGCCGCCGCTTCGTCTGCCTTACATTCGACGACGGCTATCGCGACGTGATGCAATGGGCCTATCCCGTGCTGCGCAAGCACGAGGTGCCGTTCGCGATGTATGTGCCGAGCGGCTTCCCCGACCGCATTGGCGAATTGTGGTGGCTCGCGCTGGAGAAGGTCATCGCGCAGAACGGCCGCATCGGGCTGACCATGGACGGCGAGGATTGCCATTTCGACTGCGTCACGGTCGAGGAGAAGCGCGACGTCTACGAGCACATCTACTGGTGGCTGCGCCGGCGCGAGACGGAGGAGGAATTGCGTGATGCCGTGCGCGATCTCTGCGCGCGCTACGGCGTCGACATGGCGAAGATCTGCGACGATCTCTGCATGACCTGGGACGAGCTTGCGGTGCTCGCGCGCGATCCGCTCTGCACGATCGGCGCGCATACCGTCAACCACGTCATCCTTCGCAAGGTCTCGGAGAAGGAGGCGCGCACCGAATTGGCGATGGGGCGCTCGGTGATCGAGGCCGCGCTCGGCGTGCGGCCCGACCATCTCGCCTATCCGGTCGGCGACCCGACATCGGCGGGACCGCGCGAATACAGACTGGCGCAGGAGGCAGGCTACAAGACCGCAACGACGACCAATCCGGGCGTGCTGTTCGCCTCCGACCGCGACCGCCTGATGGCGCTGCCGCGCATCTCGATCAACGGGGAGTACCAGCAGATGCGCTATCTGAGCGTGCTGCTGTCCGGTGCGGCGACCGCCCTGTGGAACCGCTTTCGCCGCGACGAGGCGGCCTGACCTCGTATCGTCATTCCGAACGCCGCGAAGCGGCGATCCGGAATCCAGCACAGGGCGCAGTGCCGGCGTCTGGATCCCGGGTCCGGCTCGCATGCGCGAGCCGTCCCGGAATGACAAAAGGGGCGCGGGACGCGCCTACGGCTTCGACATCCACCTGATCAGCGGCATGGCGGGCAGCACCCAGCCCATGCCGGCGACGACGTAATAGATCCACGCCGCCACGGTGTTCGGCGCGGAAAACACGAATTGCGCGATCGCCATCGCGAGCAGCGCCCAGACTGCCACCAGCAGCAGCAACAGGATGGCACCGATGAACTTGCGGACGCGAACAGTCATGAAAGGGACGCGGTTGCAGGGCAGGGACGCGGACTATATGGTCCCCGCCGTCGAACGCAAAATGCCTCATGACCGCTTCCGATAACGGTTTCGCGCGCCGCGCCGTTAGCTTCTGGCTTCTCGCCGTGGCCGCGCTCGTCTTTGCGACCGTGCTGGTCGGCGGCGCGACGCGGCTGACCGAATCCGGCCTTTCCATTGTCGAATGGAAGCCGGTCACCGGCGCCGTACCGCCGCTCTCCGAGCCGCAATGGCAGGCCGAGTTCGACAAATACAAGACCATCCCGCAATGGCGCGAGCTCAATCGCAACATGACGCTGGCCGAGTTCAAGGTGATCTATCTGTGGGAATGGGCGCATCGCCTGCTCGGACGGCTGATCGGCGCTGCGTTCCTGCTGCCGTTCCTGTTCTTTCTCTGGCGCGGCTGGATCGCGCCCGGCGAACGCGCACGGCTGTGGGGCATTTTCGCGCTCGGCGCGCTGCAGGGCGCGGTCGGCTGGTGGATGGTGGCGTCCGGCCTGAGCGGGCGCGTCAGCGTGTCGCAATACCGGCTGGCGTTTCATCTGACGCTCGCCTGCGTGATCTACGCCGCGCTGATCTGGACCGCGCGGCGCATGCTGCGCATGGAGACGACGCTCGCCGCCACGCGCCAGCAATGGACTGCGATCGCGCTGGTCGTCCTCGTGCTGGTCCAGATCTATCTCGGCGCGCTGGTCGCCGGCCTCGATGCCGGCCTGACCTACAACACCTGGCCGCCCATCGACGGCGGATTCATCCCGGCGCCCGAGCGGTTGTGGTTCGAGACGCCGTGGTGGCGGAACCTGTTCGAGAACGCGCTGACGGTGCAGTTCAATCATCGCATGATGGCCTATCTGCTGGTGCTGGTGGCGCTGTGGCACCTGATCGATGTCGCGCGCACGCCCGGCCGCCGCGAAGCGTTGAGCGGCGCGATGGCAGTCTTCGGCACGATCCTGTCGCAAGCCCTCGTCGGCGTCCTGACGCTTCTGCAGCAGGTGCCGCTTTCGCTCGCACTTGTTCATCAGGGTATGGCGGTCCTCGTCCTGACCGCGGCTGTCCTTCATGCCGAGCGCTTGCTGCCGCGCCGCGAGAAATCGGCGCTGTCCGCGCAGCTCGCCGCCCAGGGGCGAAGCTCGTGATCGATATCGAGGAACGCGCAGGCATCGCCGTCGTCACCATGCGTCACGGCAAGGCGAATGCGCTGGATGTGGAATTCTGCCAGGCGCTGACCGGCTGCTTCCAGGGCCTGAAGGACGGCCCGCCCCAGGGCGTCGTGCTCACGGGCGAGGGCAGCATCTTTTCCGCCGGCGTCGACCTCTTGCGTGCCCTCGACGAGGGGCCGGACTATTTCCGCATTTTCCTTCCTGCGCTGCATGCGCTGTACGAGACGCTGTTCTTCTTTCCCAAGCCTGTCGTGGCGGCAATTAACGGACATGCCATTGCCGGCGGTTGCGTGCTGGCCTGCTGCGCCGACCGGCGTGTCATGGTTCGCGGCCAGGGCCGCATCGGCGTGACGGAATTGCTGGTCGGTCTGCCGTTTCCGCATCTCGCCTTCGAGATCATGCGGTTCGTCACCGCCTCCCATCGCTTCGAGGAGGTGATGGTGGGTGCCGCCACCTATCCGCCGCAGGACGGCTACGAGCGCGGGCTCGTCAATCTTCTTGTCGAGCCCGGCACGCTCGCCGAACAGGCGCAGATGGATGCCGAAAAGCTGGTCGCGATCTCGCCGCCGGCTTTCGGTCTCACCAAGCGCCAGAGCCGCAAGCCGGTCGCCGACGCTTTCGCGCGCGACGGCCGCAAGCTCGAGGATGCCGTCACCGAAATCTGGACGCAGCCGGAATCCCTTGCACGCGTGAAAAGCTATGTCGCGCGTACGCTGAGGAAGGGTTGAGAGCGCCGGCAGCGATCCTCGCTCAGCCGTGCCGCCAGGCGATCTTGAGTTCTTCGCGGAACGCGAAGCGGACGAGATGCCGGACGACGACGTCCTGCAACTGCGCCATCTGCGCGTCGTCCGCAGACGAGAGAGTAATCCGCAGCGAATTTTCAACGGCTGCGAGCCGGCATGCGCCGATTGCGAAGTCGATCTGCCCGGAACGTTCGTCGAAGGTAACGGGGCGCTTGTGGGCAAAGTGCTTGCAGAGCTGCTGCAAATAGCGGCTGGCGTTCGGCGTCTCTACTTTTGCCGCGCACCGGACGGCGGAATGGACGGGGACGTGTTCGTTCATCAGCTTCGCTCCACGGCCTGGGCGGCGGCGTCGAGTGCCGCCGCGATGTGTTCCGCGGCCGCCTGATCGAGCGATCCGCGCTTGAGGCGAAGGCGCATCGCGAGCTTGAGATTCTCCATCGCGCGCACGACCGGTGCGGGAACGCGTTCGGCACCCTCGGCGCCGGCGCGGGCGAGGAGTTCGTCGGCCAGCGCGCGATTGGCGACGAGGAACGCTTCGCCCTCGGAGGTGATGCGATAGAGCTTGCGGCCCGCCGCTTCCTGCTCGATCGCGGCATAGCCCATGTCGTCGAGCCACGAGAGCGTTGGATAGATCACGCCCGGGCTGGGCGTATAGCTGCCGCCGAAGCGTTCCTCGATCGCCTTGATCAGCTCGTAGCCGTGGCGCGGCCGCTCGGCAATCATCGCGAGGAGCAGGAGGCGGAGATCGCCATAGTCGAACAGCCGGCCTCCGTGGCGGCCGCCCCGGCGCTGATACCCGCGATGGTGATGTCGGCCGTGCTGGTGATGGGGGGAATTCCCGCGATCGTCGGATGGCGAGAAATGGCGGTCCGGGCCGCCGCGATATCCATGCTTCATAGCGAACGATATAGATCACGATATATCGAAAATCAAGATATATCGTGTTATTTGGATCGGGCCACGTTTTTTGCGCGGTAAGTTATTGAAAAGATTTTCTAATCGTCCTCCTTTGCTTGCCGCGTCTGCGCCGGTCGCGCCGCCACCTGTTGGCGGATTTTTGCAAGCCGCTCGGAAATCGCTGCTTCGCTCGCGCCCCGGATGCAGCCCGCGAGGGCAAGTCGCGCATGCGCCACCACGCCGTGGCGGTTCGGATCGGGCGCCTCGACGAAGTAATGCTCGACCGTGCCGCCGGCCTTGCGGAGTTCCTCGACAAAGACGGCCTGGTGCGCGAGCGACACCTTCTTGTCCTCGCGGTCGGTCACGACCAGCACCCGCAGCGCGCCATTCCGCACGATGGCGGGGATCGCCTCGGTCGCGTCGATCATCTGTCTGGACAGTTGAAGCGTGGATCGCTTGAGCTGCATGGGCGCGAGCATTCCCGAGCCCAGCACCGCGCAGCCGACATCGTCGCGCAATCCGATGAGCGCGCCGGCGAGTGTCGCGCCGCCCGACTGGCCGACGAGATGGAAGCCCGCAAAGCCATGCCGCGCCTTGATGGCGTCGAGTGCGGCATTCATGGCCGCGAGTTCGAGCAGCGAGTGGCGGATGCGATGATCGCCGGCCGAGCCGTCGATGCCCGGGCGTGCGAGATAGATCGCCGTGCCGCGCGCGGCTTTCGAAAAGCCGTCGGCCATCTTCACGAGGTCGTCGGTGCGGGTATCCTTTTCCTCGGGGGGCGGCTCGAAGGCGCGCGACTGCGTGTTCAGGCGCCCGAGCTTGTCGCCCTGCAGGAAAACCGTCGGCCTTTCATTCTGGCCGCCTGCCGTCGAGACGTAATAGCGGATGCAGAATTCCTGCTCCATCGCCTCCACCCACACGGTCTGGTGGATGGCGGCGCATTGCGCCTGCGTCACCGCGATGCCGCGCAGCATGTCGGAGAGGCGGATGACGTCGGCGAAGGCCGCGAACGGGGCGAGCGTGCCGGCCATCGCGCCCGCGGCAGCCAGCGCGGCTCTCAGATTGCGAGAAAATCCGATCCAGAACGGCATGTCGGTCCCAATTGCGGCACTTCCCGCCGCAAATTGGACTCGCCTGCGGCAGTGCGGGTTCACACTGCCGGGCCGGGTGGGGACGTTCTGTGACCTGTGTCTCACAGCCGGCGGGGAAGCCGGCCGCGACTGCGCGAGCGATCAGGCCGCCAGCGCCTGCTCCAGATCGGCGATGATGTCGTCCTTGTCCTCGATGCCGATCGAGAGGCGCACCACGTCGGGACCCGCGCCCGCCTGCACCTTCTGCGCGTCCGACAATTGCCGGTGCGTGGTCGAGGCCGGATGAATGATGAGCGAACGGGTGTCGCCGATATTCGCCAGATGCGAGAACAGCTTCACGTTGGAGACGAGCTTGACGCCGGCCTCGTAGCCGCCCTTCAGCCCGAAGGTGAAGACCGCGCCCGCGCCCTTCGGGCAGTATTTCCTGGCGAGGTTGTGATAGCGGTCGCCGGCGAGGCCCGGATAGCTCACCCACGCGACGTGCTTGTTCGCGGCCAGCCACTCGGCCACGGCTTTCGCATTGTCGCAATGCTTCTGCATGCGCAGCGACAAGGTCTCGATGCCGGTCAGGATAAGGAAGGCGTTGAACGGCGACAGCGCTGGCCCGAGATCGCGCAGGCCGAGCACGCGGCAGGCAATCGCGAATGCGAAATTGCCGAAGGTCTCGTGCAGCACGATGCCCTGATATTCCGGCCGCGGCTCCGACAGCATCGGATAACGGCCCTCGCGCGACCAGTTGAACGTGCCGGCATCGACGATCATGCCGCCGATCGAATTTCCGTGGCCGCCGAGAAATTTCGTCAGCGAATGTATGACGACGTCGGCGCCGTGCTCGATCGGCCTGCAGAGATAGGGCGTGGCGAGCGTGTTGTCGACGATCAGCGGCACGCCGGCGCGCCGCGCGATGTTGCCGATCGCCTCGATGTCGGTGATCACGCCGCCGGGATTGGCGATCGACTCGATGAAGATCGCCTTGGTCTTGGGCGTGATGGCGCGCTCGAAGCTTCCGATGTCGTCCGGGTCCGCCCACACCACGTTCCAGCCGAAATTCTTGAACGAGTGGTTGAACTGGTTGATGGAGCCGCCATAGAGCTTCTTGGATGCCACGAACTCGTCGCCCGGCGTCATCAGCGCGTGCATCACCAGAACCTGCGCGGCGTGGCCGGAGGCGACCGCAAGTCCCGCGGTGCCGCCTTCGAGGGCTGCGACGCGCTCCTCGAGCACGGCGCAGGTCGGGTTGCCGATGCGGGTATAAATGTTGCCGAAGGCCTGCAGCCCGAACAGCGAGGCGGCGTGGTCGACGTCGTCGAACACGAAGGAGGTGGTCTGGTAGATCGGGGTCGCGCGCGCGCCGGTCGTCGGGTCGGGCTGCGCGCCGGCATGGATGGCAAGCGTGGAGAAGCCCGGTGTGCGTTCGGTCATGGAGGGTGGTCCTTTGCGCGCGCGTGACGACTGGCGTGACCCGGCGGGGCCGCGGTTGGGAACTCCCGTTTATAGGACGGGAATGACCCGTCAAGGCGGCTTCTCGCGGCTGCCTTAACCGGGCAGGGAGTTAACCCTGCGGGGGGGCGGACCGGAAATGGTCCTGCCGCGCAGGGGCGCCTGCGCAGCGATTATTTCTCCTGCTCGTCCCGGACGCGCTCGGCGCGGTCGGTGGCGTCGGTCGCTCCGCCGCTCATGGTCTGGCGGTTGAGCGACATGCGCTGCACGCCCTTGCCCAGCAGCGGCGCGCGCTTCGACGACAGCGTGCGCGAGTTCACGCCGATCCAGGAAATCTCCGAGGAGAGGCGCCCGTATTCGATCTTGGGGCAACGATTCATCACCACCTTGATGCCGGCGGCCTCTGCCTTGGCCGCGGCGGCGTCGTCGCGCACGCCGAGCTGCATCCAGATCACCTGCGGCTTGCGCGGCAGCGCGATCGCCTCGTCCACCACCGGCATCACATGCTGCGAGGCGCGGAAGATGTCGACCATGTCGACCGGCTCGGGAATGTCCTTCAAGCTTGCATAAACCTTCTGTCCGAGAATCTCCTTGCCGGCCTGTCCCGGATTGACAGGGATCATGCGATAGCCGCGCTCGAGCAGATACTTGAACGCAAAAAAGCTCGGGCGATTCTCCTTCGGCGAGATGCCGACCATCGCAATGGTTTTCACGGTATTGAGAATATTGCGAATGAAAGTGTCGGGATATGTGTCGTGATTCATTGCGTGATCGTGATGTCCTGCCGCCGGCGCCAACATAGAGATTGACGGTTGCAGGCGAAAGCCCGGCGGTCACGGATTGCGCGTGCCGCCGCACAATATTTGATCGGCGGCGCCGTCCGGCCAACACAGGAATGCCACCGTTTTCTGCTCGCATCGTCTCCCGGAACAACCGCATCGGCTGTTCGCAAATGTGGAGGCTTTGCCATGTGCGACTATAGTCTGCAGCATGTTGCTTCGACTCCCGCAAAAGTCGGAGACAAGCTGGTCACGACGCGCTTCGAGAATTCCATCACCCGCGGCTTCAGCGCGGTCGGCCGGCCCGATGTGGCCGTCTGCCTGTTGCCAGGCACCGAGCTTGCCTTCGACCGCAATGTCGAATGCGACCGCGCGCTCGGCATCCTGCCGCGGCGCTCGTTCAACGCGAAGCTTGCGCGCTTCCGCCAGCTCAACACGGAACAGCCGCACGCCCATCACGACGCGCTGGAATTTCCCGACGGCCAGACGGTGTTCGTCACCCAGCTCAGCGAAGGGCAGACGGCGACCGTGCTGCAATTGCCGGCCTCTCCGAAGCCGGCCGAAACACCGGCGATCGAAGACACAGTCATGCCGGCGGGCATGCGGCTGGTGATCTGAGCGAACGGTTTCGCTGACCGGTTCGCTGAGTGAAGCCTGAAGGGCCGCCGGGCGATCCGGCGGTCCGCCGATGCACTGACAGAGCGGGAACGGCGTGCGCCGCTGCCCGGCAGCGGAGGTCGTCGCGTGCGGTCGTGCCTCATCCACAACTTCCGGCCGCGTGCGCGGCGTGGCATAATTGCCTCCTCCATCGGGGCAGATGACCATGCGCATGTTGCATCTGGCTGAATGGCGCCGTGCGTCGGTCGCGGCGGTCTTGCTCTCTGTCGTGTCGGTGCCAGCTTTTGCCCAGGGCGCTCCGGCCTGGGACGGCGGAAAAATGTTCGTGCCGGCGGCCCTGTCCACGACCGGCGCCGCTTGCGAAAGCGTGCCCGGCGGCGCGTGCGCGTCGCAGATCAAGCCGGGCAAGCATCCCGTGATCGTGTTCCTGCATGGCTGCGGCGGACCACGCCCGCCAAAAACCTTCTTCGATCTCGGCGCGATCGTGGTCGCGCCCAACAGTTTTGCGAGCGGCGCGCGCTGCGAGTCCGACGTCAATGCGATCGCGAAGCTTCTCGTCTCGCGCTATCAGGATGTGAAATTCTCAGCCGAGAGGTTGAAAGGCGCAGCCTGGGCCGATCCGAACAAGCTCATTCTCGCGGGCTACAGCAACGGCGCGCAAACGACCGCGACCTATCCCGGCGAGGAATTCCGCGCGCGCGTGATCGTGGCCTGGACCTGCAACAATGCACGGCGGCCGGAGCAGAACGGCGTCAAGGGCAAGGGACCGGTGCTCGCCGTGCTCGGCACCGCCGACGAGTTCTACAAGAAGATCGGCCTGACCGGGGATTGCGGCGCGGCGGCGAAGGCCCGCGGCGAGACCTCGCGCTCCGTGCTCATTCCTGGCGGCAGTCACGAGATTCTCGATCACCCCGCAACGCGTGAGGCGGTCGTCGCGTTCATTCCTGTCGCGCTGAAATAGGACGTGGCTCAGTGCCGGGCCGGCGCGCAGCGTCGAGACCCGGCAATTCCATCCCTTCGCATGACGATGGGTGCGCGGTGCGTGACAGCCGCGATGAACGTGAGCCGAGGCGCCGGCTTACCGATCTTCCCAGCTCGGCCTGCGCTTCTCGATGAAGGCGCAGATGCCTTCCTGGGCGTCACGCGCCATCATGTTTTCGGCCATCACCTGCGCGGCATATTGGTAGGCGTCGGCGAGCGGCATTTCGGCCTGTCGGTAGAACGCCTCCTTGCCGATCTTGACGGTGTGGGACGATTTCGAGGCAATGATGCCGGCGAGCGCCAGCGCGGCGCCGAGTTCTTCACCAGCCGCCACCACGCGGTTGACGAGGCCGAAGCGCAGGGCCTCTTCCGCCGGCACCATCTCGCCGGTGAGCAGCATCTGCATTGCGTGCTTGCGCGAGACGTTGCGCGAGAGTGCGACCATCGGGGTCGAGCAGAACAGCCCGATATCGACACCGGGCGTTGCGAACCTCGCCGCGCCGGACGCCACCGCAAGATCGCAGGTCGCGACAAGCTGGCAGCCCGCGGCGCTCGCGGGGCCGTGGACCGCCGCGATCACCGGCTGTGGCAGCTTGACGATGGCCTGCATCATCGCGGAGCAGATTGTCATGATGTGCTGGAAATAGGCCCGCCCGCCGTCGGCATCGGCGCGGCGCGCGGTCAGCTCCTTCAGGTCGTGCCCGGCGCAGAAGGCCGGCCCGTTGGCCGCCAGCACCACCGCGCGAATGCGCCGGTCGGCGGCAATCGCAGCGAATGCGTCCGACAGCGAGGTGATCATGGCTTCCGAGAGCGCGTTGCGCGCGGCCGGCCGGTTGAGCGTCAGGATCGCGACGCTCTCGCGGTCCTCGCGCAGCAGGATGGCTGCGGCGTCATCGGTGCTGCGGGGGGAGGTGGGCGCATTCATCAAAACGGCTCCCGGTTCATGGACAGGCTGCGCCGACAAGACTTTGCGGATCGCGCGACGCATTGTATCCGATCCCCGTGGACGCGCGAAGCAATACGGGGCAGGGGACCATGCAGCCGCCGCGCATGTCGATTGCGGATCTGGAGACGTTCCTGGCGACGGAGTTTCCGCAGGCCTTCCATCCCGGCAGCGGATTGTCGCTCGAGGACGTGCGGTTCGGCGAAGGTCGGGTCCGGCTGGCGTTTCAGGACAAGTTCATCCGGCCCGGCGGCACGATTTCGGGGCCGACCATGATGATGCTGGCCGACTTTGCTTTCTATGTCGCCGTTCTGTCGGCCATCGGCCCGGTCGCGCTCGCCGTCACCACCAACCTCAACATCAACTTCCTGCAGAAGCCCCTGCAAACCGACCTGACGGCGGACGCCCGCATGCTGAAACTCGGGAAGCGCCTGGCGGTCATGGAATGCACCATCTACTCGGACGGCGTGGAGGGGCCGGTGGCCCATGTCACGTCAACCTATTCAATTCCGCCCCGCACCTGATGTTATTGAAAGGTATTATTGCACCTAAATTATAAGTCACTGAAATTTATAGGCATTTTATCTTTCTCCGGCATTGACCGTTCGGTTGTGCTCGGATAGAAGCACGCCGCATCGAAACCCCCGGATTTTCCGTCATGAGCACCTATTCGGCGAAAGCCGCCGACATCGAGAAGAAATGGGTGATGATCGACGCCAAGGGCCTGGTCGTGGGCCGGCTCGCGTCCATCGTCGCCATGCGGCTGCGCGGCAAGCACAAGCCGACCTATACCCCGCACGTCGATGACGGCGACAATGTCATTGTCATCAACGCGTCGAAGATCGTGCTGACCGGGCGCAAGCGCGACCAGAAGATCTATCATCACCACACCGGCTATATCGGCGGCATCAAGGAACGCAGCGCCAAGTCGATCCTCGAAGGCCGCTTTCCGGAGCGCGTCGTCGAAAAGGCGGTCGAGCGCATGCTGCCGCGCGGCCCGCTGGCACGCGTGCAGCTTGGCAATCTCCGGGTCTATCCCGGGCCCGAACATCCGCATGAGGCGCAGAAGCCCGAAACGCTCGACGTCGGCGCCATGAACCGCAAGAACAGGATCGCGTGATGGCTGAAACCGTGCAATCGCTCGAAGGACTGTCGTCGCTCAAGACGGCTGCTCCCGCCGAGCAGCCGAAATACACCCAGAAGCTCGACAAGCAGGGCCGTGCCTACGCGACCGGCAAGCGCAAGAACGCGGTTGCCCGCGTCTGGATCAAGCCGGGCTCCGGCAAGATCACCGTCAATACCCGCGCGGTCGAGGTCTTCTTCGCCCGCCCCGTGCTGCGCATGATGATCCAGCAGCCGATCGTCGCCGCCAATCGCCAGGGTCAATACGACGTCGTCTGCACCGTGTCGGGCGGCGGTCTCTCCGGCCAGGCCGGTGCGGTGCGTCACGGCATTTCCAAGGCACTGACCTATTTCGAGCCGGACCTCCGCCCGCCTCTGAAGAAGGGCGGCTTCCTCACCCGCGACCCGCGCGTGGTCGAGCGCAAGAAATACGGCAAGATGAAAGCCCGCCGCTCGTTCCAGTTCTCGAAGCGCTGACGCGACGAACGGGGCGACGAAGAGAAAAGGCCGCAGCGATGCGGCCTTTTTTGCTGACCGGCGCGTGACGAGCGAATCTGCGATTGTTGCGACGCACGCATTGTTGCCGCGCTTGCTAAAGCGCTCCTGCTCGATTCTGCCGGAATGTTGCGGTGTTCCGCCAATCTGCCTTACCCTGCGAATCGTCGGGAGACTTTCCGTCGTGGACGCACGCGCGGCGATTTTCGAGGATATTCACGAGGTCGCGGTCAGGCTCGCTGCGCGCAAGCTCACCCCGTCGCAAAGACGGCAGGCCGATCGGAACGCAAAAAGATTGTCATTGCGGGCGACTCCCCAGCAAGCCGCGCTCAAGCCGCAGCTCTACTGGATCGCATACTTCAACGAGGCCGCCACGCTGGCCGGCGACGATTGCTTCGGCTGTCATCTCGGGCAGCACACCGACACGCGAGAACTGGGTATCATCCACTACATCTTCGCTGCATCGGCGACTGCGCTCGACGCCGTCAAGAACCTGATCCGCTACAGTCAGCTGGTCAATTCGATGACGTCGCTCAGTCTCGACGAGACGGATCGGCAGGTGACGATCGAGGTCAGGTTCCGGCTCGGGCTGGAAGGGTTTCAAAGGCATATTGCCGAATGGGGCCCGACGACCATCGTGGCTGCACTGCGCCACCTGACCGGCACGCATCTCGTTCCGCGCGCGGTGAATTTCGTCCATCAAAGGACATCGGGCATCAAGACCTTCGAGGCCTTTTTCGGCTGTCCGGTTCGCTTCGGTGCGAACCGGCAAGGCATTACTTTTGCGAGAGCTGCGCTGCTCGCACCGATCCGTACCGCAGATCGGTATTTGCTCGATATTCTCACATCGGTCTGCGAGGAAGCTCTCAGGAAGCGCAAGGTCGCGTCGACACCGACCCGCGCCAGGGTTGAGGCGGCCTTGCTCGAGCATCTGCCCCACGGCAAGGCCTGCCTGGGCGTTGCAGCGAAGTCCCTGCATATGAGCCCGCGCAGCCTCGCGCGTCGCCTGGCGGAAGAGGGGACGACCTATGCCGAGACGCTGGAACATCTGCGGCGCGATCTTGCGATGCACTATCTCGAGGACAGCAGGGTCGGCGTCAGCCAGATCGCCTGGCTGCTGGGATATTCGGAGGTCACGTCCTTCAACCATGCCTTCCGGCGCTGGACGTCGCGCAGCCCGAAAGAGGTGCGGGCTGGCCTCATGGAGAACAAGCCCGAGCCATCCGCCGCCTTGCGCTGATTTTGGCGAAAGAAAGCAGAAATCTGGCCGGCAATAGCAGGACTCTTGAGGTCGATTGCCCTATCTAGTCGCCATCGTTCGGCGAGAGTTGCCTCAAGCCGCTTGCGCCGAGATTTCGCGAAGTCCATGGAGGATTACAAGATGAAACGCGTTCTTCTCGCTGCCACCGTACTCGCCCTCGTAGCTGGCCCGGCGCTCGCGCAGCGTAGCGATACCGGCCCGGCCAACCAGCGTATGGACACGGGTCCTGCCAACCAGCGCCAGGACACCGGCCCTGCGAACCAGCGTCAGGACACCGGCCCGGCCAACCAGCGCCAGGACACCGGCCCTGCCAATCAGCGCCAGGACACGGGCCCGGCCAATCAGCGCAGCGACACCGGTCCTGCGAACAAGAAGTAAGACTGCGAATTCGACGACCCCTGGAATGGGCCGGACGTCATCGTCCGGCCCATTTCATTTTCACGGGAGCTCTCGCACGGCAGTCCGGAGGGGGTTCCGCGTCGAGGCTATCCTCCTATTCTGTCCCATAGACCTCTCGCCCCGTCCGCGAGGGGCGCTTTCAGGCGTCGTCGTGACAGCGGGTCGGACCGGGGGCGCACGCCGCAGATGCGGTGCGCGGATCCGGTGGGCCTGGTCCGGCAATTCCGGGCCGCAGGGGCCCGGAGGCGAAGCGCGGGCCGCCGTCGGAGAAGAACGCCGCCTTTTCCCCTCGCATGTCGGGTTCGCCCGATATGCGAAACGCAAGAGCCTATCGGCTTTGCCCGACATGCGCCGCGACATTGCAAGGCGTACCCGGCGCCTCAAACCATGCGGGCGATCGCGCGCGTTTTGCCGCCAATTTTCGGCAATCTTGTCGCAGGCTTTGGCCGATCTTTTACGAAAATGAGGCGCACGCCCGAAACATCCCGCAAAGCCGCTGCCAATAGAGTGATCACTTGCGGCCCCAGAAGGGGCCCGCCCCGGGACACCGATGCTGCTGGACGTCACAACACTCTTCGCGGTCTCGATCTGCATTACCGCCTTGCTCGGCCTGTTCCTGCTGATGCTGTGGGCGCAGGACCGCTCGGTTGACGCCCTTGGCTGGTGGGGCGCAGCCTATCTGCTCGGCGGCTTCGCGGTTGCGTTGTGGATGCTCGGCCCATCGGTGCTGCCGGCGGGCGTCGATCAGGCTGCGCCCGCCTTGCTGTTCATCTGCTGCGGCATGATCTGGACCGGCGCGCGCAAGTTCTACGGGCGCTCCGCCTTGCGGCTCGCCGCCATGACGGGCGCGCTTGTCTGGCTGATGGTCGTGCATCTGCCGGCAATCGCCGAATGGAGCATGGCGCGCGTATTTCTGGCATCGGTCATCATCTCTGTCTATGCCTTCCTGACTGCAAGCGAGCTGCGGCGCGAGCGGCGCAATTCCGCCCAGGCTGGCGTGCGGGTGGTCGCCGTGCCGCTGCTGCATTCGACGGTGTTCTTCACGCCGATTCTCGGCATGCATTTCATTTCGGACACGGGTCCGGATTTCGGCGCCTCGTCGTTCGCGCTCTTCGTCCTGCTGACTTTGCTCTACATCGTTGGCAGCGCCTTCATCCTCGTCATCATGGCGAAGGAGCGCAGCGAACTTCTTCACAAGACGGCGGCCGTGACCGATCCGCTGACCGGCATCTACAACCGGCGCGGCCTGCTCGAAGCGGCGCAGAGACTGTTCGCCGCTCAGGCGAGGAAGCGGCAGCGGATCACCGTGCTCATGTTCGATCTCGACCACTTCAAATCGATCAACGACAGGTTCGGGCACGAGATGGGCGACGAGGCCCTGCGCGTGTTTGCCCAGACGGCGGCCGGCACCATGCGCAGTTCAGATGTGCTTGGGCGGTTCGGCGGCGAGGAATTCGTCGCGATCCTGCCGGGAGGGCTCGACGGTGCAGCGGTCGTGGCCGAGCGCGTACGCGCCGCCTTCGAGATTGCCGGCGTGACGATCGGAGGCCATCGCATGAACGCCACGGTCAGCATCGGGGCGGCTTCGGCCGATGCCGCCCGCGCCGATCTGCAGACGTTGATGACCCATGCCGATGGCGCGCTCTATCGCGCCAAGGCCAAGGGGCGCAACCGGGTGGAGGAGGCCGGCGAGATCGAGGCTGCACCGATTTCCGACGTGGCATCGGAAGCCGCACAGGCCGGGACGGTGGCGGCTGGGGCCAAGATTTCCTCGGCACCGGTGCTCGTCACGTCATGAACCGATCCGGCCGCCGCCCTTGCGCGTGATGGCGACGACCGACGGCCGCGGCGGCATTCCGTCCTTGAAGTCGGGCCAGCGCGTGGACGGATTTTCGAACGTGGCCGGTTCGGCCTTGGGGTCGTCGTCGGACTCGCCGGGATGCTGGATCGCCACGAACAGCGTCTCGTCGTCCGGCGTGAACATGGGCCCGCATAGCTCCGCGCCGGCCGGACAACGGAAGAACAGCTTCGAGGCGCCCCGCATCGGTCCGTCGGTTTCCAGAGCCCAGACGCCGTCGGTGCGGCCGGTGCGCGATCCGGAATTGCCATCGGTGGCCACCCACAGCCGGCCCTGATGGTCGATCGCGCAATTGTCCGGCATGCCGAACCAGCCGTTCCTTGTCGTCGAGGCGTGGAAGGTCGCGCCGACCTCGGCAATGGCAGGATCGCCGCAGCGCACCAGGATTTCCCACCGGAATTGGCTGGAGGCGTGATCGCCGCCGGGCGGGATCATCTCGATGATGTGACCGAACCTGTTGTCGGGGCGGGGATTGGCGGCGTCGACCTGGTCGGCCTTGCGGCGCGAATTGTTGGTGAGCATCACATAGACCGACTGCGTCGCGGGATTGACCTTGACATCTTCGGGTCGGTCCATCCTGGTCGCCTTCAGAAAATCGGCGGCGATCCGCGTCTCGATCAGCACGTCGGCCTGGCTTGCAAAGCCGTTCCCCTCGGTCAGCGGACCCTGGCCGTGAACGAGCGGAAGCCATTCGCCGGTCCCGTCGGCGTCGTAGCGCGCGACGTAGAGGATTCCGTCATCTAGCAAGTCGCGATTGGCCGCGGGACTGGCGGGATCGAAGCGGCGGTTGCTGACGAACTTGTACACATAGTCGAACCGCTCGTCGTCGCCGGAATAGACGACGATGCGGCCGTCCTTGTTGACGTGCACATAGGCGCCCTCGTGCTTGGTGCGGCCGAGCGCGGTGCGCTTGACCGGCGTGGAGGACGGATCGAACGGATCGATCTCCACGACCCAGCCGAAGCGATTGGCCTCGTTCGGCTCCTTCGCGACGTCGAAGCGGTCGTGCCATTTCGACCAGATGAACCAGTTGCCGCCGACGCCGTAGCGCTTGTGATTGCGCGCCTCGCGATGATCGTCGGGGACCTTGCCGGAAAAGTAGCCGTGAAAATTCTCCTCGCAGGTCAGCCACGTTCCCCAGGGCGTGATGCCGCCGGCGCAATTGTTCAGCATGCCGGTGACCTCGCGGCCGCTCGGATCGGCGGCGGTCTTCATGCGCTCGTGTCCGGCGGCGGGACCGCCGATCCGCATCGGAGTGCTGGCGTCGATGCGGCGCGCGAACTGCGAGTTCGGAACCACCGACCATTTGCCGTTGTCGCGCCTCACTTCGAGCACGCTGCCGCCATGCGCGGCCATCTCGATGTCGGCGATCTCCCTCGTCATCTTGCCGAAGGCCGCGGTCTTGGTGTCCTGCCGGCCGAGGCCGGGAAACATCAGCTCCTCGTTGGTGTATTCATGGTTCACCACGAGCAGTCCGTGCCGCGAAGGGTTTGCCGCCCCGCGCATCGGCAGATAGCCGAGATAGTCGTTGTTGTAGCCGAATTGCAGCTTCTGCGCCGCCGCGCTTTGATGCTGCGGATCGAAGGCGGGCGCACCGGGCAGAACCGGATCGCCCCAGCGGATCAGCACGTCGGCGTCATAGCCTTCGGCAACATGATGCCTTGGATCGACGCCGGCTTCGACTTCGCTGAATGCGAACCGGGTTGCATTCGCGCGCGCGCTGCCTGCGGCGGCGATCGCGAGCGGAGCGAGGCCTGCCGCGATCGCGGCGACCCCGAGCGCGCCCTTGAGCACGTCGCGCCGCTGCAGCCGCGCCGCGATGATGTCGCCCAGGGTCGGATTCGGTGTGTCGTTGCGGCCGATATCTTCGGATTGCTCGAAGGCACGGGCGCGGGTGAGGGATGGCTGGCTCATGGGCTCGCTCTTTGTGGGCACGCTGCTGCGAGCACGATATTTTGCGCGATTTGGTGACCGTCCTGTGACCGCTAATCTCTCGTTTACCGAATCCCGGAAGGATCGGTTCCTGCGAGGTTCGCGGTCGGGCTCCGCCGCGGCCCTGGGCGAAGCTTCGGGAGGACGTGCGTCATGGCTGAATCGCGCCTCGATGCGGCAGGCCTGGCCTTTGCCTGCGCCTATTCGTCGGCCGACGAATACGAGGCCGAATTGATCCGGCTCGCGCGCGAACGGGGCGCCTTTCGCAAGACTGCGCCTCGCCACGGCATGGCATGGAGCGGGGCGCTCATCGCGCTCGCTGCGGCTTTCCTGATCGCCCTCTGATTGTTCCGCCGGAAAGGAAAAAAGGGCGCATCGCTGCGCCCTTTTGAGTTGCATCGCCCCAGCGATGTTGGGAGGAGCACGCCTTACGCGGAGTAATACATCTCGAATTCGACCGGATGCGGCGTGTGCTCGAAGCGGATCACCTCCGTCATCTTCAGGTCGATATAGCTGTCGATGAAATCGTCGTCGAATACGCCGCCGGCCTTCAGGAAGGCGCGGTCCTTGTCCAGGTTTTCGAGCGCTTCGCGCAGCGAGCCGCACACGGTCGGGATCTGCTTGAGCTCGGCCGGCGGAAGATCGTACAGATCCTTGTCCATCGCCGGGCCGGGATCGAGCTTGTTCTTCACGCCGTCGAGCCCGGCCATCAGCATCGCGGCGAAGCCGAGATACGGATTGGCGAGCGGATCGGGGAAGCGGACCTCGACGCGCTTGGCCTTCGGATTGGTCGTGTACGGAATGCGGCACGACGCGGAGCGGTTGCGTGCCGAATAGGCGAGCAGCACCGGCGCCTCATAGCCAGGGACCAGACGCTTGTAGGAATTGGTCGTCGGATTGGTGAAGGCGTTGATCGCCTTGGCGTGCTTGATGATGCCGGCGATGTAGGAGAGGCAGGTTTCCGACAGGTCGGAATACTTGTTGCCGGCGAAGACCGGCTTGCCGTCCTTCCAGATCGACTGGTGACAATGCATGCCCGATCCGTTGTCGCCATAGATCGGCTTCGGCATGAAGGTGGCCGTTTTGCCGTAGATATTGGCGACCTGGTGAATGCAGTATTTGTAGACCTGCAACTGGTCCGCCATGTAGGTCATCGGCGAGAATTTCAGGCCGAGCTCGTGCTGCGCCGACGCCACTTCGTGGTGATGCTTTTCCACCTTGGCGCCCATCTTCGCCATCGCCGCGAGCATCTCGCCGCGCATGTCCTGCGCCGAATCCTGCGGCGGAACGGGGAAATAGCCCTTCTTGACGCCGATCCGGTGGCCGAGATTGCCGCCCTCGTAATCGGTATCGCTGTTGGTGGGCAGCTCGATCGAGTCGAGCTTGAAGCCGCAATTGTACGGGTCGGCCGCATATTTCACATCGTCGAACACAAAGAACTCGGCTTCGGGACCGAAATAGACGGTGTCGCCAAGACCCATCGACTTGACCATCGCCTCGGCCTTCTTGGCGATGCCGCGCGGGTCGCGATTGTAGGGCTCGCCGGTCGTCGGTTCGAGCACGTCGCAGACCAGCACCAGCGTCGTCTCGGCAAAGAACGGATCGATGCAGGCCGTGGCGGGATCGGGCATCAGATTCATGTCCGACTCGTTGATCGCCTTCCATCCGGCGATCGAGGAGCCGTCGAACATGATGCCCTCGGCGAAGGTCTCCTCGTCGATCATCGTGACGTCGAACGTTACGTGTTGCCACTTGCCCCGCGGGTCAGTGAACCGGAAGTCGACGTATTTGACGTCTTCGTCCTTGATCTTCTTCATCACTTCTTTGGCAGTCGTCATAGAACGCGTTCCCTTTTTCTCAACGGGACATGAAGCCAGAGTCTTTCAGAGCAGCGGTTCAGATGGCGTCCAATCCGGATTCCCCCGTCCTGATCCGGATCGCCTCCTCGATATTGGAAAGGAAGATTTTGCCATCCCCGATACGGCCCGTCTGCGCCGCGCGCCGGATCGCGTCGACGGCCTTTTCGACCATATCATCGCCCAGCACGATTTCGATTTTCACCTTGGGGAGAAAATCGACCACATATTCGGCGCCGCGATAAAGTTCGGTATGCCCCTTCTGCCGTCCGAAACCCTTGGCTTCGGTGACGGTGATCCCTTGCAGCCCGACTTCTTGCAGAGCCTCTTTCACCTCGTCGAGTTTGAACGGCTTAATGATCGCCTCGATCTTCTTCATTAGGTTCCCTCCCGGGGCCCTGCGGATGCACCGAAAGAGCCGCCATGCCGTTAGCAGGGTTTGTGCCAAACCTTCAAAAGGGAAATTACTCCCTATCGGGCAGAGTGTTATGACGGATTCGCCCAATTTGTCGGCGGTTTATCCGGCAAAGTCTGGTGAAATAGTAGGCAGATTGCGTATTCGTTAGTCAATCGGCGGTTCCTTGCGGGCGACGGGCTGCTCCGGCGATGATCGAATTGCTCACCAATGCCGAAATGGCGGAGGCCGATCGCCTGGCGGTGTCGCTCGGGGTCGCCAGCCGCACGCTCATGGACAATGCGGGCAGGGCGGTCGCCGAAGACGTCGCGGAGCGTCATGCGCCTCCGGCACGGGTGACGGTGGTCGCCGGGACCGGCAACAATGGCGGAGATGGATTTGTCGCGGCCCGCTTGCTCGCGGAGCGGGGCTACCGGGTCGACGTTCTGCTCGTCGGCGACCGGGAGCGGATGAAGGGAGATGCCGCCGCGGCTGCGGGCGCCTGGACGGGGACCACCCGGAAGGCCGAGCCTGGCCGTCCCATCGAGGCGGATATTGTCGTCGACGCGCTGTTCGGCGCGGGGCTCGATCGCCCGGTCGAGGGGCTCGCCCGGTCGATGATCGAGGCGATCAACAGCTCGGGCGCGGCGGTGGTCGCGGTCGATCTGCCGAGCGGCGTGAACGGCTCCACCGGCCAGGTGATGGGTGCGGCGGTCACGGCCACGCGGACGGTCACCTTCTTCCGCCGCAAGCCCGGCCATGTCCTGCTCCCTGGCCGACTGCATTGCGGGCCGGTGACGGTTGTCGACATTGGCATTCCGGACGAGGTGCTCGCCCGGATCGGGCCGAAAACATTCCTGAATTTGCCGGACCTGTGGCTGCCGCGATTCCCCGTTCCGCAGCCCGCCGGACACAAATACAATCGAGGTCATGTCGTCGTGGTGTCGGGCGGTCTCACCTCGACGGGAGCGGCGCGGCTCTCCGCAAGCGGCGCGCTCCGAGCCGGCGCCGGGCTCGTGACGATTGCCAGCCCGCGGGATGCGCTCGCTGTCAACGCCGCGTCAAGTCTCGCCGTCATGGTTCGACCGGGGGACGCCCGGGGGCTTGCGGCCCTGCTTGCCGACAAGCGCGTCAATGCCGTGGTGCTCGGGCCGGGAGGCGGGGTCGGCGCGCCGATGCGGAAGAAAGTCCTGCAGCTCCTGGCCAGCGCGCAAAGCGCGGTGCTCGATGCCGACGCTTTGACGAGTTTTGTTGATGATCCGAAAACGCTGTTTACAGCCCTGCGCAAACGTGCCGCGCGGCCCGCGATTCTGACCCCTCATGGGGGCGAATTCGACCGGATATTCCGTCGTATACGTGAAAAATCTCAAGTTAAACAAAAACTTGAGGACGCACTCAAAGCTTCACATGAAACATCCGCCTGCCTGGTTTTCAAGGGCGCCGATACGGTTGTGGCGGCACCCGACGGGCGCGCGGCGATTGCGGAAAATCTTCCGCCGACGCTTGCCACCGCGGGTTCGGGCGATGTGCTGTCCGGGATCATTGCCGGCTTGCTGGCGCAGGGCATGCCGGCCTTCGAGGCCGCGGCGGCTGCGGTCTGGCTGCATGGCGAGGCATCCAACCTGTTTGGCCCCGGACTGATTTCCGAGGACCTTCCCGCGATGCTGCCGCAGGTGTTGCGGACATTGTCGGATCATCCGGCTAGGTGACCTCGAAGCGGCGCATCGTCGCCGTGGCGCCGGGCAGGAGCGGGGTTGTCTCGATCGCCCATCGCCCGGGGCGGTCGGGAAGGAACGCCACGCGCTCGGTCTGACCTGCCGTCACTACAAGCGTGTCGAGCCAGAACGGCTTCCATCCGTCGTCCAGCTTGTCGAGCAGCCTGACGTGATGGCCCTGCATATGGACCGCGGTGGGAACCGCGCCGCGATTCGTCAGCGTGAGAACGACCGGCCGGCCCCGCGCGACCTTGAAGGCGAGATCGCTTGGGGGCTCCGACAGCTCGATCGTCGGCCGGGATGCCGCCCGCATGTCGATCCGCTCGGGGAGAGGATTGCCGGGCAGCGGCGGGGGTGCGCCGCGCAAGGAGCCGTCGCGTCTCCCGGACTCGTAGACCAGGCGGGCCACGACGAGCGCCGAGCCGTCCTGGTCGAGCAGGATCGGGGCTGTCGCGCCCGGCTCCGAGGTTGCGTCAAGGAAGACGTCGATGCGATTTCCCGGTGCGAGGGTCAGGCGGCCGTCGCGCGCGACGAACGGCGCGGCCGGCTGGCCGTCGATCGCCATTACCCAGACCGGATGCGTGTCGAGGCAAAGCTGCATCATGCGATCGGGAGCCGCGTTGAGAAGCCGAAGCCGGATACGCTCGCCGGCGCGTATCGGGATGTCTGCACTCGGCCGCCCATTGGCCGTGACGGTGCGGCCGTCACCCAGCCCCCAGTCGTCGAGCACGAGGACGGCGTCGCGATCGATATCGGGCGGCGTCTTTTCCTCGACGATCAGCAGGCCGTAGAGTCCGCCTGTGCGGGGCAGGGTGCGATACCAGAACGTGCCCGCGTCAGGGGGACGGATCGGAAATTCGCCCCGCCGTGTCGGCCGAATTTCGGCGTCGGCCCAAGCAGGCCGCGCCGTTCGAACGCCATGCCAATAGGGGGTCAATGTTTCAGACAAATCATTGATAATACTTATATTTATTGATTCGCCCTGCCGCATTTTGACGGTCGGGCCGGGGGTCAGGCCCGAAAACGCCGGAACGTCTGAGAGGCCGCCACCCGCACGCAGCGGAAGCTTGGCGGGCGCGGCCCGCAGGATCACTTGATCCGGACCGTCTGACTGCGCCAACGACGACGGGGGCAGCAGCGAGACCATCGCCAGGGTGGAGGCCGCGCCCGACAGCCACTGGCGTCGGCTCAAAGAGGGCACGGATCGATTCCGTCGGGACATGATGCGGAGCATGGTCGCGCGAGCATCGCAGCACGGACTTACGATCATGTGAAATCCGCCCTCCGCGAGACAATCGGAGGCGATTTTGCTTGTAGCCATCGGCCTGGCGCATGATATAAGCCGCGCCGCTCGGCCACTGGCGGTGCCGCGCGATGCCCAGTCGGCGGGCGTGGCGGAATTGGTAGACGCGCTGGATTTAGGTTCCAGTGACGCAAGTCGTGGGGGTTCAAATCCCTCCGCCCGCACCAGACCGGCCGCATCGTCCGGCCAACATCGGCCTGATTAAAATCCCGCGACCAGCAGTCCGGCGCCAAGGAAGAAGATCGTCATGGAAGTCACGCAGACATTGTCAGACGGATTGAAGCGCGAATTCCGCGTGGTGATCCCTGCCCGGGAACTCGACGAGAAGGTCAAGGAGCGCCTGGATGCGCTGAAGAACCGCGTACGCATCAACGGCTTCCGGCCCGGCAAGGTGCCGGTCGAGCATTTGCGCCGGGTCTATGGCCGCGCGGTGATGGCGGAGACGATCGACGCCGCGGTCAACGAAGGCAACGCCAAGATCGTGAGCGATAACCAGCTCAAGCTTGCGCTCGCGCCCAAGATCACGCTGCCGACAGAACCCGCCGATGTCGAGAATGTGCTTGCCGGCAAATCGGATCTCGCTTTCACGGTCGCGATGGAAATCCTGCCGGCCATCACGCTCGCGGACTTCAAGACGATATCCGTCGAGAAGCTGGTGGCGGACGTCTCCGACGCGGAGGTCGAGGAGGCGCTCGGGCGCATCGCCGACCAGAACAGGCCCTACGCCGACAAGGGCGAAGGCGCGAAGGCGGCGCAGGGGGATCGCGTCACCATCTCCTTCGTCGGCAAGATCGCCGGCAAGCCGTTTGAAGGCGGCACCGGCGAAGACATCGCCGTGCAGATCGGCTCGGGCACCTTCATTCCCGGCTTCGAGGACCAGCTTGTCGGCATCGGCGCGGGCGAACAGCGCATCGTGAAGGCCTCGTTCCCGGCCAATTACATGTCCGAGGCGCTGGCCGGAAAGGACGCGGAATTCGACGTCACCGCCAAGTCGATCGAGGCGCCGCGCGAGGTGACGATCGACGACGAGTTTGCCAAATCGCTCGGCATGGAATCCCTCGCCAAGCTGAAGGACGCGGTGAGGGACCGCATCAAGCGCGAGCATGACGCTGCCTCCCGCGCCAAGCTCAAGCGTGCGCTGCTCGATGCGCTCGACGAGAAGCACAAATTCGAGGTGTCGCCCTCGCTGCTCGAGCAGGAATTCGAGAATCTGTGGAAGACCGCCCAGGACGAATTGAAGAGCCAGGGACGGACCTTCGCGGACGAAGGCACGACCGAGGAGGCGGCGCGCGAGGAGTATCGCAGGATCGCGGACCGGCGTGTGCGTCTTGGTCTCGTCCTTGCGGAGATCGGCGAGAAGAACAACATCAAGGTCACCGACGAGGAAGTGAACCGCGCATTCAGCGAGCGGCTGCGGCAATTTCCCGGCCAGGAGCAGCGCATCTACGAATATTACAAGAGCAACCCGGAAGCGCTTGCGGGCCTGCGTGCGCCGATCTTTGAGGAAAAGGTCGTCGACTTCATTCTCGAACTCGCGAAGGTGTCCGAGAAATCGGTCTCTCGCGAAGAACTCTATCGCACCGACGAGGATGCGAAGACGGCGTGACGCCCGTTCCCGCAGGGGCAGCGGCCGTGCGCCCGAAGCGGGCGCACTTGCAAACGCGCTGTTGTAGTCTCATGTGATT
>JACAEG010000166.1 GCA_013388965.1 Pseudorhodoplanes sp. | reverse complement strand
TCCTTGCGGAGCGCCACGTCGAGCGCATTGACCGGACCGTTGCCCTCGCCCGCCGAAATCAATTACTTTCCGTCCACCTGCACCTTCACCACCGCGAGTGAGACGGTGACCTTCTTGCCGACCGCGTTGACCCGCTGCTCGACATTGACGTCGAATTTCTCCACGCTGAAATAGTTCGGCACCGCGCCGAGCATGCGGCGCGCCAGCAACTCGAACGAGGCGTCGGCGCCCTCATAGGCATAGCCCAGGGCCTCGCGCTCCTTCACTTCGTCGAGCAGGCGGGCGACGCGCGGGTCGTTCTTGTCGATGGCAAGCCCGATGCGCTCGAGCTCCGCCAGCACATTCGAGCGCCCGCCCTGGTCGGAGACATGCAGCCTGCGTCGGTTGCCGGTCGCCTCCGGCGCGACATGTTCGTAGGTTGCGGGCTCCTTCAAGATCGCGGAGGCATGGATGCCGGCCTTGGTGGCGAAGGCCGAGTCGCCGACATAGGGCGCGTGGCGGTTGGGCGCGCGGTTGAGCATCTCGTCGAACTGATGCGACAGATGCGTAAGCTTCCGGAGCTGCGCATCGGAGACGCCGACCTCGTAACGGTCGGAAAACTCGGACTTCAGCTTCAGCGTCGGGATGATGGAGACGAGATTGGCATTGCCGCAGCGCTCCCCGATGCCGTTCAGCGTGCCCTGGATCTGGCGCGCGCCCGCGCGCACCGCGGCGAGCGAATTCGCCACCGCCTGCTCGGTGTCGTTATGCGCATGGATGCCGACATGATCGCCGGGGATGTGCTTGGTCACCTCGCCGACGATGCGCTCGACCTCGTGCGGCATGGTGCCGCCATTGGTGTCGCACAGCACGACCCAGCGCGCGCCCTCCTCGTAGGCCGCTTTCGCGCAGGCAAGCGCATAATCCGGGTTGGCCTTGTAGCCGTCGAAGAAATGCTCGCAGTCGACGAGCACTTCCCGGCCCTTGGCCTTCGCGGCGCACACGGAATCGCGGATGGTGGCGAGATTTTCCTCCGGACTGGTCTCGAGCGCGACGCGGACGTGATAGTCCCAGCTTTTGGCGACGAAGCAGATCGCATCCGCCTTCGCCTCCAGCAGGCCCGCAAGCCCCGGATCGTTGGAGGCCGAGCGGCCGGGCCGGCGCGTCATGCCGAACGCGGTGAACTTTCCCTTCAGCGGCTGCCGTTGAGCAAAGAACTGCGTGTCGATCGGGTTGGCGCCGGGATAGCCGCCCTCGACATAGTCGATGCCGATATCGTCCAGCATCTTCGCCACCGCGACCTTGTCGGCGAGCGTGAAATCGACGCCGTTGGTCTGCGCGCCGTCGCGCAAAGTCGTGTCGAACAGATACAGACGTTCCTTGGTCATCGCTGCCTTGGCGGCCATTCGGCCGTGTCGTGATCGGGATGCTGATAGCTGACGATGGCGGCCTTGAACGCCTCGGCCTCCGGCTCGCTCTCCGCCGCGCGTACCGGCAGAGTGCAAAGCTCTTCGAAGAAGGCGATCCTGTCCGCGAGATTGACCTGGATCGTGGGCGCCGCGCGCGCGGGATCGTCGAAGGCGCCGATCGCGATCTCGACCGGACCGCCAAAGTCATAGCTGAGCGGCGTGCCGCAATCGCCGCAAAAGCCGCGGCGCACCTTGTTGGAGCTCTGGAAATGCCGCGGAGTGCCGCGCGTCCATTCCAGATCGTGGGCCGTCACCAGCGTGCCGAAAAAGCCGCCGAACGCCTTCTGGCACATGCGGCAATGGCAGATCGAGGCGCGCCCGAGGGAGCCGGCGCGAAAGCGCACCGCGCCGCATTGGCATCCGCCTGCAAGGGGAGCGTCCGCCATCGCCTCACCACAGACCGAAATACTTGGTCGCGAGCCCGACCGCGATCGCGAGCAGCACGATCTTCAGCACGATGTAATAGAGCCAGTGTCTCGGGAACGGGGTGTCGGGTCGCTTCATCCGGTTCCTCCTTGGGCCGGGAGGGGCTTCTCCATCGTCGTGTTGGCGAGCCATTCGTCGCCGCGCGACACCGTATTGCGCTGCTGCGGCACGAATCCGCGCGCCTTGAAGAAATCGTGCGCGGTGTCGCTCGCCTCGACCGTGAGCTTGGCGGCGCCGCGCGCGCCCGCGAGTTTCTCGATCGCATCGACGAGCATCGAGGCCGCGCCGAGCCGGGAGGCCGCGGGATGCACATACAGCATGTCGAGCGTGCCGGGGCTCTTGAGCGAGGCGAACGCGACCGGCGAGCCTTCCAGCAGGGCGACCAGTGTCGTCTGGCCGGCGAGCCGCTTGCCGAACGCCGCCTCGTCGTCGGCCGCAGCCATCCAGGCTTCCTGCTGGGCCTCGGTGTAGTCGTCGGCCGCGAGTTCCTGGATGCTGGCGCGAAAGATTTCGGCCAGCAGCGGCGTGTCGGCCGGCAGGAACGGGCGCATGCTGAGCTTGGGATTGGCGCTGGCCATCAGCGACTGAACCCACTTTTCTCACCTCTCCCCGCTCGCGGGGAGAGGTCAATTGCCGTGCGCAGCGAAGGCAATCGGGTGAGGGGGGATCTCAAAGAGCATGCATGCAAAGAGTCCCCCTCACCCGCCTCGCTCACGCTGCACGTTCGCGACGCGGCCTCTCCCCGCAGGCGGGGAGAGGTAGGCAGAATGCGCGTCGCCATCATCGCGCGATCTCCCAGGTGGTGCCGTCCTTTGAATCCTTCAGCACGACGCCCATCTTCGCGAGTTCGTCGCGGATGCGGTCGGCTTCCGAAAAATTCCTGGTCTTCCTGGCGTCGAGCCGCTCAGCCACGAGCAGATTGACCTTTTCAGCATCCACCGTTCTCTTGCTTTCGGGTCTTTGATGAAATCCGAGTGCGCGCAATGTGGGACCAAGCGATGCGAAATCCCCCTTCTTGTGGAGCGCATGAATCTCGGCGATCGCCATCGGCGTATTGAGATCGTCGCAAAGGGTTTCGAGAACAGAGGGCGCAATGCGCTCATCCTTTCCAGTCAAGAACTCGGGCCAATCGGTAAGCGAGCGAAGAATATTGTAGCTTTCCTCCAGTCCCTTCACGGTCCAGTCGATCGGCTGGCGATAGTGCGTGCGCAGCATGTTGAAGCGCAGCACTTCGCCCGGCCAGTCCTTCAGCAGATCGTGGATCGTAAAGAAATTGCCGAGGCTCTTCGACATCTTCTCGCCCTCGACCTGCAGGAAGCCGTTGTGCATCCAGACATTCGCCATCACGGGCGTATGGAAGGCGCAGCGGGTCTGCGCGATCTCGTTCTCGTGATGCGGAAACACGAGGTCGATCCCGCCGCCATGGATGTCGAAGACTTCGCCGAGATGCTTCCAGCTCATTGCCGAGCATTCGATATGCCAGCCCGGCCGCCCCGGCGTTGCGATACCGCAAGGCGACGGCCAGCCCGGCTCGCCCGGCTTCGAGTGCTTCCACAGCACGAAATCCTGGTCGTGCCGCTTGTAGGGCGCGACATCGACGCGCGCGCCCGCGATCATCTCGTCGAGCGGGCGCTTTGAAAGCTGTCCGTAGTCCGGCATCGACGGCACGCTGAACAGGACATGGCCCTCGGCGACATAGGCGTGTCCCGAAGCGACGAGCCTCTCGATGAGAATCTTCATCTCCTCGATATGCTCGGTTGCGCGCGGCTCGACATCCGGCGGGAGGCAGCCGAGCGCGGCCACGTCCTCCCTGAAATTGCGATAGGTCTCTTCGGTCAGTTCGCGGATCGGGATGCCGCGCTCGGCCGCGCGCGCATTGATCTTGTCGTCGACGTCGGTGATGTTGCGGACATATTTGACGTGGTCCGCGCCGTAGAGGTGCCGCAGCAGCCGGTAGAGCACGTCAAAGACGATGACCGGGCGCGCATTGCCGATATGGGCGTAGTCATAGACCGTCGGCCCGCACACATACATGCGAACCCTGTTGCGATCGATCGGCTCAAAGAGCCGCTTCTCGCGCGTCAGCGTATCGTAGAGCTTCAGGTCCATAGGCATCCGTCCGGCCCGCTGGCCCGGCGATGCTTTGTCTCGTTGCAGAGAAAAGACGGCCGCAGCCAGCGATGCGCTAGCTCGTAATCTCCCGGCAAATGCCGAAATTTGCGTTGAGGTCCGTCATGGCGGCGGACAATGGCGGAACTCTGCCCGCCCCGTCAAGGCCGGCGTTTGCGGTTGCGGCCGACCCCGCGGCAGCGACCGTCACGGGCGCCGTCAGAGACCGGGCGGCCGGCTCACTGGCCGTTGTCGGTCAGCACCTTCAGGCAGCCCTTGCTCAGCTTGGTCCGGTTCACCTTCAGACAGCCCAGGACGACGAATTCATCCGTCCCGGCCTGCTTGCAGAAGCGGCGCACGTCCGGCTCGCAGGCCGAGCGCTCCTCGGCCGTGCCGGCGGCGGGGACTTCGGTCGCGGCAAATGCCGCCATCGAGAATGACATCGCGAAAGCAACGGAACGTGTCATTTCTTGTTTCCCTCTTCGTACGCTCCCCGACGCAAGCAAGACGGGAGTCTGGCAATTCCGTCAATGCATTCCGCCGCCGTCCAACGCCGCCTTGCCACAAATCGAAGGGCTGTGATGGGAAGTCCACAGCGCATCCGTAAAATGCGGTGCGCAGATGCCGCCGGTTAACAAAATCTTAGCTTTTCGGGTCGAATGTCCTGTAATCCTCGCACCCCATGAGTGCTGCGATGCGGTTCCTTCTCACGATTGCATTCGCTGTCTGCGCCGCAACTGCGGCACAGGCCGAAAAGCGTGTATTCATTATTGCCAGCGGCTCCGACGGCTACGGCATCGACCGGTGCCTCGCGTCCGGCGATGCGTGCGGCGCCGCGGCCGCGTCGGCCTATTGCCGTTCGCGCGACTTCGCGCAGGCTGCTTCATACCGCAAGGTCGTGCGGGAGGAGATGACCGGCGGTCTGCCCGCGAGGACCGACAATTGCGGACGAAGCTGCGACGAGTTCGTGGCGATCGAGTGCACCCGCTGACGCGCGGCCGCAGGAACCTCTATTTCTCGACCCATTCGGCGCAGCGCGGGACGCTCCCGTCGCTGCCCCAGGGCATGATCGGCACGGTCGAGGTCGAATTCTTCGGCGAACCCTCGATGATGCGGTCGGAATAGACCATGTAGACGAGCACGTTGCGCTTCTCGTCGCAGCCGCGCACGATCTGCATCTTCTTGAACAGGAGCGAGCGGCGCTGCCTGAACACATCGTCGCCCTGCTCGAATTTTGCCTTGAAGCGAATCGGGCCGATCTGCCGGCAGGCGAGCGAGATGTCCGAGACCTCCTCGGCCACGCCGAGCCAGCCTCGAATGCCGCCCCGCTCCGGAACCGTGAAATGGCAGGCGACGCCCTCGACTTCCGGATCGTCGATCCCGTAGGTCGCGAGCTTGTCGTTCGGTGTCAGCCACTTGAAGACGGTGGATTTCCGGAACACCAGATCGGGATCGTCGGCGGCATGGGCCGAGACGACGCCCAATCCGGCAGCGAGCAAGGCGAGAGCGAGCCCCTTTATCCCGAATGCGCGCATAAGTTCCTCCTGTCGGTCCGGTTAGGTAAGGGATGCCGGCGTCGTTTGCGAGAGCGGAACCCGTCAAAAAAGGCGGCGTGGCGAGCGCTCCATTGAAACGCGCTCCGCAAGCCGATACGGTCCCTAAGTGCCCGTCCCTACACCAAAACCCGTCTTTTCAATTCCGCCGGAACGCGAGCCCTCCACGAGGGTTCTTTGGCTGCTGGTCGTGCTCTCGCTCCTGCTGCCGGTCGCGGGGCTCGTCATCGGCGCCGCGATCTCCTATCGCGCGCATTTCGAGGACGCGCGCGACCGCCTGCAGCGCGACCTCAATCGCGTCTACGAGCATGCGCTGAAAGTGTTCGAGACCTTCGATCTGAGCGCAATATATCTGGAGGAATTGCTGCACGGTGCGGGCGACGAGGAAATTCGCGCAAACGAGGAGCAATTCAGCGCAAAACTGAAGACCATCAAGGACACCCTGCCGCAACTGCGCGACATCTGGGTCATCGGCGCCAACGGCGTGCCTGTGGTGTCCGGCACGGTGTTTCCGATGCCGCAGGTCGACTTGTCCGACCGGAGCTATTTCACCGTTCACAAGGAAGGTGGACCACAGATTTTCATCAGCGACGTGATGGATGCCCGCGTCGCCGAACTGAAGTTCTTCGCCATCAGCCGCCCGCGCAAGGGCCGTGACGGCTCGTTCGCGGGCGTTTCGGTGATCTCGGTCGCGCCGGAATATTTCACCAATTATTACGCCAGCCTTCCCAAGCCGAACATCTACTCGCTGGTGCGCGAGGACGGAAAAATACTCGCGCGCTATCCCGAACCGCCCCGCCCCGGTCTCGAACTGGACCCGGACGGGCCGTTCATGACGCAGATTCGCGCCCAGCCCGAGTCGGGCTTTGCTGCCGGCGTGTCGTCCCTGGATGGCCACCCCCGGACATATGCCTATCAGCGCCTGCCGCATTACGGCGTCTATGTTGCCGCCGGGCTTGACGACGGGCCCGTCATCGAAGGCTGGCTGCGCGACCTGTCCAAGCACCTGATTTTCGGCGTGCCGGCGACCCTCGCAATGTTCGCATTGAGCCTGATCGCATTGCGGCGGACGAAGCGCGCGACCGTCGCCTACGCCCAGCTCAAGCAGGAAGTCGCGCGCCGGGAGTTGACGGAAAAGGCCCTGCGACAGGCGCAGAAAATGGAAGCGGTCGGCCGCCTCACCGGCGGCATCGCGCACGACTTCAACAATCTCCTGACCGCGATCCTCGGCAATATCGATCTCGCCATGCGCCGCCTGCCGCAGGAGGACGACCGCATTCGCCGGCTTCTCTCCTCCGCCCGGCAGGCATCGGATCGCGCTGCGACGCTGGTTCAGAGGCTACTGTCCTATTCCCGCCAACACCCGCTCGAGTTCAAGGCCGTCGACATCAACCGGCTGGTCCAGAACATGTCGGAATTGCTGCGCCGGACGATCGGCGAGACGGTCACGGTCGAGACCGTGCTGGCCGGTGGATTGTGGAAGACCGCGGTCGACCCCAACCAGCTTGAAAACGCCATCATCAATCTCGCGATCAATGCGCGCGACGCCATGCCCGAGGGGGGCCGGCTCACGATCGAGACCGCCAATACCTATCTCGACGAGGGCTATGCCAGCGAGCATGGAGGCGAGTTCGGGCACGGGCAATATGTCATGCTGGCGGTGACGGACGCCGGCTCCGGCATGTCGAAGGATGTGATCGACCGCGCCTTCGAGCCGTTCTTCACGACCAAGCCGACCGGCGTCGGCACGGGGCTCGGCCTCAGCATGGTCTATGGCTTCGTCAAGCAGTCGGCGGGCCACATCAAGATCTACAGCGAGCCGGGCGAAGGCACCTCGATCAAGATGTATTTCCCGCGGCTCGAGGAGACCAGCGACCTGCCCGCATGGATTCCGTCGGAGCCCGAGGAAAAGGAGGCCATGCCCGACGACATGGCCGCGACCGTCCTGCTGGTGGAGGACGACGAGGAGGTCAACCGCTTTGCCACCGAGGTGCTGCGCGAGGAGGGCTATAACGTCATATCGACGCACGAGGGCCCGAGCGCGCTGCGGCTGCTCGACGCCAATCCGAATATCGACCTTCTTTTCACCGACGTCGTCTTGCCGGGGGGAATGAATGGCCGCCAGCTCGCAGACGAGGCGCTGCGGCGGCGGCCGAGCCTCAAGGTGCTCTACGCAACCGGCTACACGCGCAATGCCATCATTCACCAGGGCCGGCTCGATGCGGACGTGGAGCTGCTGACGAAGCCGTTTACGGCGGATATCCTGGCCGGCAAGGTGAAGCAGATCCTCGAGGCGGATTCGAAGCTCAGGCACGCGGAAGGCTGAGCGTCACGGCGCGAGGTGACAGACGGCGCAGATCTTGTTCCCGTCCGGATCGCGAATGTAAGCGCCATAATAGTTCGGATGATAATGCTCCCGGATGCCGGGCGCGCCTTCGTCCGCTCCGCCCTGCGCCATCGCGGCGGCGTGAAAGGCATCGATAGCCGCACGATGCGGCGCGGTGAAGGCGACCGTCACGCCGTTGCCCGCGCTCGCGGCCTTGCGGTCATAGGGCCGCAGAATCCAGAACGGCGCGTTGAGGCCCTCAAATCCCTTCGGCGCATATCCAAGCGCGGTCCTGAACGTCCTGACCCGCTCAAGCCCAAGCGGCGCAAGCACGGCATCGTAGAAGCGCATCGCCCGCGGAATATCGGCGGACCCGATCGTGACGTGACTGAAGACTCGGCCGTCGGTGGGTGCAGGCTGGGACATGAAGCTTCCCTCCGGTCAATCCTTCGGCGCCAGCGTTTGCTGCGCGAGTGCAATCGCCTCCCGCAACACCTCGGGATCCCCGATATGGTTGGCCAGGATCAGAACGAGCCGTGCATCGAGCGCCGCCGCATCCTTCTCCGAGAGACCGCGCCGCGACTCAACGAGCGCCTCATAGGCGGCGTCGGGATTCGGAAAGCGCGAAGCAACGATGAGCCTGGACATGGTTAAGACCCGGAATGCGAGGGGTTGAGCCTAGACGCCGCACATTGCCCGTTCAATGGCGGGAACCGTTCGCCAAAAAAGGAACGAAATGCGCGCGTCACGGTTGCGAAGAAGAGCACCGTCAAGTTCAGGAACCGCACCATGACCGCCGTTCGCGCAATGATCCGTTCCCATCCGGAAAAGCTGAGCCATGCCGATGTCATCGGGCGCTGCATCGATGCTTGCTATGCATGCGTGGAAACCTGCACAGCCTGCGCCGACGCATGTCTCGGGGAGACGCGCGTGGAATCGCTTGTCGGGTGCATCAGGCTCAACCTCGACTGCGCTGCAATCTGCACGGCGACCGGGAGCATTCTGCTGCGGGCCAACAAGCTTGGCCACCGCCAGCTTCTCGAGGCGCAATTGACCACCTGCATCGCCTATTGCCGCGCCTGCGCGGCCGAATGCAGCCGGCATGCCGCCATGCACACGCATTGCGACGTCTGCGCGAAAGCCTGCATGGAATGCGTGGAGGATTGCCTCGCCATGCTCAACACCATGCGGATGCCCGCGTGAATAGCTAGAAGCCCAGCGCCCGCTTGCGCGCCGCCGCGATTTTCGTGGAATCGAATGAGCGCCAGCGCGCGCACAGATGCTGGTCGGGACGCAGCAGATAGGCCGATCCCGGCGTGGCGTCGAAGCGCGCGGTCAGCAGACCTTCCTCGTCGTGAAGATCCTGGCCAATGACCGTGAGCTTGATATCGCCGCAAGGCGCCGGCGTCTCCCCGTTGCGGAAATAGATCAGCTCGAAACCGTCCGACAGACATTCCAGCAACGTTGCTCTTCTATTCCCCGCAGCGCGAACGGGCGCATCGGGCGCGGGCGCGCCAAGCCGCGCGGAGCCGGCGAACGTTTCCTCGTCGGGCGTCGAGAGCGGCGAATCATAGACGGTCGCGACCGACAGCCGGCCCGAATTCACCATGCGGCGCGCGAAATCCGCATGCGGCGCGAGCGACAAGACAGCGTTGCGCAACGCACGCTCGGCGGGCGAGCGCGGCGCGATGAAATCGGTCGAGCGCGTCGAATGGCCGATATTCTCGTCCGCGGCCTGGATGCACTCGCGCTCGTAGCTGTCGAGAAGGCCCGGCCCCGCCGTTCCATCGAGGATCGCGGCGAGCTTCCACGCAATATTCTCGGCGTCCTGCACGCCCGAATTCGCGCCGCGTGCGCCGAAAGGCGAGACTTGATGGGCGCTGTCGCCTGCAAAGATGACGCGGCCATGCACGAAGCGGTCCAGCCTGCGGCAATTAAATCGATAGACCGACACCCATTCCAGCTCGAACGGGATATCCCCGAGCATGGCCTTCAGACGCGGAATGACGCGCTCGGGCTTCTGCTCGGCTTCGGCGTCGGCGTCCGGTCCGAGCTGCAGATCGATGCGAAAGACATTGTCCGGCTGGCGATGCAGCAGGGCCGACTGGCCGGAATGGAAGGGCGGATCGAACCAGAAGCGCCGCTCGGTCGGGAAATCCGCCGCCATCTTCACATCGGCAATCAGGAACTTGTCCTCGAAGGTGACGCCCTTGAAGCCGAGCCCGAGCATGTCGCGGAGCGCCGAGCGCGCGCCATCGGCCGCGATCACCCAGTCCGCTTCAAGAATGTAGGGACCGTCCGGCGTGTCGACGGTCAGCCGAACATAGTCGTTGCGCCGCTCGAGCCCGGTGACACGGTTGCGCCAGCGCAGGTCGATGTTGTCGACCTCCTCGACCCGATCGATCAGGGCTTTCTCGAGATAATATTGCTGCAGGTTGATGAAGGCGGGCATCTTGTGCCCCTCCTCCGGCAGCAGGTCGAAGGAATAGACGAGATCGTCGCCGAGATAGACCTTGCCGAGCTTCCAGGTCACGCCCTGCGCGACCAGCTTTTCCCCGACGCCGAGCCGGTCGAGAATCTCGAGCGTGCGCTTGGAATAGCAAAGCCCGCGCGATCCCTCCCCGATCCGGTCGGAATCGTCGAGCAGCACCACCGGCACGCCGCGCAAGGCGAGGTCGAGGGCGGCGGACAATCCGACCGGTCCCGCTCCGACGACGACTACGCGATGTCGAACCGGCGACGCCGCGTCCTGATCGGGCGAGCGACGCCACGTATAGCGAAAGACTGTCTTGTGCTCTTCCAAGGCTTCACCCCTGCAAGGCCGCCCACATTTCACGGTCGCGCTCGGCGGTCCAGATCACAGGCCAGTCGATGCCGCGCGCCTCGTCATAGGCACGCGAGACATTGAAGGGCAGGCAATGCTCGTAGATCGCGAACGATTTGAATTTCGGATCCATGACCTTGCGCGTCTCGTTGAAGGTCTGCTTGAGCGTGTAGCCCTTGTCGACGCATGTCCGCGCGACACCGTAGAGCGTGAACAGGAAATCGCGCGTCATCGCAATGCCGTCGGCCACCTTGTCCGGCGTCGCGAGCGCGGCGCCGCGGCCCGGCACCAGCGCCTGCGGCTTCAATTCGGACAGCCGGTCGAGCGTCTGCTGCCAGTCCCGCAAATGCGCGTCGCCGCAATAGCAGGCGGAATGGTATTCGACGAGATCGCCCGAGAAGACGACGTTCGAATCCGGCACCTGCGCGATCACATCGCCCGCGGTGTGACCGCGCCCGATATGCATGATGCGCACCTCGCGCCGTCCGAGATAGACCGACATCTGGCGCGGAAAGGTGATGGTCGGCCAGGTCAGGCCGGGAATGGATTCGACCGCGCGGAACAGGCGCGGAAAGCGGCCGATCTCCGAATCCATGTCCTGCTGGCCGCGCTCGGCGATCATCGTGCGGGTCGCGTTCGACGCGATGATCTCGGCGCCTTCGTAGGCGGACGCGCCCAGCACGCGCACGGCATGGTAATGCGAGAGCAGCACGTACTTGATCGGCTTGTCGGTCACCTTGCGCACGCGCTCGATCACCTCGAGCGCCATGACCGGCGTCGCCTGAGCGTCCACCACCATGACGCCATCGTCGCCGACGATGATGCCGGAATTCGGATCCCCCTCGGCGGTAAAGGCGTAGAGTCCCGGTCCGATCTCGTCGAACGAGATTTTCTTCTCGACCATGTCGCCGGTGGACGCGAAGCCCTTGTTCATTCTTCCTCCCGATCCCGCCCGTTCTTCCCTAGCGCTCCCGCGGGTTATACCGCACGACCTCCTGATCGATAGCCCCGAATATCGGCCTGCCCTGCGCGTCGTTCATCTCGATACGCACGCGATCCCCGAATTTGAGGAAGGGCGTGGACGGCTTGCCGTTGCGGATGGTCTCGACCGTGCGCTGCTCCGCAAGGCAGGAATAGCCGAGCCCGCCTTCGGCGATCGGCTTGCCCGGGCCGCCGTCGGCATCGCGGTTGGAGACGGTGCCGGCCCCCAGGATCGTGCCCGCGGCGAGCCCGCGCGTCTTCGCAGCATGGACGATGAGCGCGGGAAAATCGAAGGTCATGTCGTTGCCGGCGACCGGCCTGCCGAACGGCTTGCCGTTGATGAAGCTGAGCAGCGGCAGATCGAGCTTGGTGCCGTCCCATGCGCTGCCAAGCTCGTCCGGCGTCACCGCGACCGGCGAAAAGGCCGAGGCCGGCTTCGACTGATAGAAGCCGAAGCCCTTGGCGAGTTCGCCGGGCGTCAGATTGCGCAGCGTCACGTCGTTGACCAGCATCACGAGACGGATCGCCTCAATCGCCTGGGCGCGCGTCGCGCCCATCGGGACGTCGCCGAGCACGACCACGACTTCGGCTTCGAGATCGATCCCCCAGGCCTCGTCGATGACCGGGATCGGATCGCGCGGCCCCAGGAAGATATCGGAGCCGCCCTGATAGATCAGCGGATCGGTCCAGAACGATTCGGGCATTTCCGCGCCCCGCGCCTTTCGGACCAATGCAACATGGTTCACATAGGCCGAGCCGTCCGCCCATTGATAGGCGCGCGGCAGGGGCGAGGCGCATGTCGCCGGATCGAACGGGCGATGATCGAGCCGCCCGGCTTCGAGCGAATCCGAAAGCTCGGTCAGGCGCGGCGCGACCGCGTCCCAGTTGTCCAGCGCCGATTGCAGCGTGGGCGCGACGGCGGAAGCGTCCGCACAGCGCGACAGGTCGCGCGACACGACCACGAGGCGGCCGTCGCGGCCGCCCTTCAGCGACGCAAGCTTCATTGGACTGCCACGCCGTTCGGCGCCTCCCTTTCGAGACGGACGTCGATCTCTCGTTCGACGTAGCGCCACTCTTCGGTCGCGCGCATGCGTTGCACCATATGCTCGAAATGCGGCGCGTCCTCCGGGGCATACTCGAACCAGGTCAGAAAGTCGAAAGGTTCGCCCAGGTCGCGACAATGATGAAGACGGCGCGCCACCGCCGGAACATATTCAAGACCGACGGCAATGTGGCGCGATTGCTCCTCGAAAATTTCGCGCCGCTGGTCCTGCGCCATCTCCCACCACTTTGCCGACTTTCGAATGGGGATCAAGGCGGCGCGGCTTGCTGCGGTTCGTCCAAGAGGCGGCGAGGCGGCGGTCAGGCGGACGCGTTCCGCACCGGTTGTGTACCGCAGGTTGCTCGTTACGCCCCGCAGGACCCACGCTGTGCCGTCGAGATGCCCCTCTCCTTCTTCAACACGCAGCCGCGGAGCAAAGGGCATGCCCTCCCCGCATACGGTTTCCATCCTGGTGATGCGCCACGTGCCGCGAGAGCCGCCCGAAAAACTGACGACCAGCGGCGTGCTCATCCTCCGCTCACCTCGGCTCTTTGCGCCGGGGATCGAAATGCTTCTTCAGGCCGGCCCAGCAGTCGATATAATTGTCCTGCAGGCTGTCGAGGCTGGCCGCGTATTTCGTGACGCGCTGGCGGAAGCGCGTCTCGAACATGAAGGCCAGGGTGTTCGAGAGCTTTACCGGCTTTAGCTCGACATTGCTGGCATGCTCGAACGCATCCACGTCGGGCCCGTGCGGCAGCATCGTGTTGTGCAGCGAGAAGCCGCCCGGAACGAAGCCTTCGGGCTTGGCGTCGTAGACGCCGAACACCAGCCCCATGAATTCCGACATGATGTTGCGGTGGAACCAGGGCGGGCGGAACGTGTTCTCGGCCACCATCCAGCGCTCGGGGAAGATCACGAAGTCGATATTGGCGGTGCCCGGCGTCTCCGATGGCGATGTCAGCACCGTGAAGATCGACGGATCGGGGTGATCGAACAGGATCGCCCCCACCGGCGAAAAATGCCGCAGGTCGTATTTGTAGGGCGCGTAATTGCCGTGCCATGCCACCACATCGAGCGGCGAATGCGGCACCTGCGTCCTGAACAGCTCGCCGCCCCACTTGACGTAGAGCGTGCAGGGCTCCTCGACATCCTCATACCAGGCGACCGGCGTGAGAAAATCGCGCGGATTGGCGAGGCAATTGGCGCCGATCGGTCCCCGATCGGGCAGCGTGAAGCTGCCGCCGTAATTCTCGCAGACATAGGCGCGCGCCGGACCGTCGATCAGTTCGCAGCGGAAGATCACGCCGCGCGGGATGATGCAGATTTCGCCCGGCTCGATCTCGATCGTGCCGAATTCCGTGCGGAAGCGCAGCCTGCCCTCCTGCGCGACGATCAGGAATTCGCCATCGGCGTTGAAGACATGCTCGCGCTTCATCGACTCGGTCACGAGCAGCAGATGCGCGGCCATGCCGGCCATGGATTCGCTGTCGCCCGCGATCGTCAGCGTATGCAGGCCGGTGACGAAATTGTGCTTGCCCTCCGGCAGCGGCACGGGGCCCCAGCGAAGTTGCCCGAGCGGAAGGTCGCTGTCCTCGCGCTCCGGCGCGGTGCGGATGTCGCCTTTTGAAATTTTCTCGAAGCGCGCGGTATGCCGCACGGTCGGACGAATGCGATAGAGCCAGGAGCGTTGATTGGAGGCTTGCGGCGCGGTGAAGGGCGAGCCGGAAAGCTGCTCCGCATAAAGTCCGTAATTGCACTTCTGCGGTGAATTGCGCCCGATCGGCAGCGCGCCCGGCAGGCTTTCGGTCTCGAAACTGTTGCCGAAGCCCGACATGTATTCGGCAGGTTTCGCGACGCTGGGGCCGGAATTGCGCACCACCCGCGCGGCCCCCGCCTCCGCACCACCCCTCGCCTGCATGGCAGGCGTATCGATCTTGCCCATGACGTCCTCCTGCGGAATGGCCGTTGCGACGGTCTTGGTTTAGAGGGAAATTAGTTTCGATTGTAACTATTGTCAATCTTTTCCTAATCGCCGCGGGACTGCGATTTGGGCCTTGAAATAAACACACAAACACGACACATAATGCCCGTCGAATCGCTTCAGCGGTTCGCACCCGGGCCGCGTGAACGAAAACCAGAACCGGATTTCGGCCCTTTCATCCCGAATTCATCGGCAACCCAGACCACGCGGGATGTCCTGAACCACCCGCGAACCGGCCGTGCGCAATGCGCGGCGGTCTTTTCGCTTGCTGAAAGACCCTTAAATTGACCCAGTTTACGGACCTCGGCCTTGCCGAGCCTATCCTCCGTGCCCTCTCCGAAGAGGGATATGTTCAACCCACGCCGATCCAGGCCCAGACCATCCCCCAGCTGCTTGCGGGCCGCGACGTCGTCGGCATCGCCCAGACGGGCACCGGCAAGACCGCGGCGTTCGCGCTGCCGATCCTGCACCGCCTCGCGCAGAACCGCGTCGGCCTGGAGCGCCGCACCTGCCGCGTTCTCGTGCTGAGCCCGACCCGCGAATTATCCGGCCAGATCGTCGACAGCTTCAAGACCTATGGCCGGCACATGCGCGTCAGCGTGGCGCTCGCCATCGGCGGCGTCTCCATCCGCCCGCAAGCCTCGAAGCTCTCCAACGGCGTCGACATTCTGGTCGCAACACCCGGCCGGCTGCTCGACCTTCTGGCCTCGCATGCGCTGCAGCTGCATCGCGTGGAAACCTTTGTGCTCGACGAAGCCGACCGCATGCTCGACATGGGCTTCATCAACGACATCCGCAAAATCATCGCAAAACTCCCGGCCAAGCGGCAGAGCCTGTTCTTTTCCGCGACAATGCCGCGCGAAATCGAGGATCTGTCGCGCCAGATGCTGCGCGATCCGGCCCGCGTCGCGGTGACGCCGGTCGCGACGACCGCGGAGAAGGTCGACCAGCGCGTCGTTCTGGTCGAACGGGCCGGAAAGTCCGCCCTGCTCGCCGACATTCTGCGCCGGGAACCGATCGACCGCGCTCTGGTCTTCACCCGGACCAAACACGGCGCCGACAAGGTCGTTCGCCAGCTCGTGCAGAAGGGCTTTTCGGCCGAGGCGATCCACGGCAACAAGTCGCAGAACCAGCGCGACCGGGCGCTCGCCGCGTTCCGGGCGGGCCGGATCAAGACACTGGTCGCCACCGACATCGCCGCCCGCGGCATTGACGTCGAGGGCGTGAGCCATGTGGTCAATTACGACCTGCCGAATGTCCCCGAAAGCTATGTGCACCGCATCGGCCGCACGGCGCGCGCCGGCGCCGAGGGCATTGCGATCTCGTTCTGTGACGGGGAGGAGCGCGCCTATCTGCGGGACATCGAAAGGCTGATCCGCATGTCCATCCCCGCGACGGACGTGCGCGGAGAGCCGCAGAGCACGGAGCCGCAATCGCAACAGCCGCGCTCGCAGCAGGCCCGCCCCCCTCAGGGACGGCCGCAGCACGCCCGGCCAAAGCAGTCGACACCCGCGCGCGCGGGCCGCGGCGGGCATTCGCGCAAGGCGCACAGGAACGATCGTCAGGGCAGCGATCGTCAAAAAACGAGAGATCGCCGGGCGAATTCCAGTTATAATGGTGAGATCGCAACCGTTGCCTTCATGCAACCGAGCAACTGAAAACCGAACCCTGGACGACGAAGGATGGCAAAAGAAGAAATGCTTGAGTTCGAGGGCGTGGTGACGGACGTCCTGCCGGACGGACATTTCCGCGTGAAGCTCGACAACGACCATGAGGTGCTCGCCTATACGGCGGGCAAGATGCGCAAGTTCCGCATTCGCACCGGCGCCGGCGACCGCGTCATCGTTGAAATGTCGCCCTACGACCTCACGCGCGGGCGCATCAGCTTCCGCCACAAGGGCGTGCAGCTCGGCGCACCGCCCACCCGCCGCCAGACCTTCGTGCGCAAGCGCTGAGCGTATCGGCGGCGGGTCCACGGGCCCGCCGCACAGCCATTCGCACATCCATCTCCGAACGGCTGCCCAGGGCCCCTTGCGCGCCCTGCGCCTTCAGGACAGCCTTGCCGGCAGCGAAAGAAAGCCGCGAAAGCGCGCGCGCGGGCTGCGCACGGGCTCGCCGTCGAGGCGGTAATCCGGAAACCGCGCCAGGAACCGCTCGATCGCGATCCGCCCTTCGAGCCGCGCGAGATTCATGCCGGCGCAGATGTGGATGCCGCCGGCAAACGCAAGATGCCGGTTGGGATCGCGCGCAATATCGAAGCGATCGGGATCGGGAAACTGCGCCGGGTCGCGGTTGGCCGCGCCGATGCAGAGCGTGATCAGCGTGCCCTTGGGCATTTTCACACCGCCGATCTCGACATCCACCGCAACCGCCCGGTTGCCGAGCTGGTTCGAACTCTCAAAGCGCAGCACCTCCTCCACCGCCGATTTCATCAGCGACGGGTCGCCGAGCAGACGACGGCGCTCGCCGGGCCATTGCAGGAGGGTGTAGAGCGCATTGCCGATCAGGTTGGTCGTGGTCTCGTGGCCGGCATTGAGAATGAAGATGCAGTTCTGCAGGAGCTCCGTCTCGCTCAGCCTGCGCCCGCCATGCTCGCCCGCGATCAGCCGCGTCAGCACGTCCTTCTCCGGATCGCCCGGATGCCTGCGCCGGTCCGCGACCAGACCCTCGAGATAGACGACAAAATCCCGGACGGCATCGTTGCCGCGCTTCAGCTGCGCCTCGCTCAGCACCGGCTCGAGCGCGCCGAGGATGGCGAGCGACCAGTCGCGCAGCGGCCCCCGCTCCTGCCGCGGCACGCCGAGAAGATTGCCGATGATCTCGACCGGGATCGCCGAGGCGAATTCCTCGATCAGATCGACGCGCTCCTTTTGCGCCATCGCCTCGATCAGCTGATCGACCAGCACGATCAGGCCGCCCTCCATTTCAGCGATTGCGCGCGGCGTCAGCGCGCCTCCGATGGCGCGGCGGACATGCGTATGCAGCGGCGGATCGTTGAAGACGAGACTCGTGGTGTGATGCTCATACAGCGGCGAGTCGCCGAATTTCGGCTTGAACTCGACCTTCTTGTCGGACGAGAAGCGCGTCGCGTCGCGGTAGATCGCGTCGCAATCGGCGTAGCGCGTCAGGAAATAGGAGCCGTCCGGCATGCGATGGACCGGATCGTGCTCGCGCAGCGCGTGGTAATAGGGAAACGGGTTCTCGATGAAGCCCGGCGGCAGGCGCCGGACATCGAAGGCGCGCGCTTCCACGATCGCGCGATCGCGGTCGAAGCGTGCATGCGGCTGCGCGGCAGCGATGGCGGCTTCGGTCATGGCTCTTTATCCCGGCGGCGGACCGCCGCCACGCAAGAGCACGCCGGCCGGGTTGTCAAGAACGGAACGGTTGCGCGCTATCGAGAACCTTGCGCGCCCGGCCGGCGCAGGGTCATCAACGCGTCGCGCACGATCCGGAAACCGGGCTCATCCGGCTTGTCGCGCCGCTGGATGTAGGCCAGCGTGCGGATCAGGGCTGGCTGAAGCGGCCGCACGATCAGGTCTGCCTTGGCTCGCTCGTCGCCGACCGCCGATTCCGGCACGATCGATGCGCCGAGCCCGGCAGTGACCATCTGCTTCACGGCCTCGAGGTTGTCGAGCTCCATCGCCGAGCGCGTCGCGATGCCGGCCGCGGCGAACCAGTTGGCGATCAGAAGCTTCACGTTGGCGCGCGCATATTCGAGGATGAGCCGGTGCTCCGCCAGCATCGCCGGCGTCGCCGATTTCGGCAGCGCTTTCATGCTCGCCGGAAAGATCGCGACCAGCTGCTCGTCGCGCAGCGGTATCACCTCGAATGTCGGGTCGTCGACCGGCAGGCTCACGATCCCCGCGTCGATTTCGTTGCGCAGAATGCGCTGGGCGACACCGGCCGTCGTCCCGGTCGTGACGACCAGTTCAAGATTGGGATGCGCCAGCGTCAGCCGCTCCAGCAAGGGCGGCAGATGATAGATCAGCGCCGTGGTGCTGGCGCCGATCCGCACACGCCCGAGCCAGCCCTCGCGCCGCCGGCGCATCGCCGCGGAAAGATTCTCCGCTTCTGCGGCGATCAGACCGCCATGCCGGATCACCTCGCGCCCCGCCTCGGTCGCGAAGGCCTTCTTCCCGAGCCGCTCGACGAGCTGCAGCCCGAATCGCTCCTCGAGTTCCCGGATCTGCGTGGACACCGCCGATTGCGACAGGTTCAGCTTCTGTGCGGCGCCGGTGAAGCTGCCGAGTTCGACGACGGTTTCGAGCGCCCTGAGCTGGTCAAGATTGAGGCTGCGCATTCATCAGAAACTCTGATCGTTTTCATGGAAATAATCAACTTCCCCATATTTTAAGCTTCAAATAAAACCGCGCCGGTGCAACGACACAAGCTCCGGAAGCGGCGCAGCGGCGTGCCGTCACACCAAGAGGGATAGCCATGCATACGCTCATCTACATTCGGCGGGCGCATGAAGCCGACCGCGACGCCTTGCATGCCTTGCAGGAGATGTCGATGCGGCGCCTCGGGCTCGCCTTCTACGACGCGGACGTGATCGAGGCCTTTATCGAGCAGGTCGGAACGATGGATGACGTCATGCTGAGCGACGGCACCTATTTCGCAGCCTTCGTGGGCAATCTCCTCGTCGGCTGCGGCGGCTGGTCGCAACGGACGCCGAATTACGTCTCGCATGCCGGCGACATTGCCCCCGAGGGAGCAGCGCAGGCGGCGACCATTCGGAGCATCTTCGTGCATCCGGCCTGGGCGCGGCGCGGCATCGCGCGGCAGGTGATGACACGGGTCGAGAGCGACATCGTGGCCGCCGGACTCGACCATGCCAGAATGACCGCGACGCTGACCGGCGTTCCGTTCTACCGGAGGCTCGGCTACCGGAGCGGCTTGCCGATGACGCTCGATCTCAAGGACAATCGCTTCTTCGTCGGATTGCGGATGGAAAAGCGCCTGTCGGACCATGCAATCTCTCCGATGCAAACCGCCGCATAGAATGTCGATCGCCCGGGAGGGCGGCCATGCTCTACATTCCGCCTGCGTTCCGCGCCGCCGACGTGCCGAGGCTCCAGGACCAGATGGCTGCATCCGGTCTCGCGACATTGATCACGGTCGGCGCGCAGGGACCGCTCGTCAGTCATCTGCCACTGATTTTCAGGCCGGAGCCGGCGCCCCTCGGCGTTCTCGAAGGCCACCTCGCGCGAGGCAATCCGCAATGGCGCGACAGCGATGTCTCGCGGCAAGCCGTCGCGATGTTCATGGGGCCGGACGCCTATGTGTCTCCATCCTGGTATGCATCGAAAGCGGAACATGGCCGGGTCGTGCCGACCTGGAACTACAGCGTGATCTGTGCGTCCGGCTCGCTCGAATTCTTCGACGACGAGACGCTGCTGCGCGATCAGGTCACGCGGCTGACCGACCGCTTCGAGAGCCGCTTTGCATCGCCCTGGAAGGTATCCGACGCACCGGCCGACTATCTCGAGCGCCAGTTCAAGGGCATCGTCGGGATCCGGCTGCGAATCGAGGCCCTGGAGGGCAAGAGCAAGCTCAGCCAGAACCGACCGGAAGCAGATCGCGCGGGCGTGGCCGCCGCGCTTCGGGACGGCGAGCATGAGGCCGAACGCAGCGTGGCGGCGCTGATGGACAGGCCCGACGGCTGAGGCGTCGCGGCCCCCGGCGACCGTTGCACCGCCCTGAAACATCCGTCATGGTCCGCCTGCTGCGCGCCGGATCGCTCCGGCGCACCAGCCGGGACAAGCAGGCGCGGCGATGCACGAGGGCCAGGCCGAGGACGATGCGGCAAGCGATGTCGCTTTCGATTCGGAAGCGGCGCCGTTGCGGCTGGAGGGATTTCTGCCCTACCAGCTCAACGTCGTTGCAAGCGTGGTGTCGCAGGCGCTCTCGCGCATCTATGCGGAGCGCTACGGGATCGGCGTGCCGGAATGGCGCATCCTCGTGACGCTCGGCCAGTTCGGGACCATGACCGGCAAGGCCGTCGGGACCCACAGCCACATGCACAAGACCAAGGTCTCGCGCGCGGTCGCGACGCTGGAGAAGAGAAAATTGCTGATGCGCCGCGCCAATCGCGCGGACCTGCGCGAGGCCTTTCTGTCGCTCACTCCGGCGGGACTTGCGATCTATCACGATCTCGCGCCCTCGGCGCTGGAATTCGCTCGCCGGCTCACCGAGGCGATCGATCCCGCCGACCGCAAGGCTTTCCTGCGCGGGCTTGACCGGCTGATCCAGCATTCCGCCGTGCTTGCGAAGGAGAGCGCGACGGGCAAGAAGGATTGAGCGCATCGATACCGGCCCGCAAGAGCCCAACAAGACAATCCGGGAGAGAGCATGAAACTTTATACCTATTTCCGCTCGTCGGCCGCCTATCGCGTGCGGATCGCGCTCAATCTCAAGGGGATTTCGTACGAGGCCGTGCCGATCCATCTCACAAGGGACGGCGGGCGCCACAAGACCGACGAATATCGACGGATCAATCCGCAGATGCGCGTCCCCTCGCTCGCGCTCTCGAACGGAGATGTGCTGACCCAGTCGCTCGCCATCATCGAGTATCTCGACGAGGTGTATCCGGATCCTCCCCTGCTGCCCGTCGACGCCGTCGAGCGGGCGCATGTGCGCGCGATCGCACAGCTCGTGGCCTGCGATATCCACCCGCTCAACAACCTGGTGTCGCTCAACTATCTCAAGGGACCGCTCAGGCACGACCAGGCCACCGCCGACGAATGGTACCGGCACTGGGTCGTGGCGGGCTTCGAGCCGCTGGAAGCGATGCTGCGCCCGGGGCCGTATGCCTATGGCTCGCATGTCACGCTCGCCGACCTGTGCGTGGTGCCGCAGGTCTTCAATGCGCGCCGCTTCAAGGTTCCGCTCGAAAGGTTTCCGAAGATCGCCGCGGTGGATGCCGCCTGCGCCCTGCTTCCGGCTTTCGACCAGGCGCGGCCCGAGCGCCAGCCGGACGCCGAATAATCCGCGATCGACACATCCAGAACTCGAAGCGGACATCGTGCATCATTCCCATATCGCGCGCGTTCTCCTCTGGATGACGGGAGCGCTTCTGTCGTTCACGACAATGGCGCTGTCCGTGCGCAGTCTTTCGAAGGTGCTCAGCATCTTCGAGATCCTGACGCTGCGAAGCTGCTTTGGCGTCGTCTTTCTCCTGTGCGTCGTGCTGGTGCGCCCGAGCCTGCGGCCGCAGCTCGCGACGCGGCGCGTCGGGCTCAATGTCGTGCGCAATGCGACGCATTTCATCTCGCAATATGCCTGGGCGACGAGCCTCACCCTGCTGCCGCTCGCCACCGTCTTTTCATTGGAATTCACCATGCCGTTCTGGGCGACGCTGCTCGCGGTCGTCATCCTGAACGAGAGGCTGACGTCCGGACGCATCGTCGCCGTCGTGCTCGGGCTGATCGGCGTGCTCGTGATCCTGCGGCCCGGGATCGCCACCTTTCATCCTGCGTCGCTGCTCATCCTCGGCGCGGCTTTCGGCTATGCCGTGTTCAATATTCTCACCAAGAAGATTTCGGAGACCGACAGCGTGTTCAGCATCGTGTTCTGGATGAATGCGATGCAGGCGCCGATCGGGCTGGCCGGCAGCGACTGGGCGGCCTTTCTCAAGCTGGGATATGCCGAGCTGCCGGCCGCATTCGGATTTTGCATCGCGGGAATGTCGGCGCATTTCTGCCTGACCAATGCCTATCGCTGGGGCGACGCCATGCTCGTGCTGCCGATCGACTTCCTGCGCGTGCCGCTGATCGCCGTGATCGGCTGGTGGTTCTTCGGCGAGACCATCGACATTTTCGTTTTCCTGGGCGCGGCCATCATGCTGGCCGGCATCCTGTGGAATCTGAGGACAGAGGCAAAAAAGGCACAGCCGATCGTCGAAGATCCCTGATCGCGGCCGGCGAACATTGACCCTCACCGCCCGGTATGCTGCTAAGGTGCGCTTGGGGGCGGCATTAACCTTTTGTTCACCATTCCGGCGCCTGATCATTCTGGGCGGCGAACCGGAACATGGCGGCGGGAAGCGATGGTTTCGACGCAATTCCGTACCGGGCTCGCAGCCCTGGCCCTGCTGCTGGGATGCCCGGCGGCAAACGCGCAGAATTATTCCGCCGCCTGCCAGCGGCTGGAGGCGCAGCTCGCGGGGCTCGACCGCGGCGCCAATGACGGCGCGCGTGCGGAGCAGGTCCGCCGCTACGAGGAAGCCGTCAGCAGGCAGCAGGACGAGATCGACCGGCTCAACGCGCAGTCGCAGCGCATGGGCTGCGAGCGCAACGGATTCTTCCAGCTGTTCAATCCGAACCAGAATCCGAAATGCGGCCCGCTGAGCAACCAGATCCAGCAGCTGCGCGGCAATCTCAACCGCACCCTGTCCGACCTGCAGTCGCTGCAGCGCTCAACTGCGACCTACGAGCGCGACAGCCAGCGCCGCGGGATTCTCGCCGCGCTCGCGCAGAACGACTGCGGTCCGCAATACCGCTCGGCGGCGGCCCAGCCGCGCACACTCTTCGATTCCCTGTTCGGCAACAACCAGCAGCAGGACTATTCGCAGGGCGATTCCTACCGGACCGTGTGCGTGCGCACCTGCGACGGCTTCTACTACCCGATCTCGTTCTCGACGACGCCGGCGCGATTCGAGGAGGACGAGCGGACCTGCCAGCGCATGTGCCCGGCGGCGGAAGTCCAGCTGTTCTCCTACCGCAATCCGGGCGGCGACATTTCGCAGGCGACCTCGATCAGCGGGCAGCCCTATACGGCGCTGCCGAATGCGTTCAAGTATCGCCAGCAATTCGACAATTCCTGCAGCTGCAAGGGCCAGGCTGCGACCTGGGCCGATGCCATGAAGGGCGCGGACGAGCGCGGCACCGTGCAGCCGGGCGACATCCTGGTGACCGACGAGCGTTCGAAGGCGATGGCGCAGCCACGCGATGCGAAGGGCAAGCTGATCCGTTCGGCAGCGCCGAAGATCGAATCCGCGCCGCTCGACGCGGCTCCCAGCTCGACGACGGCTGCGGCCGGCAAATCCAGCGAGCCGCCGGAACCCGCGCCGGTGCCGACCGGACCGATCCGCACCGTGGGTCAGCAACTCGGCCCCGTCCGCTAGTTCGCTATCAGGCGGCC
>JACAEG010000061.1 GCA_013388965.1 Pseudorhodoplanes sp. | reverse complement strand
GCACATACCGTTTGCGCGCCGAGGCGAAATGGCATGACGGCAAGCCGGTGACCCCGGAAGACGTTATTTTCTCGTTCGAAGCCTTCAAGAAATACGACCCGCAATCATCAGCCTATTACCGGCACGTCACTAAAGCGGAGAAAACCGGCGAGCGCGACATCACCTTCACCTTCGATCAAGCCGGCAATCGAGAATTGCCGCAGATCGTCGGACAGCTCAATGTGCTGCCAAAGCATTGGTGGGAAGGCAAGGATGCGCAGGGCCGCCCCCGCGATATCTCGCTGACCACGATGGAACCCCCGCTCGGCTCGGGACCCTACAAGATCAAAAGCTTCGTCGCGGGCCGTACCATCTCCTATGAGCGCGTCGCCGACTATTGGGGCAAGGACCTCAACGTCAATATCGGCACGAATAATTTCGACGAACTGCGCTACGAGTATTTCCGCGACACCACGGTCGCGCTTGAAGCCTTCAAGGCCGACAATCTCGACTGGCGCTACGAGAACAGCGCGAAGGATTGGGCAACCGCTTACGACTTCCCGGCCGTGCGCGAAGGACGTGTGATCCTCGAGGAATTCCCGATCCGCAATTTCGGCGTGATGCAGGCTTTCGCCTTCAACACGCGGCGCGACAAGTTCAAGGATTCACGGGTTCGCCAGGCGTTCAATTACGCGTTCGACTTCGAGGAAATGAACAAGCAGATTTTCTTCGGGCAGTACACGCGCATCAAGAGCTATTTCGAGGGCACCGAGCTTGCGTCGTCGGGGCTGCCGCACGGCCAGGAGCTGGCCATCCTCGAAACCGTGCGCGACAAGGTGCCGCCGGAAGTGTTCACCACGCCCTATTCGAATCCGCAGGGCGGAAGCCCGGAGAAGGTGCGCGCGAACCTGCGCAATGCACTCAAGCTTTTGAAGGAGGCGGGCTATGAGGTGCGCGACCGCAAGCTCGTCAACGTGAAGACGGGCGAGCCATTCACCGTCGAGTTTCTCTCCCAGGATCCCGCGTCCGAGCGGTTCTTTCTGTTCTACAAGCCTTCGCTCGAGCGTCTCGGCATCGAGGTGGCGGTGCGCACGGTCGACGATGCGCAATATGAGAACCGGCTGCGCCAGCGCGATTACGACATCATCGGCGGCGTGTGGGGCCAGTCGCTCTCCCCCGGCAACGAGCAGCGGGGCTATTGGGGATCGTCTGCGGCTGACCAGCCGGGTTCGCGCAATCTCATCGGCATCAAGAACCCGGCCGTCGACATGCTGATCGACCGCATTGTTTTCGCAAAGGATCGGGCCGAACTGGTTGCGGCAACCAAGGCGCTTGATCGCGTGCTGCTGTGGAACAACTACGTCGTGCCGCAATGGACATACGGCAAGGTTCGCACCGCGCGCTGGGACCGTTTCGGTCGTCCGAAGGTGTTGCCGAAATACGCAGCAAGCGGGTTTCCGACCGTCTGGTGGTGGGACGCGGAAAAGGCTGCCAAGGTGGGGTCACGGACTTGAGCGCACAAACCCGCCGCAACGTTCTCAAGCTCGCCGCCGCGACAGCGGCCGGCGCGGGCATTCTGCGTTCCGGGCTGCTGCCTGCGGCTGCCTACGAGACGACAACCGGGACGCATGGCCTGTCTGCTTTCGGCGACCTGAAATATGCGGCCGACTTTCCGCATTTCGACTATGTGGAGCCGATGGCGCCGAAAGGCGGCAGCTTTCTGCAGATCGCGGGTGCGGGCACTTCGACCTTCAATTCGCTCAACGCCTACATTCTGAAGGGCGATCCGGCCTTCGACCTGGAGCTGACCTTCGCTTCCCTGATGGCGCGCGCATACGACGAGCCGGATGCGGTCTATGGCTACGCGGCCGAGCGCGTTGCCGTATCGTCCGACGGCCTGACCTATCGTTACACGCTGCGGCGTGGCCTGACTTTTCATGACGGCAGTCCTCTTACGGCTCGGGACGTCGAGTTCTCGCTCAATATTCTCGCCGAGAAGGGCCATCCCAACATCACCGTGATGCTGCGCGACCTTCAGCAGGTGGAGGCGGTCGGAGACCGGGTCGTGGAATTTCGCTTTTCGCCGAAGCGCGGGCGCGATGCGCCGCTGTTTGCGGCGACGCTGCCGATCTTCTCCCGCGCCTATTACAGCACGCGCAATTTCGCGGAAACGACGCTCGAACCGCCGCTCGGCTCCGGACCCTACAAGGTTGGCCGTTTCGAGCAGGGCCGGTTCCTCGAACTCGAGCGCGTGAAGGACTGGTGGGGCACCAACCTGCCTGTCATGCGCGGCATGCACAATTTCGATCTCGTCCGCTCCGACTATTTCCGGGACCGCGAAGTGGCCTTCGAGGGGTTCACCGCGCGCACCTACGCCTTCCGTGAGGAGTTCACTTCGCGCACCTGGGCGACGCGGTACGACTTTGCCGCGATCAAGGACGGCCGGGTGAAGCGCGAGACGTTGCCGGATCATCGCCCCTCGGGCGCGCAGGGCTGGATGATCAACACTCGGCGTGAAAAGTTTCGCGATCCGCGCGTTCGGGAAGCGCTCGCGCTTGCCTTCGATTTCGAGTGGACGAACAAGAATATCATGTTCGGCTCCTACGAGCGCACGCATTCCTATTTCCAGAATTCCGACATGATGGCCAAGGGCAAGCCCTCGCCTGAGGAACTGGCCTTGCTCGAACCCTTCCGGGGACAGGTGCCCGACGAAGTATTCGGGGAGCCTTGGGTGCCTCCGGTGTCGGATGGGTCGGGACAGGACCGCAAGCTCTTGCGCCGCGCGGGTGAGCTGCTCACGGCCGCCGGCTGGGTCGTCAAGGACGGCAAGCGCGTCAATGCCAGGGGCGACAAGCTCGACATCGAGTTCCTCTTCTTCGAGCGCTCGTTCGAGCCGCATCATGCGACCTTCGCCAAGAATCTCGCGATGCTTGGGGTCGACGCCTCGTTGCGGATCGTCGAGCCCGTGCAATATCGCGCGCGCGTCGAGGATTTCGATTTCGATATCACCGTCCAGCGCATGGTTTTCCCTGTCACGCCCGGCGATACCCTGCGAACCTACTTCCAGAGCCAGGCCGCCAGGACCAAGGGTACTTACAATTTTCCGGGAATCTCCGATCCGGTGGTCGATGCGCTGGTGGAGCAGGTGATCGCCGCCAACAGCCGTCCCGCGCTGACGACCGCCTGCCGGGCCCTCGACCGCGTCCTGCGTGCCGGGCGATACTGGGTTCCGCACTGGTACAAGGGCTCGCACTGGATCGCCTATTGGGACAAGTTCTCGCGGCCCTCGCAGCCCAAGCCGCGTTATGCGCGCGGCATACCGGAAACATGGTGGTATGATGCTCAGAAGGCCGCCAAACTCGAGCAAAGAGGATAAATTTCAAGTTCGATTGGCCGCCTTGCTCTGCGGGGGGTGCCTAGCGCGCCGTCGCCGCACGGGTGTCAGATGATCTTGCTTTCACCCTGAGGAGCGGCCGCCGGCTGCGTCTCGCAGGGTGAGGAGAATGCCGGGACCTTTGTACTGCTATGGCTGCCTATATCACCCGCCGCATCCTGTTCATGATTCCGACCCTGTTCGGAATCATGCTGGTGTCGTTTGTCGTCGTCCAGTTTGCCCCCGGCGGTCCCGTCGAGCGCGTGATTGCGCAATTGTCCGGGGCCGACACCGGCGCCGCGTCCCGAATCTCGGGTTCGCAGGGCGGCGATTTCGGTGCTCGCGGCCAAATGCAGGGCGGGCAGGTCGATGCCATGACCTCGAAATATCGCGGGGCGCAGGGTCTCGACCCGGAATTCATCAAGAGCCTGGAAAAGCAATTCGGCTTCGACAAGCCGGCCTATGAGCGCTTCTTCCTGATGCTGTGGAACTATGCGCGGTTCGATTTCGGCAAGAGCTATTTTCGCGATGTCAGCGTGATCGAGCTGATCAAGGAGAAGTTGCCGGTTTCGATCTCGCTCGGCATCTGGATGACGCTCGCCACCTATCTGATCTCGATCCCGCTCGGCATCCGCAAGGCGGTGAAGGACGGATCCCGCTTCGACACATGGACATCGGGAATCATCATTGTTGGCTACGCCATTCCGGGGTTCCTGTTCGCGATCTTTCTGATCATCCTGTTCGCCGGCGGCTCCTTCTTCGACCTGTTTCCGCTGCGCGGCCTGACGTCGGACAATTGGGCGCAACTGACGTGGTGGCAGAAGATACTCGACTATTTCTGGCACCTGACCCTGCCGATCACCGCGATGATGCTCGGCGCCTTCGCGACCATGACGCTGCTCACCAAGAATTCGTTCCTGGACGAGATCCGCAAGCAATATGTGCTGACCGCGCGCGCCAAGGGCTGCAGCGATACCCAGGTGCTCTACGGTCACATCTTCCGCAACGCCATGCTGATCGTGGTCGCGGGCTTTCCCGGAGCCTTCGTGCATGCCTTCTTCTCGGGCTCGCTGCTGATCGAGACGATCTTCTCGCTCGACGGCCTCGGGCTGCTCGGTTTCGAGAGCGTGCTCAACCGCGACTACGCCGTGGTGTTCGCCACGCTCTACATCTTCGCGCTGATCGGTCTGATCGTGAACCTGATCTCCGACCTGACCTATACCTGGATCGATCCGCGCATCGATTTCGAGACCCGGGAGGTGTGAGTGGACGCCCGCGTCTCTCCCAAAGAGCCGGACAGCCCGGCCGAGATGCCGGAAACCACGGCGATCTCGCCGACCGGCCTTGCCGTGCTGCCGGAGGGACGACCGCTCAAGGTGTCGCCGATCAACTGGCGGCGCTGGAACAACTTCAAGGCGAACCGGCGAGGCTACTGGTCGCTGATCATCTTCACCTTTCTGTTCGTGGTCACGCTGTTTGCGGAGTTCATCGCCAACGACAAGCCGTTCATGGTGCGCCTCGACGGCAAGTTCTACTTCCCGGCGATCTTCAGCTATTCCGAGACGACCTTCGGGGGCGAGTTCGAAACCGCGGCCGATTACCGCGATCCCTATCTGCAGAATCTCATCAAGGAGAAAGGCGGCAGCATCTGGTGGCCGCCGATCCGCTATTCCTATTCGACACACAATCTCGATCTCCCGACGCCGGCGCCGTCCAAGCCCACCTGGATGCTGACGGAGAAGGAATGCGCGCCGGTGGTCGAGCGCAAGGGACTGAAGAGTTGCAGCGATCTCGAGTATAACTGGCTCGGCACCGACGATCAGGGCCGGGATGTGCTGGCTCGCCTGATCTACGGATTCCGGGTCTCTGTGCTGTTCGGGCTCACCCTCACCATCCTGTCCTCGCTGATCGGTGTCGCGGCCGGTGCGGTGCAGGGCTTTTTCGGCGGCTGGACCGATCTGCTGTTCCAGCGCTTCATCGAAATCTGGACCTCCGTTCCTTCGCTCTATCTCCTGCTCATCCTGTCGTCGGTCCTTGTTCCCGGATTCTTCGTGCTGCTCGGAATTCTGCTGCTGTTTTCGTGGGTATCGCTGGTCGGCCTCGTGCGCGCGGAGTTTCTGCGCGGGCGGAATTTCGAGTATGTTCAGGCCGCGCGCGCGCTCGGCGTGTCGAATGTCGTGATCATGTTCCGGCACATCCTGCCGAACGCAATGGTCGCGACGCTCACCTTCCTGCCGTTCATCCTCTCCTCGTCGGTGATGACATTGACGGCGCTCGACTTCCTCGGCTTCGGTTTGCCGCCCGGCTCCCCCTCGCTCGGCGAGTTGCTGGCGCAGGGAAAGGCCAATGTGCAGGCGCCCTGGCTCGGCCTGACCGGCTTCTTCTCCATCGCGATCATGCTGTCGCTCCTGATCTTCATCGGCGAGGCGGTGCGCGACGCATTCGATCCGAGAAAGACGTTTACATGAAGGACGACGTTCCGCTCCTC
>JACAEG010000060.1 GCA_013388965.1 Pseudorhodoplanes sp. | reverse complement strand
GACATCAGCGCGCGCCCGATCGCGAGCATCTGCTGCTCGCCGCCGGAGAGGGTGCCGCCGCGCTGATGCTGGCGTTCCTTGAGCCGCGGAAACAGGTCGAAGATATAGGCGAGATCCTCGGCGAAATGCTGATCGCCCGAAATCTGCGCGCCCATCTGCAGATTTTCGAGAACGGTCATCCGCGAGAAGATGCGCCGGCCTTCCGGCGATTGCGCGATCCGCAGCCGCGCGATCTCGTGGGTCGCCATGTCGGTGATGTCGCGCCCGTCATAGATCACCCGGCCTTCGCGCGCGCGCGGATTGCCGAAGATCGTCATCATGAGGGTGGACTTGCCGGCGCCGTTGGCGCCGATCAGCGTGACGATCTCGCCTTCGCGCACCTCGATATCCACGCCGCGCAGCGCGATGATGTTGCCGTAATAGGTCTTCACGCCCCTAATCGAGAGGATGGGGCGGCCGGTCTGGACCGGAGCGCGGGCTGGCGGAGCCTGGGTCGTTGCGGCGGTCACAGGCCGACCTCGCTCGAGACTTTTTCGACTTCCTCGTCCTCGACGCCGAGATAGGCTGCGATGACTTTCGGATCGTTGCGAACCTCTTCGCGGACGCCGTCGGAAATCTTCACGCCGTAGTCAAGCACGACGATATGGTCGGATATCTGCATCACGACCGACATGTCGTGTTCGATCAGCAGAATGGAGGTCCCGGTCTCGTCGCGGATGGAGAGAAGGAGATCGTTCAGCTCGGCGCTTTCGCGCGGGTTCAGTCCGGCAGCGGGCTCGTCAAGGCACAGCAGCACAGGGTCCGTGCACATGGCGCGGGCGATTTCCAGCCGCCGCTGCGCGCCGTAGGGAAGGTCGCCCGCCGGATCGTCGGCGCGGTCGAGAAGATCGATTCGCTCGAGCCATTTCGCGGCCTTTTCTTCCGCGTGGTGTTCTGCGTGCGTGTAGACCGGAAGGCCGAAGACGCCGAACAGCGTCATGCCCGACGCCTTCATCAGCGGGTTGTGCTGGGCGACGAGCAGGTTTTCAAGCACCGTCATGCCGCGGAACAGGCGGATATTCTGGAAGGTGCGGGCGACGCGCGCCTTCTGCGTGACCAGATAGTCCGGCATGCGCTCCAGCAGATAGAGCGCGCCGTCCTGCCGGTGGCGGCTGCGGAGGCTGCTCGCGGTGAGTGCGGCAAGCTCCTCGAAAATCGCCGGGTTGCCATGTCGCAGGGCCATGCGGCCTTCGGTCGGCTTGTAGAAGCCGGTGATGCAGTTGAATACCGTTGTCTTGCCGGCACCGTTCGGTCCGATCAGCGCGGTGATCTCGCCCTCGCGCGCGCTGAACGACAGGTCGTCGACGGCGACGAGCCCGCCGAACCGCATGGACAAGTGCTCGACCGTGAGGATCGGCGCGTTCGTCATCCGCGGCCTTCCTTGACGAAGGTTGCGGCGACCGTCTTGCGCTCCTTGAGATAGGCAGTGGGATCGCGGGTGGAGATGAAGCCGCGCGGCTTCCAGATCATGATCAGCACCATTGCGATACCGAACAGCAGCATGCGGTACTGGGTCGGGTCGAAATCGGCGCCGAAAACGAGTTTCAGGAAATCCAGATCGCGCATGATCTCGGTGCCGCCGATCATGACGACGGCGGCGATCGCCACGCCGATCATGCTGCCCATGCCGCCGAGGACGACGATGGCGAGGATCATCGCGGATTCCACGAACGTGAAGGATTCCGGGCTGATGAATCCCTGGCGCGCGGCGAAGAAGGAGCCGGCGAAGCCGCCGAACATGGCGCCGGTCGCGAAGGCGGTGAGCTTGGTGTTGGTGGTGTTGACGCCGAGCGAGCGGCAGGCGATCTCGTCCTCGCGCAACGCCTCCCACGCGCGGCCGACCGGAAGGCGGCGCAGCCGCAGCGTCACAAAGGCAGTCAGCAGCGCGAGTCCGAGAATGATGTAATAGAGAAACACCGTGCGGTAGAGCGGCGTGAATTCCAGCCCGAACACCGCGGCAAAGCCGTCGTCATCCGCGTTGAACGGGATGCCGAAGAAACTCGGTCGCGGAATGCTGCTGATGCCGGCATAGCCGTTGGTGAAGTCCACCCAGTTGATCAGCACGAGGCGGATGATCTCGCCGAAGGCGAGCGTGACGATGGCGAGATAGTCGCCGCGCAGCCGCAGCACCGGAAAGCCGAGCAGGATTCCCCAGAACGCCGAAAGAATTCCGGCGAGCGGCAGCAGGATCCAGAACGACAACCCGAATTCCTTGGCCAGCAGCGCATAGGAATAGGCGCCGACCGCGTAGAAGGCGACATAGCCGAGGTCGAGCAATCCGGCGAGGCCGACGACGATGTTCAGGCCCCAGCCCAGCATGATGTAGATCAGGACCTGGATGCCGAAATTGTCGATCCACTTCACAGAGCCCTGCGTGCCGGCGAAGCTCCAGACCATGAACGGATACAGCACCATGAAGCCGAGCGCGAAGGGCGTGAACCATTTCGCGATCGTCGCACGCATACGGGCTGCGTGCACGCTGGCGCCGGGCTTTCGCATTGCGGCCCGGCGTTCGGCCAGGGGGCGCACCACCAGGGAGCCGAGCAGGCTTGCCGCCATCACCAGGCCCACGAAAATCGCGAGCAGGCCGGGCCGGCCTTCCAGCGCCAACTCGTTGCTCATGGTCTGGTAGGTGCGAAAGCCGATCAGCGGCAGGAACATGCCGAAGGCCAGCAGGCCGGCAATCGCCGCGTCCTTCAGCGCGCGCGGCACATCCACGCGCGTTGCGCTCGCGGAAGGCGGCATTTCCATCGTCAGACCTTCTCGACTTCCGGCCGTCCGAGAATGCCCTGCGGCAGGAAGATGAGCACGATGGCGAGAATGGAGAAGGCGGCGACGTCCTTGTAGTCGATCGAGAAATAGGCCGACCACATGGTCTCGATCAGGCCGATCAGAAGGCCGCCGAGCACGGCGCCCGGCAGCGAGCCGATGCCGCCGAGAACCGCGGCGGTGAACGCCTTGATGCCGGGCACGAAGCCGTCGGCGAAGCTCACGACGCCGTAATACATCAGGTACATCGTGCCCGCGACGGCGGCGAGCGCTGCGCCGATGATGAAGGTGATCGAGATCGTGCGGTCGACATCAACGCCCAGCAGCGAGGCCATTTTCTGGTCCTGCTCGCAGGCGCGCTGCGCGCGGCCGAGCGAGGTTTTCGCGACCAGATACCAGAATGCCGCCAGCATCGCCGCCGTCATCAGCCAGATCACGATCTGCCGGTAGGAGAGCGTGACCTGATAGCCATCCCGCTCCATGATGACGATCACCTGCTGGAAGAAGGGCGGCATCGCCTTGTTGCGGGGCCCCTGCGCGACCTGCACGAAATTCATCAGGAAGATCGACATGCCGATCGCCGAGATCAGCGGCGCAAGCCGGAACGAGCCGCGCAAGGGGCGGTAGGCGAAGCGCTCGATCGCCCAGTTGACGAGCGAGGTGAGGAACATCGCGACGATGAGCATGATGAGCAGAGACAGGAAAATCGAGCTGATGCCGATCCAGGTCGCCAGGATCAACGCCGTGACGAGGGCAACGAAGGTCGACACCATGAACACGTCACCGTGGGCGAAGTTCACCATGCCGATGATGCCGAACACCATCGTGTAGCCGATGGCAATCAGGCCGTAGATCGACCCGAGCGTGATGCCGTTGATGAGCTGCTGGATGAAGACTTCCATGCGTCGGACCATCCCCTTCTGCGCGCCCGGATAGCGGACGCGGTTGCCCGGCGAAATCGAAGTAACGGGTTCCCCGCTTCCCTTTTAGCCCCGAAGCCGAAAAGTTTCGAGTTCTCCTTAGGATAGTCTTTCCCATCGCTTCCTGCGACAAGGGCGCGAAACGACGCTGTTCCGCATTTGTTTTAATCTACCCACCCCTTTTTCAGGAACGGGCAAGGCCGGCCGGTTGTTACTGGAGTGGGCGGGGCCAAACTCCTGGAGAGCAGAGATGGGTGATCGCAATCCCAGCCAGAATCCGCAGCATCAGCAGGGCAGCCCCAATCAGGGTGGCCAGCAGCAGGGCGGCCAGAAGCCCGGACAGCAGACCCAGAATCCGGGCCAGGGCGGCCAGCAGCAGGGCGGTCAGAGGCCCGGCCAGCAGGGCGGTCAGCACAGCCGCTGAGCGGATCCGCTTCGGTCGCAAGGCAGGCCCCGCTTCGGCGGGGCTTTGCTTTTTCACGAGCCGACAATTTCGTCACGCCGCGCTCGCCTCCCTGCAAGCGGGCCAATGGCGCAGCGCATGCGGGCCCTGCGATCTTAAGGTAAACAATCCATTCCGATTGCCGCCTGTATTTACCTTGTGTTTGAAGCGATCCGGCGCGCGATTTCGACAGACCGCTTCAGGAGGGCAGATGCGGCGATTGTCCCTTGTCGTCCCCGTAATCATCACCGGCATTGCGCTCTATTTTGCGCTCGGCTTCGGCTCCGATGCGGCAAGAATCCTGACCTCGCCAGTCTATGGCCTCGACAATCCGGCCTTTGCGCGCATCGTCCGCGATGTCGGGATGATCGCGGGGCTCGGTCCCGACGGACTGATGCTGCTGGCGCTGTTTCTCGGCACGTTGAAGCTGGCCGTGGCGGTGATCTGCGCGATCCATATTCTCGAGCGATTGGCGAGCCTGAGGGGATTCAAGATCGACCACGAGTTTCTCGACGCCGGCATGCTGCTCGCCGTTCTGCTGGCTTTCATTGCGTCGCTGCCTGCGCTGATCGAAGCCTCGCCGATCCTGATCGCGCCGCATCGACCGATTTTCTGGCTCGCCGGTCTCGCCGCGACGCTCGGCATGCTCGAGGGCATGGCACAGCCGCAGAAGACGACGCGGACCGCCGCCGTAGAGGGCGAACGCGCGATTGCGAATGCCGTGCTGCCGCCGCGACGGCTCGGCGCCAGCGCGGCGCGCTGGAACGACCTGCGCAAGCTCGCCGTCCGGCAAGGCCGGTGATCGCGCCGGCGACTGCCGCTATCCGCCCCTGCCGATCTCCGCGAGGATCTCGCCGGCTTCCTTGAAGGCGTGATTGGCCGCCGGTACGCCGCAATAGATCGCCTGCTGCAGGATGATTTCCTTGATGTCGTCGGCGGTGAATCCGCCTTCGACCAGGGCGGCGCGCACATGCATGCGGAACTCCGCCCATTTGTCGAGCGCGAGCATCGTGCCGATCACGAGTACGCGGCGCGTGCGCTCGTCGAAATGCTCGCGCGTCCACACCTCGCCCCAGGCATAGCGGGTGATGAAATCCTGAAACTCGGAATTGAACGGTGTCTTGCCGGCATTGGCGCGGTCGACCCAGGCATTGCCGAGGACCTTGCGCCGCCGCGCCATGCCGCGATCGTAGCGTTCCTTCTCGTCCATGATCGCTCCAGACTATTTCGAGAGAAACGCGAGCACTTCCCGCGTATAGGCATCGGGCTGCTCGACATTGGAAATATGCGCCGCATCCAGCACGATCATGCTGGCGCCCGGGATGTGGCTGCGCATGTATTCGCCCGCGCCGATATTGGTGGAGGGATCGTGCTCCCCGGCGATGACCATCGTGGGCGCCTTGATCGAGGGCAGGCCATCGCGCAGATCCATGTCGCGGATCGCCTCGCAGCAGGCAATGTATCCCTCGGCCGGAGTCGCCAGCAGCATCGCCTTCATCCGTTCGACATCGGCCGGATTGCTCTTGCGGAAGCGCTCGGTAAACCAGACCGTCATGACCATGTCGGCGATTGCGGCGATGCCCTTCTCGCGAATGGTCTTGATGCGGGCGTCCCACGGCGCCTTGTCGGCATAGTGGCTTGTGGTGTTGGACAGGATCAGCTTGTCGATGCGGGTCGGCGCATTGGCGCCGAGCCATTGCCCGACCATCCCGCCCATCGACAACCCGAGCCAATGCACCTTCTCCACGCCGAGCGCGTCCATGATCGCGATCGCATCCTGGCCGAAGCGCGCCATGCTGTAGGGGCCGGGCGTGACGCCGGATTTGCCGTGGCCGCGGCGGTCGTAGCGGATCAGGCGGAACTTTGCGGCGAAGGCTGCGGCCTGCGCATCCCACATGTGCAGCGTCGTGCCGAGCGAATTCGACAGCATCAATGCCGGCGCGTCTTCCGGTCCCTCGACTTCGACGTGAAGCGGGCAGCCATCGGCAACGATCACAGGCATGGTGGTCTCCACTGCATTCCAGAATGCATCAGCGTCGCTTCCTGTTCGCCGCCGATGCCAGAAGCCGGTCGACGAAGTCCTGCGCGACGCCCTGGTAGGTCATGGGGTCGAACAGCATTTCAAGGTCGCGCGCCGACAAGTGCGCCATGACTTTCCTGTCGGCCGCGAGAATGTCTCTGAGGTGGCGCTTGTCCGCAACCGCCCTCCTGCTTGCCTCCTCGACAAGCGAGTGCGCGGCGGACTTGCCGATCCTTTCCGCGAGCCGGAAGGACACCGCCTCCGCCATGATCAGCCCGCGCGTCGCGTCGAGATTGGCCCGCATTTGGCCGGCGTCGACCTCGAGGCCCTCCGCGATATCGACAATCGCCGCGAGCGCGCCCGATGTCACGAGCGCCAGGGCGGGTACGGTCGGCCATTCGGCGGCCCAGGGTCCGGCCGCGCGTTCCTGTTCCTGGATTTCGGCAGCCAGGATGGTCGCTGCGAGCTGCGGTGCGATCTGGGCGCAGGCCAGCGCGCGAGCGGCCGCGACCGGGTTGCGCTTGTGCGGCATCGTGGACGAGCCGCCGCGGCCCTCGCCGGCCGGCTCGAAGGCCTCGCCGATCTCGGTCTGCATCAGCAGCATGACATCGCGCGCGATCTTGCCGCAGGTGCCGGCGAGAATGGCGAAGGCGGCGGCGACCTCGCCGAGCCTGTCGCGATGCGTGTGCCAGGGCGCGTCGGGCAGGGGCAGATCGAGTTCGCCGGCCAGTTTCTTCGCGACATCGAGCCCGCGGTCGCCGAGCGCCGCGAGCGTGCCGGCCGCACCGCCGAATTGCAGCACCAGACATTCCTTTGCGACGCGATCGAGCCGCTGCCGCGAGCGCGCCAGCGCGGCGGCATAGCCGGCAGCCTTGAGCGCGAACGGCACGGGCAGAGCCTGCTGCAGCCAGGTGCGCGCAACCGTCGCCGTCTTGCGATTGGCCTTCGCCAGCCCGGCAAAGCCGGACACGGCGCGGTCGAGATCGGCGATCAGCGCGCCGATCGCCGCGCGCAGGTCGAGCACGAGCGCGGTATCGACGATGTCCTGACTGGTCGCGCTCCAATGCACGTAGCGGGCTGCGTCCGGGTCGTCCTTCGCGACCGCCGCAGTGAGCGCCTTCACCATCGGAATGGCGAGGTTGCCGGACGCAAGGGCGGCGTCGGCCAGCGCGGCCAGATCGAACCTCTGCGCCTGACACGCCGCCGCGATCGGCCTGACGGCGGATTTGGGAATGACGCCCGTTGCCGACTCCGCCCGCGCGAGCGCAGCCTCGACATCGAGCATGTGCTGCAGCCGCGCGCGATCGTCCATGACCACGCGCATCGCCTCGCTCGCGAAGAGCGGGCCTAGCAGCGTCGACGGGGTCAAAGGATTCGGCATTGTGGGCCGCCGACACTAAGCGGGCGGGGCAGGGACGCCAAGGGTCGCCGGGTTGCGGTTGTGCAGGAAATTGGTGATACCCCGCACCATGTTCGACCTGACACTGACCTTCGACAACGGCCCCGATCCCGACACCACGCCCGCCGTTCTCGACAATCTGGCCCGCCGCGCGATCCGCACGACCTTCTTCGTCGTCGGCCGGAATCTGGTCGCCGCGCGCGGCCTGGCCGAGCGGGCGCACGCGGAAGGCCACTGGATCGGGAACCACACCTGGACGCATTCCGGCGCGCTCGGACCGCGGCAGGAGCCGGATCTCGCCGAGGCCGAGATCGGCCGCACGCAGCGTGCGATCGGCGCGCTCGCCCACCCGCGCAAGTTCTTCAGGCCGCAGGGAGACGGTGGCCATATCGACCATCGCCTGCTGAACGGACCCTGCCTCGATTTCCTGGCAGGGGGCCGCTTCACCTGCGTCCTGTGGAACGCGATCCCGCGCGACTGGAACGATCCGGATGGCTGGGTGGAGCGCGCGCTCGCGCAATGCCGCGCGCAGAAATGGACGCTGATGGTGCTGCACGACATCCCGAGCGGCGCGATGCGGCACCTCGACCGCTTCCTCGATCGCGTCGAGGACATGGGCGGCTGCTTCCGGCAGGAATTCCCGCCCGATTGCATGCCCGTCGTGGAGGGGGTAATCGTTCGCCCGATCGATGGATATGTCACCCGGGCGAGCACAGCTTGAAGGAGTGAATTCGGATGGCCATGACGATGACCGGCGAGGTCCAGCTTCAGGCGAGTCGCCAGGTGGTCTGGGCGAAGCTGAACGACCCGGACGTCCTCAAGCAATGCATCCCCGGATGTGAATCGCTGACCATGCTGTCCGACCACGAATTCGAGGCCGTCGCGGTCAACAAGATCGGGCCGGTGAAGGCCCGGTTCAAGGGCAAGGTCACGCTGTCGGATTTCGATCCCCCGAACAGCTACAAGATTTCCGGGCAGGGCGATGGCGGGGTCGCGGGCTTCGCCAAGGGCGGCGCGGAAGTGAAGCTGTCCGACAAGGATGACGGCACGCTGCTCACCTACAATGTCGAGGCGCAGATCGGCGGCAAGCTCGCCCAGCTCGGCCAGCGGCTCATCAACGGCACCGCCAAGAAGCTCGCCGACGATTTCTTCGCGCGCTTTGCGGAGACGGTGAAAGCCGGCTGAAGGGCGGCGTAACGCCTAGTCGCGCGGCTGACCGATATTGCGTCGCCAGACCTCCGACGCCAAGCGTCCCGATTTCGGCGGTTCGGCGTTATAGGCTGTGGCGATCGTCGCCAGGTCCGAACCGCCATTCAGCAGCTCGGCGGTCTGCTGCAGGATCGCCTTGCGGACATCCGAATTGAACGGGATCGTGACGTGAGTGACGATCGAATTGGTCACCTTGCTCGCGGCCAGGTTATAGCTGCCGGGGATTCGCGGGTAGGTCGCGGTGTGGATATTGATGCAGTTCTCGACCGGGCAGGTATAGACGTCGCCCCAGATCGTTGCGGCATCGAGCGTGATGATGGTCGGGTGAAACTTCGCTTCTTTCACCATGCGCTTGCCGAACATATAGGCGCGCGCGCCGCCCGCCGAATGTCCGATGATCAGCACCGGCTCCTCGTCCTGGGTCTGACGTCCGAGATGGGTATCGATCACGACGCGCCAGCCTTGCTCGCGCAGGTCGCTCGCGAGGACCGCCAGTGGCGTTAGGAAACCCGGCTGATATTGGGCCAGTCCGTTGAACAGGAGCGCTGTCGGCTTTACGGGAGTTTCCGCGACTGCAGGCGTTGCCACCAATGCCGCGACAAGGGCGAGAGCCGGTTTGGCGAGAGCCGGTTTCATGCACGCTTTACTCGTTACGCAATAAGGTAGGTTTAAGGCGATGTCGTAAACTGAAAATTACCGACGGCGCATTTTCGAGGTTCCGGTATTTGGTCACGCACGCTCGGCGGTATGCCGGCACGGTCCGGGAGGCGATTGCCGGATTGAGCCTCCGGGACGCCTCGGCAACGCTGCGTCCTCGCCCGGTGCCGGTGATGAAACAAGCCGCCCGCACCTGGCCGGGCGGTTTCGATGTGGGCTCACTCGAGGTGTGTCACCCCGCAAAGACTACGGGCAGGGATGTCGCTTGCCGTCGTATCCGAGATAGGTGCCGCTCGCCGGATTGTAGGAGCGGAAGCGCTGCATGCAATAGGCGACGCTGTCGTCCGGCTGGACATAGACGTCCGGGCCGTAATCGTAGCCGGGCTCATAGGCGTAAGGACCGAAATAGCCATAGGGCGCGGCAAGGGCGCCTCCGATGATGGCGCCGGCCGCCAGACCGCCCAGATAGGCGCCGCCGCGATCTTGGGGACGGCCGCCCCAATGACCTCCGCCCCAGGATTTGCTGCCGTGGCCGCCACCCCAGTGATTGCCCAGGCCACGGGCGGATGCGGGCGACGAGGCGGCAACGGCGGCGAGCGCCAGGGCAAGCCCTGCTGCGATGGCGACGATCGTCTTCTGCATGTTTTCACACTCCGGTTGGCTGTTCGCCCCGTCTTCTGCAGACGGGTAATCGACGCCGTTGCCGGGATGTTCCGGACGAATTTTGGAGCGCACAGTCCCGTGACTATTGACCAGCCTCGGGGTCCGGGTTCAGACTGATTCTAAGGTTTGGAGCCAAAAATCGGCGCCAAAGCCGGGTTGTTCCCGAACAGTTTTTTCGCCGGGCCAAAAAACAAGACATTTGGGGAAAGTTGGGAGGTCATTCGATGCCAACCGTCTCGATGACGGTGAACGGCAAGGCCGTCACCGCCGATGTGGAACCGCGCACTTTGCTGGTGCAGTTTCTGCGCGAAAACCTGCGGCTGACGGGAACGCATGTCGGCTGCGACACCTCCCAATGCGGCGCCTGCCTCGTCCATGTGGACGGGCATGCGCGCAAGTCCTGCACCATGTTCGCGTGGCAGGCGGAGGGCGCCAATGTGACCACCATTGAGGGCGTCGCCAATGGCAACACGCTGCATCCGATGCAGGAAGCCTTCCGCGAGCACCACGCCCTGCAATGCGGCTATTGCACGCCGGGCATGATCATGGCGGCCATCGACATGGTCAATCGCAAGGGCAACGAGCTCGACGATCACACCATCCGGCAGGAGCTCGACGGCAATCTGTGCCGCTGCACCGGCTACCACAATATCGTCAAGGCGATCGCCGCCGGCGCACGGGCGATGAAATAGAACAAGACATCACAGGGGAAGGCCACCATGAGCGCAACAGGCATCGGCGCGGCGGTGCGCCGCAAGGAAGACCACCGCTTCATCACCGGCAAGGGGCAGTATACCGACGACATTTCGCGCCCGGGCGAGACCAGGGCGCTGTTCATCCGCTCGCCGCACGCGCATGCGAAGATCAAGCGCATCGACAGCGCGGCTGCGTCGAAAATGCCGGGTGTAGTCGCGATCCTCACCGGCGAGCAGCTCGCCGCCGACAAGATCGGCAACCTGATCTGCGGCTGGATGATCCATTCCAAGGACGGCACGCCGATGAAGATGGCGGCGCATCCGGCGATCGCCTCCGGCAAGGCCTGCTATGTCGGCGATCCGGTTGCGCTGGTCGTGGCCGAGACGATGGCGCAGGCGAAGGACGCGGCCGAGAAGGTCGTGATCGACTACGAGGTGCTGCCGGCGGTGGTCGATCCCGCGCAGGCGAAGAGCGGGCCGCAGATCCACGATGTGGCAGCGAAGAATACGATCTACGAATGGAGCCTCGGCGACGCCAGGGCGACCGACGCGGCGATCCGCTCCGCCAAGCACGTCACAAGGCTGCACCTCATCAACAACCGGCTGGTGCCGAATGCGATGGAGCCGCGCGTCGCCATCGGCGAATACGATTCCGGCAGCGAGCATTTCACGCTCTGGAACACCTCGCAGAACCCGCATGTCGCCCGCCTCGTGATCGCGGCTTTCGTCGGCATGGCGCCCGAGCACAAGCTGCGCGTGATCGCACCGGATGTCGGCGGCGGCTTCGGATCGAAAATCTTCATCTATCCGGAAGAGGTCGCGGTGCTGTGGGCGTCCAAGCGCACGGGGCGCCCGGTCAAGTGGACGTCCGACCGGTCGGAGGCCTTCGTCGCGGACGCGCACGGGCGCGATCATGTGACCGATGCCGAGATGGCTTTCGACGCGGAGGGCAGGATCGTTGCGCTGCGGGCGAAGACCATCGCCAATCTCGGCGCCTACATGTCGACCTTCTCCTCGTCCGTGCCGACCTATCTCTACGCCACGCTGCTGTCGGGCCAGTACGCGATCCCGAACATCTATTGCGAGGTCGATGCGGTCTATACCAACACCGTTCCGGTCGACGCCTATCGCGGCGCGGGCCGGCCGGAGGCGACCTTCGTCGTCGAGCGCCTCGTGGAAGTCGGCGCGCGCGAGCTCGGGATTGATCCTGCGGAGTTGCGCCGGCGCAATTTCGTGAAGAGCTTCCCGCACCAGACGCCGGTCATCATGACCTACGACGCGGGCGACTATAACGCCTCGCTGAGGAAGGCGATGGAGCTTGCCGACGTGAAGGGCTTCGGCAAGCGCAAGCGCGAGGCGGCGCGCCACGGCAAGCTGCGCGGGCTCGGCTATTCGACCTATATCGAGGCCTGCGGCATCGCCCCCTCGCAGGCGGTCGGCTCGCTCGGCGCGGGCGTGGGCCTTTGGGAATCCGCCGAAGTGCGCGTCAATCCGACCGGCTCGGTCGAAATCCTGACCGGCTGTCACCAGCACGGACAGGGACACGAGACCACTTTCGCGCAGGTTGTCGCCGACCGGCTCGGCATCCCGATCGAGAATATCTCGGTCGTGCACGGCGACACCGACAAGGTGCAGTTCGGCATGGGCACCTATGGCTCGCGCTCGGGCGCGGTCGGCATCTCGGCGATCGTGAAGGCGCTCGACAAGATCGAGGCCAAGGCGAAGAAGGTCGCCGCGCACATGCTGGAGGCGTCCGAGACCGACATCGAGTTCAAGGACGGCAAGTTCACCGTCGCCGGCACCGACAAGTCGGCCAGCTGGGGCGACGTGACGCTGAATGCCTATATCGCGCACAAATTCACCGGGCAGGAACTCGAACCCGGATTGAAGGAGGGCGCGTTCTACGATCCGACCAACTTCACCTTCCCCGCCGGATGTCACATCTGCGAAGTGGAGATCGACTCCGAGACCGGCCAAACCAAGATCGTGAACTGGACCGCGGTCGACGATTTCGGGACGATCATCAATCCGATGATCGTCGAAGGCCAGGTGCATGGCGGCGTCGCGCAGGGCGTCGGGCAGGCGCTCCTCGAACACGCGGTCTATGACAAGGACGGCCAGCTCGTGAGCGGGTCGTTCATGGATTACACCATGCCCAAGGCGGAGAATCTTCCGCCGCTGCAGGTGGCGACCACGGTCACGAAATGTCCGTCCAACCCGCTCGGCCTGAAGGGCTGCGGCGAGGCGGGTGCGATCGCGGCGCCGGCCGCGGTCATCAATGCCATCACCGACGCGATCGGGACGGAGGACGTGGCCATGCCTGCGACCCCGCAAACGGTGTGGGCGGCGCTGCAGAAGGCCAATCGCATGAAGCAGGCGGCGGAATAAGGAGCAAGCCATGTACCCATTCACCTTCCACCGCCCGACGACCGTGCGGCAGGCGGTCAATCTCCTGGCCAAGAACGAGGACGCCAAGCTGCTCGCGGGCGGGCATTCGCTGATCCCGGTCATGAAGCTCAGGCTCGCGAGCCCGCCGGTCATCATCGACCTGTCCAGGGTCGAGGGCCTGTCCGGCATCTAGCTGAAGGGCCGCTCGGTGGTGATCGGAGCGATGACGAAGCACGACGACGTCGCGAATTCGCCCGTGCTCAAGGAGCATCTGCCCGCGCTCGCCTCGGTCCCCGCGCAGATCGGCGATCCGCATGTGCGCCAGGCCGGCACGATCGGCGGCTCGATCGCCAACAACGATCCGAATGCCGATTATCCGGCCGCCTGCCTCGGCCTCGGCGCGACCATCGTCACGTCCAAGCGCAAAATCCCGGCCGACGAATTCTTCACCGGCATGTTCTCGACCGCACTCGAGCCCGACGAGATCATCACCAGGGTTTCGTTCCCGATCGCGAAAAAGGCCGCCTACCAGAAATTCCGCCACCCGGCCTCGGGCTTTGCGCTGGTCGGCGTGTTCGTCTCCAAGCGCGGCCCGGATATTCGCGTGGCCGTGACCGGCGCCGGATCGAACGGCGTGTTCCGCGTGACGGCATTCGAGGAGGCGCTGAAGAAGCGCTTCTCGCCGAAGTCGATCGAGGGAATCGCCGTGCCGGCCGACGGCCTCAACAGCGACATCCACGCCAATGCCGAGTATCGCGCGCACCTGATCGGCGTGATGGCGAAGCGCGCGCTCGCGGCGGCGACCGCAAGGGGCGGCGGGGAGGACTGATCTCTTGCCGCCCGATCATTCTTGCGGGACCGGAATCCGGTCGCAGGAAGCCGGGCGGATGAGCTCGGGGCGCCCGCTCTCGCGGCGATGAATTGGCGGGATTTTTACTATGCTGTCGCCCTGTCGAGCTCGGCGAGGAGACCCTGAACATCGAGCCTTCGCGTGAACATCTCGATCGAGCCGTCCGCCTTGCGCGGCCATTGCTCCTTCGGCCGGTCCCAGTAAAGCTCGACGCCGTTCTCGTCCGGGTCTCGCAGATAAAGCGCCTCGCTGACGCCGTGGTCGCTCGCGCCGTCGAGCGGAATCCTCGCCTCGATCACGCGGCGCAGCGCGTCGGCCAGCAGCCGGCGGGTCGGGTAGAGGATGGCAGTATGATAGAGGCCCGTGGTGCCGGGCGCGGGCGGAGAGCCGCCGCGGCTTTCCCAGGTGTTGAGGCCGAGATGGTGGTGATAGCCCCCGGCGGAGATGAAGGCGGCGCCCGGCCGCTCATGGGTCTTTTCGAAGCCCAGCACGCCGCAATAGAAGGCGAGCGCGCGGTCGAGATCGGCGACCTTCAGGTGCACGTGGCCGATTCTCACTCCGGGATCGATCGTCCTGTCCTGCGCGCCGGGCATGGCTCATCCCCATGAAATCCACCGATGAAGACCCGATATGTAGGCGGGCCTGCCATCCCGGCAAGCGAGGCCTTCCTGCCGCGCCTCTCGCCGCGCCCCCGAGGCTGGGCTAAGGTTCTGCAATGAAACAAGATAAAGCAAAGATTCTGCCGGCCTCCATCGACGCGACGCTCGAGTTGCTGGCCGCCGGCGACTATGTCGGCGACCGCTCGCTCGCCACCGTGCTTTTCCTGGCGCTGAAGATGGGCCGCCCGCTCTTCCTCGAAGGCGAGGCCGGCGTCGGCAAGACCGAGATCGCCAAGGTGCTGGCGGGCACGCTCGGGCGCAGGCTGATCCGCCTGCAATGCTACGAGGGACTGGACATATCGGCCGCGGTCTATGAGTGGAATTATGCCGCGCAGATGATCGCGATCCGGCTCGCCGAAGCGGAAGGCGCGGGCGACCGCGAGCGGCTGGAGCACGACATCTTCTCCGAGCGCTTCCTCATCAAGCGGCCGCTGCTGCAGGCGCTGGAGCCGGACCCCGCCGGCGCGCCGGTGCTGCTGATCGACGAGCTCGACCGCACCGACGAGGCGTTCGAGGCCTTCCTGCTGGAAGTGCTGGCCGACTTTCAGGTGACCATCCCGGAAATGGGCACGGTCAGGGCCGCGCATCCGCCGATCGTCGTCATCACGTCCAACCGCACGCGCGAAATCCACGACGCGCTCAAGCGTCGCTGTCTCTATCACTGGGTCGGCTATCCGAATGCCGAGCGCGAATTGCAGATCGTGCGCACCAAGGTGCCGGGCGTCGCCAAGAAGCTCTCGACCGAGATCGTGCATTTCGTGCAGCGGCTGCGGCGCGAGGACCTGTTCAAGTCGCCCGGCGTTGCCGAGACGCTGGATTGGGCGTCGGCGCTGGCGGAGTTGGACGTCGTGGCGCTCGATCCGGCGACCGTGTCGGACACGCTCGGCGTGATGCTCAAATACCAGGACGACATCGCGCGGCTCGACGGCGGCAAGGTGCAGGACATCCTCAACGACGTGCGCGCGGAGATGAGGGCGGCGGAGTGACATAGCGTTTCCCGGCCCCGAAGGGCCGCGCTTCATTGCTCGAGATTCGAAGCCTGGAACCCTTTCATGCAACTCCACTCCACGATCCAATGTCCGCAGTGCCATCACAGACAATTGGAGGCGATGCCAGCCAATGCCTGCGTGTACTTCTACACATGCAGGAAATGCGGTGTCCTGCTGAAGCCCAAGCAGGGCGATTGCTGTGTATTTTGCTCCTACGGTTCTGTCCCGTGCCCGCCGGTTCAGGCGGCAACGACAAATGCGTCGGATTCGGCAACCTGCTGCCGCGGAAATGGCGATCGCAATGTCTGATGCGACTGAGACAGGCCGCCTCGCCGAAAACATCGTCTATTTCGCACGCGCGCTGCGCGCGGCGGGGATTCCGCTCGGTCCCCGCTCGGTGATCGACGCGCTCGATGCGCTGCAGGCCGCGGGCGTCGGCACGCGCGAGGACTTCTACTGGACGCTGCATGCCGTGTTCGTGAAGCGGCACGAGCACACGATCCTGTTTGACCAGGCCTTCCGCATCTTCTTTCGCAAGCGTGCCTATCTCGAGCGCATGCTGTCGATGCTGATGCCGCAGGTGCAGGCGCCGGCCGATCAGGCGCCGCCGCCGGCCTCGCAGCGCGTGCTCGACGCGCTGTTCTCCGGCATCGGCGACAGGATCGAGCAGGACAAGCAGGAGCTGGAAATCGACGCGCGGCTGACCGTCTCCGACAGCGAAAAGCTCGCGCGCAAGGATTTCGCGCAGATGAGCGCGGCCGAGATCGCAGAGGCGAAGCAGGCGATGGCGAAATTGCGCCTGCCGCTCGACGAGGTGAAGACACGCCGCGTGCGCGCCGCCCGCCACGGCCACGTGATCGACATGCGCCGCACCCTGCGCGCCAGCATGAAGGCGGGCGGGGCGGTGATCGACCTTAAATATCTCGGGGCGAGGACGCAGCAGCCGCCGATCGTCGCGCTGCTCGATATTTCCGGCTCGATGAGCCAGTATTCCCGCCTGTTCCTGCATTTCCTGCATGCCGTCACGGATGCCCGCAAGCGCGTCTCGACCTTCCTGTTCGGAACCCGGCTGACCAACGTGACGCGCGCGCTGAAGGCGCGCGACCCGGACGATGCGCTCGCGGCCTGCTCGGCGGCGGTGCCCGACTGGTCGGGCGGCACGCGCATCGGCACGTCGCTTGCCGCCTTCAACAAAATGTGGGCGCGCCGCGTGCTGGGGCAGGGCGCGATCGTGCTCCTGATCACCGACGGGCTGGAGCGCGAGGGCGGCGAGCGGCTTGCCTTCGAGCTCGACCGGCTGCAGCGCTCCTGCCGGCGGCTGGTCTGGCTCAATCCGCTGCTGCGCTTCGAGGGCTTCGAGGCGAGGGCCTCCGGCATCAAGGCGATGCTGCCGCATGTTGACGAACTGCGCCCCATCCACAATCTGGAATCCATGACCGCGCTGTGTCGCTCGCTGTCGGCAGAAGCCGACGGCGCGGGCGACCGCAGGGCCGACCTTTCGAGGGCAGCATGACAACCGAGGCAAATCTTCTGGCGCGCGACGACGAAATCCTCAAGGCCGCGGAGGACTGGCGCAAGGCCGGGCGCGACGTCGCGCTCGCGACCGTGATCGAGACCTGGGGCTCGGCGCCGCGGCCGGTCGGCTCCAGTCTGGTGATCGACGGCGAGGGCAATTTTCTCGGCTCCGTCTCCGGCGGCTGTGTCGAGGGCGCCGTGGTGACCGAGGCGCTCGACGTGATCGAAAGCGGCAAGCCGAAAACTCTGGAATTCGGCGTCGCCGACGAGACCGCATGGAAGGTCGGGCTGTCCTGCGGCGGCACGATCCGGGTGCTGGTGGAGAAGGTGGAGTGACTGTTCTCGGTCATTCCGGGCCGCGAGCACGGCTCGCGAAGCCGGAATCCGTCGTGGTTCATCTCGATTGCGGATAGCCTTGCTGCGTTCGGCTTCCGGAATGACGGTCTTCAAGACATGAAACTCGCCATCCTCTCCGCCCTCAATGCCGAACGCGCCGCGCGGCGCCCTGTGGTTGTCGTGACCAATATCGAGAGCGGCGCGCAGCGGCTGGTGCTCGGCAAGGATATCGGCGGCGATCCCTTGCGCGATGTTCTTGAGAAGCATTTGCGATCCGGAAAGAGCGGCACCGAGGAGACTCCCGAGGGCAAGGTGTTTCTCACCGTCCACGTTCCAGCCCCGCGCCTGGTTATTACGGGGGCCGTCCATATCAGCCAGGCGCTCGCCCCGATGGCGAGACTTCTGGGCTACGACGTCACCATCGTCGATCCGCGCACGGCCTTCGCCTCGGCCGAGCGCTTCCCCGACATCAGGTTGATCGCTGAATGGCCCGACACGGCGCTGCCGCCGCTCAATATCGACCGCTATACCGCCTTCGTCGCGCTCACCCACGATCCCAAGATCGACGATCCCGCGCTCAGGCATGCGCTGGCGAGCGACTGCTTCTATGTCGGCGCGCTCGGCTCGAAGAAGACGCATGCGCGACGAGTGGAGCGGCTGAAGGCACAGGGCCTGTCCGACGCCGACCTCGCGCGCATTCACGCCCCTATCGGCCTCTCCATCGGCGCGGTTTCGCCGCCCGAGATCGCGGTCTCGATCCTTGCCGAAATCACCGCGCGGCTGCGGCAGGCTCCGGAGCCGAAGCCATGAAATTCGGTCCCGTCGCGCCCGCCGATGCGCTCGGCGCCACCGCCGTGCATTCGATCCGCAAGGGCGATCTGGTGCTGAAGAAGGGGACGGTGATCGGTGCCGCCGATATCGCCGCGCTGGAGGCTGCCGGCGTGAGCGAGATCGTGGTCGCGCAACTCGAGGACGGCGATATCGGGGAGGATGTTGCCGCCGCCCGGATCGCTGCGGCCGCGGCAGGCGACAATGTCCGCCTCGACCGCGCCTTCACCGGCCGTTGCAACCTGTTTGCCGAGGAGGCCGGTCTCTTGGTCGTCGAGCGCGCCGCCATCGACGCCCTGAACCGCATCGACGAATCCGTGACCTTCGCGACATTGCCCGCCTTCAAGCCGGTGGTCGCGGGCGAGATGATCGCGACCGTCAAGATCATTCCGTTCGCCGTGCCGGATCGGACGCTGGCGCAGGCGCTGGAAGTTGCCGCGAATGCAAGACCGTTGGTCCGCGTCCAGCCATTCTCAGTGAAGACGATCGGCGTCGTGTCCACGCTTCTGCCCGGCCTGTCGGACAAGGTGATCGACAAGACGATCAGGATCACCTCCGATCGCCTGGCGCCGGCCGGCGCGCGCATCATCGCCGAAAAGCGCGTCGCCCATGACAGGCAGGCCCTGACGGTCGCGCTGAAGGAATTGTTCGATGCCGGCGCGGAGCTCGCAATCGTGTTCGGGGCTTCCGCCATTGCCGACCGCAGGGACGTGATCCCCGCGGCGATCGAATCCGCCGGCGGAAAGATCGAGCATTTCGGCATGCCGGTCGATCCCGGCAACCTGATGCTGGTCGGCAGCGTGAATGCGCGCCCGGTGATCGGCGCGCCCGGCTGCGCGCGCTCGCCGAAGGAGAACGGCTTCGACTGGATCCTGATGCGGCTGCTCGCCGGGCTGCCGGTGACGCGCGAGGACATCACCGGCATGGGCGTCGGAGGGCTGCTGATGGAAATCGTGACGCGCCCGCAGCCGCGCGAGCGCGAGAGCAAGGAAGGCCATCGGGTCGCCGCGGTCATCCTGGCGGCCGGCCGCTCGACCCGGATGGGCGGTCCGAACAAGCTGCTGGCGGAGATCCGCGGCAAGCCGATCGTTCGACTGGTGGCCGAACACGCCCTGGCATCGAAAGCCGTGCGCGTGATCGTGGTGACCGGCCATCAGAGAGCGCAGGTCGAGACGGCCCTGAAGGGGGTCGGGGTTACGCTCGTGCACAATCCAGATTTTGCCGAAGGGCTTTCGACATCGCTGAAGGCCGGGCTGGCGGCCTTGGGCGAGGACGTCGATGCGGCGATCGTGCTCCTTGCCGACATGCCGCAGGTGGATTCCGCGCTGATCGACCGTCTGATCGGGGCGTTCGATCCCGAACGCGGCGCGCTCGCCGTCGTGCCGACGATCGACGGCAAGCGCGGCAACCCGGTGCTGTGGTCGCGCCGCTTTTTCCCCGAGCTGATGGCGCTCGAAGGCGATGTCGGCGCACGCCACCTGATCGCGCAAAATCCGGAGGCCTTCGCGGAGGTGCCGGTGAGCGGGCAGGCCGCCTTGGTAGATGTCGATACGCCGGAGGCGCTGATCGCCGTGAAGGCCGAGCTCGAAGCGCGGTAGTTGAGCCACAATGCTTTCGCGTCAGGGCCGATAGAGCAGGCCGACTCGGCCATAGAGTCCGTCCCGGTCGTCGGAATCGTCGGCGTAACCCATGCCGAACGACCATTCGAAGTCGGCATGCTTGAGGCCGGTAATGTGCAGCCCGACGCGCCATTGCTGGTAGGCCTCGTCGCCGCGAAAGGCCTGCACCTCGGGACCGGCATAGAAGCTGTCGAACACCTTCCAGCCGAAGGCGCCGCGCGCCGAATAGCTCGGACCGACGGTCGTGACCGATGCGTCGGCCGCCAGCATCGTCGTGGGCGTCGGCTCGCTCCACAATTCGACCGCGACGCGAAAGCCTGCTTGCGTGCCGCGCAGCTTGCTGCCGGGATCGTCGGGGCGAAGGCGGTGATGCTGGACATCGAGGCCGGCAAAGGTGGTGAGAATGGTGCTGCCGGACCTGAATCGCCATCCCGGCAGCGCAAAGCCGATGACCTGCCGGCCCTCAATCTCGGCACCGCCCAGTGCGCCGGAAACATATCGGTAGGTGCCGCCGCCGATCAGCGCCTTGAAGGTGAAGCCTTCCCGTTCGATCCCGTGCGGCGACCACAAGAGGCCGCCATAGGTGAAGGATCCGTGGCGCCACAGATCGCTGCCGGAGAAGAAGAGAAACGCTTCCTGGTCGCGGCCTTCGAGCACGAACTCGGCCTGCGCAGCGGTGCAACAAGGCATCGGCATGGCGAGGGCCGCGACGGTCCCCGCCAGTCTCCCCACGCGACGCATACTCGCAACCCAACATGGTCGGGTCGGCGCCTCACGCGCCCACAGCCCGATCAATTCTACGGAGAGTTGTGGATCGGCGGCAATCCCCGATCTGGTGCGGGCCGGGGAGAGCGCGCGATCATTGCGCGCGCATCAGCCGGCGCGGCGGCCCGCCGAAATTGCGGCGGACCATCGCCGTGAAGGCGCTCGGACTGGCATAGCCGACGGAGGCGGCGACGGCGCCGACCGGCTCCCCCGACGACAGGCGCGCGAGGCCGTCGATGGCGCGCAGGCGCGCGCGCCATTCGTGGAAGCTGAAGCCGGTTTCGGCCCGGAACAGCCGGGCGAGCGTGCGCCTGCTGGCGCCGCCGAATTCCGCCCAGCGATCAAGGCCGAACGGCGTGTCCGGTCGGGCGAGCAGGGCGCGGGCAACGCGCAGGGCGCGCGCGTCGCTCGGCATCGGGACCGACAATTTGCGGTCCTGCATGCGGGCGAGTTCGGCGAGGATCAGATGCGCGACCAGGCCGCCGCGGCCGCTTTCGTCGTAGTCGAGCGGCTCCTCCAGAGCGGCCAGGATGAGCTCGCGCAGGAGCCCGCCGATCTCGACAAGTATCGGAGATTTCGGGAGATTTTCGCACGCACCCGGGTCGATATAGACCGTGCGCATTTCCAGCCTGCCGCGCATCGCCATGCCGTGCGGACAGGCGGGGGGCATCCACAGCGCGAGCGCCGGCGGCACGATCCAGGCCGCGTCCGCGGTCTGCACCCGCATGGTGCCTGCCACCGCATGAATCAGCTGGCCGCGCTTGTGGATATGCAGCGGTATCTCTTCACCATCCGGATAGGCGCGCGCCATCGCCGCCACCGGGCGGGGCGCGTCGTCGCGATTGTTGCGGTATTCGGGGCTCGCCGGCACGGTCGATCCTGGCCCGTTCGCGACGAAAATCGTCCGAACATCGCCGTTTGGCAAGAGTAATGTTCGTGAATACGGGATTCCTCGGATTGTTCGCCATGCCATTCGCCGCAAGCTCGGACGCGCCTTCGCCGCCCGAGCGCCAGACCCGCCGCACCATCCGCTTCCTGAACTGGGCGCATGCGCTCGACCATTTCGTGATGCTGATTTTCCCGACCGTGGTGATCGGCGCGGCCGGGCTCGAGGGCGTCTATGGGCGCTCCTATGCGGAGCTGATCGCGCTCGGCACCGCCTCCTTCGTGGCCTTCGGGGTGTTCTCGCTGCCGGCCGGCTGGCTCGCCGACCGCTGGAGCCGCCGCAGCATGATGGTGCTGTTCTATCTCGGCTGCGGGCTCTCGCTGCTCGGCGCGGGTCTCGCGGCCGATCTGTATCTGCTCGCCATCGCCCTGTTCGCGCTCGGCATGTTTGCGGCGATCTACCATCCGGTCGGGATGGCGATGCTGATCGAGGCCTCCAACGCGCGCGGCCGCGTGCTCGCCTTCAACGGCGTGTGCGGCAATCTCGGCGCCGCGCTCGCCGCCGGCATCACCGCCCTGCTCGCCTCCTATTTCGGCTGGCGGATGGCGTTTCTCGTGCCCGGCGCGATCTGCATCGCGACCGGCATCGTCTATCTCGCGATGTCGTCCGACGACCGCCACCATGCCGCGAGGCGCGTGAGCGCGCCCGCCGTGCGGCTGCCGCCGAGGGCGATGATCTGGATGTTCGTCTGTTTCTTCATCGTCGCGGTGACGGCGGGGCTTGCCTTCAACGTGATCTCGGTCGCGCTGCCGAAGATCGTCGACGAGCGGCTCGGCCAGGATGTGCCGCTCCTCCTGGTCGGCGGACTGGCGACGGCGGTGTTCGTGTGCGGCGCGATCGCGCAGCTCGCCGTCGGCCGGCTGACCGACCGCTATTCCCCGCATGTCCTGTTCGCGATCATCGTCGTGCTCGAATTCGCCGGCATATTGTGGGCGACCTACGCCACCGGCGTCACGCTGCTGTTCGCGCTCGCGCTCGCGATGGGCGCGATCTACGGGCAGGTCACGGTCAACGACATGGTGATCGCGCGCTACACGGCGGACGCCTGGCGCGGGCGCGTCTATGCCGTGCGCTATTTCCTGATCTTCATCACCTCGGGCGCCGGCGTCGCCATCATCGCCTTTCTGCACGGGCGCGGCGGCTTCGATCTGGTGCTGGCCGCGATGGCGGGCGTGGCCTTCCTGCTCATGCTCGGCGTGTTCGGGATCGTCGCGATCATCAACCGGCACGAGGGCGCGGCCGTCGCCGCACAGCCGGCGGAGTAGCTATTGCGGTTCCGATTGCTCCGCTTCGGAACGCCACGAAAGGTGGCGGTTAAGGCTCAGATCCATTTGACAAAGCTCAGCAGCCACTTCTCCACCGCCACGGCGGCTCAGGGTTTTGTGTGCGCCACAAGCCCACTTTCTTTGAACGTGCCCACCTTTCCAGACGGTTCAACTTCTCCTGCCGGTCGCGTGGCAAGTGATCGTAGAATTTATGCATGACCCACGCGTGACCAAGCGTGACCATTCTCTCATTCACGTTCATCCATTGGCTTTTGTCCTTGTGCCAAACGTAAATCGTGGCCAGTGTCCTTCCGTGAGCATCAATGCCATGTTCCTCGATCTGCACCGTTCGACCACCGACCAGTTTTATGAGGCCGTAGGCAGCAATGTCCCCCCAATGCTGACCGTCCTCGGGGCAATCGATTGAATCCAATCGAATGACGGTTTCCTTCCGACCCTTGGCAACGATTACTGTGTCGCCATCGACCACATACAAAACCTTGGCACTGGGCAAAGCGTCAATCGATTCCCTGATCGTTGCTTCCGGCAATGCCGGCTTCTTGCTCGCTCTCGCGACCGAATCTGGACTGGAGTAGCGGGAGGTCGGCCGCGTACCGCTTGCGAATATCGCTCTAAGAATAAGATTAAGCATGACGCTTCAAACGCAGTTATGAACAAGCTTCGGCTTGGCCAACCATTTTTGCTCTGTATGCAGAGACATACTACTGCATCATGGTTCTGGATTCGAGACGACCCATTGGACTGAACGTCACAGGTGCCGGCGGTCTCGCTGCCGCTCCTGTTGGCCGACAGAATGCCCGGATAACTGGCCTACATGCGGGTTCGTCGATGCCTGCTCTTGGGCCAGCCCGGCCTTTCGCTCGATCTCCTTTGGGCTTAAATGTTTCTGGAATAATCTATGCCTGGAAAGGAAGAGGCGGCCGTTGCCTGCGCGCGGGGTTTGCACACGCGATTGACCTGAATCAAGACACGCCGCGGACGGAATTGAGAAAGTTTCGAACATTTTGCCAAGTGCGGGAGGAGAGTCGATGATGTTTCGCACAAGCATGGCGGCGGCGCTGCTGCTTGCCGCAAGCGCAATCGGTCCGACGCAGCAGGCCGCGGCGCAGGATCCGCTGGGCGGCGCCATTCTCGGCGGCGCGGCCGGCG